>NZ_JBICXU010000028.1:0-111175 GCF_043200435.1 Streptomyces sp. NPDC048416
ATAGCTCCGCTATCACGACGTTCCGGCGCCTTGCGATGCACCGCACCAGGCGCCGCACCCTGACCGACCCTGATCCACCAGACACCCCCTAGCCCTTCTGTTCGATCCCTGCGAACACAGGTTGATCCATGCGTAGCGCATGGTGACCTGATGACAGGCGTGACTGTTCCGCCCCTTCGGCGCCGTGGAAAAGTCGTGGCCACGCCGTCGAGGGGGAGCAGCCAACTCGATGTGATGACATCGAGGGGGAGGCACGATGGACAAGCGGTACGAGGTCTTCTGTCTGGCGGACAGGAATTTCTACGAGACCCCGGACCGCTTGGCCTCCTCGCGCACCGGTGCCCGTGTGCCGCTCTTCGAGACCGCGCAGCGCACCGCACCCGACGGATGGACCTCCCAACTCGCCGGTGACTGGCTGCACTTCAGCCCGGAGGACATACCGGGGCGCAGAGCCCTTCCGCAGCAGGGCTGGAAGATCCACGTCTCCGCCTGTCTGGACAACGCCGAGAAGATCGCGGAGCTGGTGTGGGACTACTGCGTCCCGCGGACCGTCCCGTTCAAGTTCGTGCCCGGACGCCGGCCCCTGCATCTGCGCAACTCCAAGTACGCAGGCCGCGGCTCCAGCGGGAAGTTCGCCACGATCTACCCGGCCGACGAGGACCAGTTCCGCTCCATACTGGAGGAGTTGGGCGCCCTGCTCGCCGGTGAGCCGGGCCCGTACATCCTCAGCGATCTGCGCTGGGGCCAGGGCCCGCTCTACGTCCGCTACGGCGGCTTCACCAAGCGCCACTGCGTCGACGAGAACGGCACCCTGGTCACCGCGATCGAGAACGCCGACGGGACGCTCGTGCCCGACCGCCGCGACCCCGTCTTCCACCTGCCGGACTGGGTCGCCCTGCCCGGCTTCCTCGCGCCCCACCTCGCCGCCCGCAACGCGACCGGCACCGGCGATCTGCCCTACCGCATCGAGCGCGCCCTGCACTTCTCCAACGGGGGCGGCGTCTACGCCGGGACCGACACCCGCACCGGCGAGAAGGTCGTCCTCAAGGAGGCCAGGCCCCACGCCGGGCTCGCCGCGGACGGCGCCGACGCCGTGACCCGCCTCGAACGGGAAAGAGCCGCCCTGGAACGGGTCGCCGGGACCGGCGTCGCACCCGCCGTGCGCGACTGGTTCACCCTCGGCGAGCACCGCTTCCTCGTCATGGACTTCCTCGAAGGGCGCTCCCTCAACTCCTTCTTCGCCCACCGCCACCCGCTGATCGGCGTCGAACCGGACCCCGAGGCGGTGGCCGCATACACCCGGTGGGCCCTGCGCATCGTCGCGTCGACCGAGGACGCGGTGGCCGCCGTGCACAGCCGCGGCATCGTCTTCAACGACCTGCACCTGTTCAACATCATGGTCGACCCCGACGAACAGGGCGTACGGCTCCTCGACTTCGAGGCCGCGCTGCCCGTCGACGACCACCGCGGCCAGTCCATGGCGCACCCCGGCTTCATCGCGCCGCTCGACCGCAAGGGCTTCGACGTGGACCGCTACGCGCTGGCCTGCCTGCGCATCGCGCTGTTCGTACCGATGACGAGCCTGCTGGTGATCGACCGGACCAAGGCCGCCCACCTCGCCGAGATCGCGGCCTCCCAGTTCCCCGACCTGCCCGCCGGCTACCTCGAAGAGGCGGTCGGGGTGATCGAGGGGGAGAGCGCGCCCGGCGCCGGCCGGCGCGCGCTCGTCGAGCCGGGCGACTGGCCCGCGAGCCGCGACTCCATGGTGCGCGCCATCCTCGCCTCCGCGACCCCCGAGCGTGACGACCGGCTCTTCCCGGGCGACATCGCCCAGTTCACCGAGGGCGGCGGCCTCGGCCTCGCCCACGGCGCCGCCGGAGTGCTGTACGCGCTCGCCGAGACCGGCGCCGCACGCCATCGCGAGGGCGAGGAGTGGCTGCTCGCGCACACCGCGCCGCCGCCGTCGGGCACCCCGCTCGGCCTGTACGACGGGCTCGCCGGAGTCGCCTTCGTCCTGGACCGGCTCGGGCACAGCGAACGGGCCCACGAGCTCATCGCGGCCGTCCTCGCCGAGAACTGGCAGCGCCTCGCGCCCGAACTGCACGGCGGTCTCGCCGGACTCGGCCTCGTACTGGACCACCTCGGCTACAAGGAACAGGCCTGGGAGGCGGCCGAGTTGCTGCGCGGGCGCGCCGTCACGGGCCGCCGCGCGGGCCTGCTGCACGGCGCCGCGGGACCCGCACTCTTCCTGCTGCGCCTGTACGAGTCCACGGGCGATCCCACCCTGCTCGACCGGGCCGCCGAGGAACTGCGCCGCGATCTCGACCGCTGCGTCACCAACCCGTCCGGCACCCTGGTCGTCAACGACACCACCCGGACCCTGCCCTACCTCGGCGGGGGGAGCGTCGGCATCGCCGCCGTCCTCGACGACTTCCTCGCCCACCGCCCCGACGAAACGTTCCGCGCGGCGCGGGAGCAGATCCTGCCCGCCGCCCGCTCCCGGTACTACGCGCAGCCCGGCCTGTTCAACGGGCGCGCCGGGATGGTGCTCCACCTGGCGAGGACCGGGGCGCCGCGCGCCTGGACCGACGAGCAGATCCGTTACCTCGCTTGGTTCGCGCTGCCCTACCAAGGCCACCTCGCCTTCCCCGGCGACCAGATGATGCGGCTCTCGATGGACCTCGCGACCGGCACCGCGGGCTGCCTCCTGGCGCTCGGCGCGGCCCTCGCCGACCGGCCCGTCGCCCTGCCCTTCCTGGCGCCCGCCCCCGCCGCCCCACCGGGCGGCCCCACGAACGGCCCCACCCGGGGCTGAACCAACCCCGTCCCCACGGACGGCACCGCACATCGCCGACAAAGGAGAATGCAATGTCCCTTCTCGACCTGCAGAACCTCGACGTTGAGCTCGACATCGACGAGGGCGACGGCGGCCACGGCGGCCACGGCGGCGGCAGCGCGCTCAGCCTGCTGCTCTGCGACAGCGTCGCCAGCCTGACGCTCTGCCTGTGATCACTGCTTGATCCGCTGAAGCTGTGATTGACGCGGCCCCGCCCGGCACCGCTCGCCGGCCGGGGCCGCCGCACGCGGGAGGCCGCCTTGCTGTTGCGTGAGACCGTCCGGCAGAGCGCCGGCCCCGGCACCCTGATCCTGCTCCTGAGCTGCGCCTCGGCCGGCGCCGGGCTCGCGCTGCCCGCGGCGCTCGGCCGCGCCCTCGACCTGGTCCTTGGCGGACGGCAGACACAGGCCGGGCCCTGGATCGCCCTCTGCGTCGCCCTCACCGTACTGGCGGTGCTCGTCGGCGCCCTCGAATCGGCCGTCACCGCCACCGCCACCGCCCGCAGCGCCGCCTGGCTCCGGCGCCGCGTCCTTGGCCACGTCCTGGACGCCGGTACGCAACAGGTGTGCTCGGAAGGCGAGTTGGTGGCCCGCATCGCCGGCAACGCGGCGCAGGGCGCGACCGTACCCGTCTCCCTCGCCGGCGCCCTCGCGGCCATCCTCACTCCGGTCGGCGGCCTCGTCGCACTCGCCCTCACGGACTGGCCGACCGCGCTCGTCGTGCTCGCCGGAATGCCCCTGTTCGCCCTGCTCCTCAAGGTGTTCGTACGGGGCTCCGGCGCCAGCAGCGCCGGCTACCTGCGCACCCAGGGCGAGATCGCGGGCCGGCTGCTCGAAGCGGTGCGCGGCGCCCGCACGATCGCCGCCGCCGGGCACCCCGAGCGCGACACGGAGCGCGTCCTCGCCCCCCTGCCCGAACTCTCCCGGCAGGGCCACCGCATGTGGGAGGTCCTCGGCCGCTCCACCGCCCAGGCCGCGGTGCTCCTGCCGCTGCTCCAACTCGCGGTCCTCGCGGTCGCCGGACTGCGCGTCGCGCACGGCGATGTGAGCGTCGGCGGCCTCCTCGCCGCCTGGCGCTACGCGGCGCTCGCCACCGGCACCGGCGCGCTGGTCGGCATGGCCAACACCCTGACCCGCGGCCGCACCGCGCTGGCCCGCCTCCAGGACGTACTCGGCGCCCCCCGCACCACGTACGGGAGCGCACAACTGCCGCCCGGCACCGGCGAGTTGATACTGCGCGACGTGGTCCACGGTCCGCTGCGCGGGGTCGACCTGACCATTCCGGGCGGATCCGTCGTCGCCGTCGTCGGACGTTCCGGCAGCGGCAAGTCGGCGCTCGCCGCCGTCGCGGGCCGTCTCGCCGACCCCGAGTCGGGGACGGTGGCCCTGGACGGCGTGCCGCTGCCCCGGCTCGCCCGGGCGGAACTGCGCCGCGCCGTCGGCTACGCCTTCGCCAGGCCCGCCCTGCTCGGCGGCACGGTGGGCGCCACCATCGCCTACGGAGCCGACGACCCCGGGGCCGCGGCGGTGCGGGCCGCGGCCCGCACGGCCTGCGCCGACGACTTCATCCGCAGGATGCCCGCCGGGTACGACACGCCCTGCGCCGACGCCCCGCTCTCCGGCGGTGAGCACCAACGCCTCGGCCTGGCACGGGCGTTCGCCCATCAAGGACGGCTGCTGATCCTGGACGACGCCACATCGAGCCTCGACTCGGCGACCGAGCTCAAGGTGTCCAAGGCCCTGCTGCACGGCGGCGGCACACACCTGATCATCGCCCTGCGCGCCTCCACGGCGGCCCGGGCCGATCTCGTGGTGTGGCTGGAGGACGGCCGCCCGCGCGCCGTCGCGCCGCACCGCGAACTGACCCGGCTCGCCGACTACCGGGCCGTGTTCGAGGAGGCCGACGCGTCGTGCTGATGAGCCTGCTCGGGCGGCGCAAGCGGGTGCTGCTGCGCCTTGCCGGATGGTCGCTGCTCGAATCCGCCCAGACCTTCCTCCTCGGCTTCGCCCTGGCCCGCGCCCTGGACGACGGCTTCCTCGCGGGCCGCGCCGCCACCGGCACCGGATGGCTCGCGGCGGCCGCCGCAGCGGTGCTCGTCGGCGCCGTGGGCACCCGCCGCGTGTACGGCGCGGTCGCCGCGTTCGTGGAGCCCGTACGGGACGAACTCGTCCGGGCGGTGGTGACGCGCGGGCTGCGCGAGGCCGACGACGCGGCCCTGTCCCGCCTCACCCAGCAGGTCGAACTGGCCCGCGACACCCTGTCCGGGCTCGTCCTGGTCGCCCGCACCTTCGTGTTCACCGCCGCCGGAGCGCTCTTCGGTCTCTTCGCCCTCGCGCCCGTGCTGCTCGCCGTGGTCGGGGGCCCGCTGGCCGTGGGGCTCGTGGTCTTCGCCGTGACACTCGGGCCGCTGGCCCGCCGCCAGGAACGATTTCTGGCCGCCGACGAACGCCTGGCCGCCGAACTCGGCCTGACCGCCCATGGGTTGAGGGACATCACCGCATCGGGCGCCCAGGAGCGGGCCGCCGCGAGCGCCGGGGCCCGCATCGACGACGAGTACCGCGCGGCGCGCTCGCTGGCGTACTGGGGGGTGGCGCGGACCTTCGCCGTGGGCATCGGCGGACAGCTCCCCCTGGTCCTGCTCCTGGTCGCCGCGCCCTGGCTGCTGCGGCACGGGGTCACCGCGGGCGGCCTGGCCGGCGCGCTCGCCTACCTGACCCAGTCGCTGCTGCCCGCCCTCCAGGCGCTGGTGCACGGCCTCGGCGCGTCGGGCGCCCGGCTGACCGTCGTCCTGCGCAGGCTCACCGCCGGGCAGGCGGACCGCCCGGCGAAGTTGCCGCATCCGGACGGGGCGTGGCCGGTGCGGCTGAGCGAGGTCGTCTTCGCGTACGGGCCGGGGGCCGCCCCCGTCATCGACCGGCTCGACCTGGCCGTGCCGGCCGGTGAGCGGCTGGCCGTGGCCGGGCCGAGCGGCATCGGCAAGTCGACGCTGCTCGCCCTGATCGCCGGGGTGCTGCGGCCGGACGCCGGAACGGTGGCCACGGGCTGCGAGCGGGTGCTGGTGCCGCAGGAGGCGTACGTCTTCACCGCCACCCTGCGCGAGAACATCGGCTACTTCAGCCCCCGGCCACCCGATGACCAGCGGCTCGCGGCCTCGGCTGACGCGGTCGGCGCCGGACCGTTGCTGGCCCGGCTCGGCGGGCTCGACGCCGTGCTCGACCCCGCGGGGCTCTCCGACGCCGAGCGCCAGCTGATCGCGCTCGCCCGGGCCCACGCGGCCCCCGCCCCGCTCGTCCTGCTCGACGAGGCGACCTGTCATCTGGATCCGGCCGCCGAGGCGCGCGCGGAGCGGGCGTTCACCGGGCGCACCCTCGTGATCGTCGCCCACCGCACCGGGTCGGCCCGGCGGGCGGACCGCGTACTCCTGATGGACGGGGCCCGCGCCGAACTCGGCACCCACGAAGAGCTGTTGGGCCGCTCCGCGTTCTACCGCGACCTCACAGGGGCCGGCCCCGCGCACCCGTCCCCCTCACACCCATCCCTCCCCCTGGGAGATCCTGATCGCGTCGACGCGGTTGCGCGCCCCCGTCTTGCGGGTGATGGCCGCCATGTAGTTGCGTACGGTGCCGTTGGACAGGTGGAGCCGGAGCGCGATGTCGGAGACCGAGGCGCCCTCCGCGGCGAGGGATAGAACACTCAACTCGCGTCGTGTGAGCGGCATTTCGGCCGCCCTGAGAAAGCTGAAGCCGAGGGAGTCGTCGACGAAGCGTTTCCCTTCGGCCACCTGTCTTATCGCGAACACCAGCTGCTCGGGTGTGCCTCCCTTGTCGACATAGCCGCGGGCCTGGGCGTCGGCGGCCCGTTTCAGCGGTCCCGGACGGTGGGCGTCGGCCAGCACCAGGAGCCGGCTCTTGCCGGTGCCGGGGCGACAGCCGGTCAGTTCGCCGAGCGGTGCGATTCCGTAGGACTCCGAACAGTCCAGGTCGGCCGCGCAGACGTCCGGGCTCAGTAATCGCGCCAGCGCGGGGGCGCCGCGCCACGCCGCGTGGTGGACCTCCAGGTCGGGCTCGCGTGTGAGGCGGTCGGCCAGCGCCGATCGCAGAAGACACGCGTCGTGCACGAGAAGTACCCGGATCACGTTTCCAGCTCCTTTTGGTCCCATCGCCACCGGCGCCTTCAGTGGGCACGCAACGATTCTGGGCGGCGGTTACCCCTGACATGGACCGGGCGAACAGATCGGTGGGGGGCACTGGGGGCGCGCACCAGCGCACGCGGGGCGCGGTACGCGCCGCGAGGGCGCATGCCGCGGGGGCGCCCCCGGCCCCGGCCCCCCTCCCCACCTGGGCTCCGCCCCGACCCCGCCCGCCCACCGGGGGGCGCGTCCCCCCGTCCCGGGCGGGGTGCGGATGGGCGGCGCTACAAGGGCCCCGTGCCCCTGGGCACCCCGCCTGTCGGCCGCGGGCCGTGCGGGGTTGCTCGCGCAGTGCCCCGGGTGTGGGCGGCGTTTTGGGGGTGGCTTGCCCTTGTAGGGGCGCGGGGAACTGCGCGCTCGGCCCCCGCCGGGCCGGGGGTGTTCTCGGAGCGTTGGGCCGCGGGCCGTGCGTGGCTGGTCGCGCAGTTCCTCGCGCCCCTGGGGGGCTGGGTGCTGGGTGGCGTTGCAAGGGGGCCAGCGTTCCTGGGGGGTTGGGTGCTGGGTGGCGTTTTGGGGGTGGGCACGCCCTGTAGGGGCGCGGGGGACTGCGCGCTCGGCCCCCGCCGGGCTGCGGGTGTTCTCGGAGCGTTGGGCCGCGGGCCGTGCGGGGCTGGTCGCGCAGTTCCCCGCGCCCCTGGGGGGCTGGGTGCTGGGTGGCGTTGCAAGGGGCCCCGCGCCCCTGGGGGTTTGAGTGCTGGGTGGCGTTTTGGGGGTGGGCACGCCCTGTAGGGGCGCGGGGAACTGCGCGCTCGGCCCCCACCGGGCCGCGGGTGTTCTCGGAGCGTTGGGCCGCGGGCCGTGCGTGGCTGGTCGCGCAGTTCCTCGCGCCCCTGGGGGGCTCAGGGGGTGTTGGGGTGCGGCGGGGTCGTCAGGTCGATCAGTTTGCAGACCGTCTCGATGTCGATCTTGACCTGGGCGATGGACGCACGGCCCGAGAGCCAGGTGATCAGGGCCGAGTGCCAGGTGTGCTCGATGACCCGGACGGCCGAAAGCTGCTCCGGCGTCGGACGGTCGAGCCCCATCGCGTCCAGAATGATCGCGGTGGTCTGCCGCGAGACCGTGTCCACCTCGGGGCTGACCGAGCGGTCCGCGAAGGTCAGGGCCCGCACCATCGCATCCGCCAGATGCGGCTCACGCTGGAGCGCGCGGAAGGCCCGCATGAGGGTTTCGGCCACCCGCTCCGCCGAGGCCTCGCCGGACGGCGGGTGCTTGCGCAGCGTGCTGTGCATGTGCTGGAGCTGGTCCTGCATCGTGGCGACCAGGAGATGGATCTTGGAAGGGAAGTAGCGGTACAGGGTGCCGAGCGCGACCCCCGCGGCCTCGGCCACCTCACGCATCTGGACCGCGTCGAAGCCGCCCCTGCTGGCCAGCTGGGCGCTCGCGTGCAGGATGCGACGGCGGCGCGCCTCCTGGCGTTCCGTCAGGGGAGGCGAGGCCGTGGTGGCCGCCTTGGCTTCCGCTGTCATGTGTACCGTTCCGTTTGTCCGGTTCTCCGCCACGGTCGTCGGCGGCCCAGCATGGCAGGGGCCCCGCCGTGGCGCGAATCACCTGATCCGGCCCTTACAGTCGCACTACCTGCCGGTAGATTCGATGCTCCTTGAGTGATCAAAGCATGCTCAAGAAGGAACAAGTCTGGAACTTGTTCTAGATTAGCGCGAGCGGTTACGCTCCGGCGAAACGCAGTGATGAAGGGGGCCCCGAGTGACCGCTGAGGCCATAGAGGCAAGCCCCCGCACCGGGGACGCCGACCGCGCGGGCGAGCGCCCGCTGCGCATCGCGCTCCTCACGTACAAGGGGAACCCGTTCTGCGGCGGCCAGGGCGTCTACGTCCGCCACCTCTCGCGCGAACTGGCCCGGCTCGGGCACCACGTCGAGGTCATCGGCGCCCAGCCCTACCCCGTGCTCGACGAGGGCGTCCCCCTCACCGAGCTCGCCAGCATGGACCTCTACCGCTCGCCCGACCCCTTCCGTACGCCCGCACGGGACGAGTACCGCGACTGGATCGACCACCTGGAAGTCGCCACCATGCGCACCGGCGGCTTCCCCGAGCCGCTGACCTTCTCGCTGCGCGCCCGGCGCCATCTGGCCGCCCGCCGTGGCGAGTTCGACGTCGTCCACGACAACCAGACCCTCGGGTACGGGCTGCTCGGCGACATCGGCGCGCCCCTGGTCACCACGATCCACCACCCCATCACCGTCGACCGCGCGCTCGAACTGGACGCGGCACCCGACTGGAAGCGCCGCGCCTCGGTCCGCCGCTGGTACGGCTTCACCCGCATGCAGAAGCGGGTCGCCCGCCGGCTGCCCTCGGTGCTCACCGTCTCCGGCACCTCCAAGGGCGAGATCGTCGACCACCTCGGGGTGCGCGAGGACCGCATCGAGGTCGTGCACATCGGGGCCGACACCACCCTGTGGTCGCCCGATCCCGCCGTCGCCGAGGTGCCCGGCCGGATCGTGACCACCTCCAGCGCGGACGTACCGCTCAAGGGCCTGGTCTTCCTCGTCGAGGCCCTGGCCAAGGTCCGCGCCGAACACCCCGACGCCCACCTCGTCGTCGTCGGCCGGCGCGCCGAGGACGGCCCCGTCGCCCAGGCCATCGAGAAGTACGGGCTGGGCCACGCCGTCGAGTTCGTCAAGGGCATCACCGACGCCGAACTCGTCGACCTCGTACGCTCCGCGCAGGTCAGCTGCGTACCCTCGCTGTACGAGGGCTTCTCGCTGCCCGCCGCCGAAGCGATGGCCACCGGCACCCCGCTGCTCGCCACGACCGGCGGCGCCATCCCCGAGGTCGCGGGCGCCGACGGCGAGACGTGCCTCGCGGTGCCGACCGGCGACGCGGGCGCGCTGGCCGCCGGGCTCACCCGGCTGCTCGGCGACCCGGCCCTGCGCCGCCGCCTCGGCGCGGCCGGACGCGAACGGGTCCTGGAACGCTTCACCTGGCGCCGGGCCGCCATCGGCACCGCCGACCTGTACCGCTCCGCGATCGCCGCCCAGGGCCGCCCGTCGGCCCGGAAGGCAGCCAGGTGATCCCCAGCGGTCACCCCGGGCGCCCCGCGCCCGCCCGCACGGGCCGCCACGCGCCCGGCCGCACCCCGGCCCCCGGGGGCACCCGGTGACCCGGCGTCCCCCCACCCCCGGCCGAACCCATCCCCCCGTCCGCGAAAGCAGGCATCCGTGCTGACCGTCGACTTCTCCCGCTTCCCGCTCGCACCGGGCGACCGCGTGCTCGACCTGGGCTGCGGCGCGGGCCGGCACGCCTTCGAGTGCTACCGGCGCGGCGCCCAGGTCGTGGCCCTCGACCAGAACGGCGAGGAGATCCGCGAGGTCGCGAAGTGGTTCGCCGCGATGAAGGAGGCCGGCGAGGCACCCGAGGGCGCCACCGCCACCGCGATGGAGGGCGACGCCCTCAACCTGCCCTTCCCCGACGCATCCTTCGACGTCGTGATCATCTCCGAGGTCATGGAGCACATCCCCGACGACAAGGGCGTGCTCGCCGAGATGGTCCGCGTCCTGCGGCCCGGCGGCCGCATCGCGGTGACCGTGCCGCGCTACGGGCCCGAGAAGGTGTGCTGGGCGCTCTCGGACGCCTACCACGAGGTCGAGGGCGGCCACATCCGCATCTACCGGGCCACCGAGCTGATCGGCAAGATGAAGCAGGCCGGCCTCAAGCCGTACGGCTCCCACCACGCGCACGCGCTGCACGCGCCGTACTGGTGGCTGAAGTGCGCCTTCGGCGTCGACAACGACAAGGCGCTGCCGGTGAAGGCGTACCACCAGCTCCTGGTGTGGGACATCATGAAGACGCCCGGCATCAGCACGCTCACCCGGCTCGCCGAGCGGGCGCTCAACCCGGTCGTCGGCAAGAGCTTCGTCGCGTACGCCACCAAGCCGCACCTTCCCGCCGTCGCGGAAGAGAGCGCCGCCAAGTGACCTCTCCGGAGCGCACCGAACACCTCGTCCTGCCCGGGGTGCTCACCGCCGGGCAGGCCGGGCAGACGGTCGCGGCGCTGCTCGCGGCGCAGCGCGCCGACGGCGCCATCCCCTGGTTCCGCGGCCACCACCTCGACCCGTGGGACCACACCGAGGCGGCGATGGCCCTGGACGCGGCGGGCGAACACGCCGCCGCCGCACGGGCCTACGCGTGGCTGGCCCGGCACCAGAACGCGGACGGTTCCTGGTACGCCGCCTACCACGACGGCGAGCACGACAAGGTCACCGACCACGGCCGGGAGTCCAACTTCGTCGCCTACATCGCCGTCGGTGTCTGGCACCACTACCTCGCCACCGGCGACGACGCCTTCCTCGACCGCATGTGGCCCGTCGTCCTCGCGGCCGTCGAATGGGTCCTCGCCCTCCAGCAGAGCGGCGGGCAGATCGGATGGAAGCGCGAGGAGGACGGCACCGCCGTCAACGACGCGCTGCTCACCGGCAGTTCGTCCGTGCACCATGCGCTGCGCTGCGCGCTCGCCATCGCCGATCAGCTCGAAGAGCCGCAGCCCGACTGGGAGTTGGCCACCGGCGCGCTGGCCCACGCCATCCAGAACCACCCCGAGCGCTTCCTCGACAAGTCGCGCTACTCCATGGACTGGTACTACCCCGTCCTCGGCGGCGCGCTGACCGGCGCCGACGCCAAGGCCCGCATCGAGTCGAGGTGGGACGCGTTCGTGGTGCCCGGCCTCGGCGTGCGCTGCGTGCTGCCCAACCCGTGGGTCACCGGCGGCGAGAGCTGCGAACTGGCCCTCGCGCTCTGGGCGATGGGGGAGTCCGACCGCGCCCTGGACGTCCTCCAGTCCATCCAGCACCTGCGCGACGAGGCATCCGGCATGTACTGGACGGGTTACGTCTTCGAGGGCGACCGCGCGGTGTGGCCGGAGGAGCTGACGACGTGGACGGCGGGCTCCCTGCTGCTCGCGGTGGCCGCGCTCGGCGGGGACGAGGCGACGGGCGCGGTGTTCGGCGGGGACCGCCTGCCCAGGGGCCTCGCGCCGTCCTGCTGCGGCTGAGTCCGCCTGCCCAGGGGCCTCGCGCCGTCCTGCCTGCGGCCGAGCCCCGGCGTCCTGCCGCGCCCGGACGTCCGGAGCCCGTCCGCCGCACGCGACGCGCCCCGTACGGAGTCGCCCGGGTGGCGCAGTGCGACGGTGCGGGTGAGGCTGCCGGGGAGGCAGGAACATCCCCCGGAGGTCATCGTGCCCAGTACGTTCCCCATCCGCCGCATAGTCGTGGCGGTCGTCCTCTCGTGCGCCGTCCTGGTGTCGACGACCGCCTGCTCGGGTGAGACCAAAGCCACCCAGAGCGCCGCCCTGACCGAGGCTGACAGCGGCGCCGCCCTGACCGCGGCGGACAGCAGCGCGTCGCCGACCGCGTCGGCCGAGCACCAAAAGCTCGCCAAGACGCGCTTCGTCGCCAATGCCGGGCTCGCCGCCGGCGCCGCCTACCAGTGGATCGTGAAGCCGTTCAAGGCGGGCAAGTTCAAGAAGGGCGCGAAGGGCCGCACGTTCGCCCTGGTCAAGGCCGGTCTGGCCGGCGCGTTCACGTACAACCGCCTGAAGGCCGCGACCGAGAACGCCAAGGGTGACCCCCTGCTCTCCAAGGCGGTGGCCCCGCTCACCTCCGGCATCGACTCGCTCAAGAACCTGGGCAGCAAGCTGCGCAAGGGCGACGCGAGCGACGCGGACGTCGGCATGTTCGAGAACGTGATCAACAAGGTCAAGGGCGCGGGCAAGGACGCGGGCGCGCCGGTCACGGACAAGGTGCCCTCGGCCGGGCAGCTCAGCGGCGGCTGAGGCTCCGGGCGGCGCGCCGCGGGTGTCGAGCCCTACCCGGTGAGATCCGCGAGCGTGCGCAGGGTCGTCGGGTCCGGTGACGTGACAAGGAGGTCCGTCACCGGGCCCGCACGCCACAACTCCAGCCGCTCGGCGATGCGTTGGCGCGGCCCGACCAGGGAGATCTCGTCGGCGAAGGCGTCCGGCACGGCCCGTACGGCCTCGTCGCGCCGGCCCGCGAGGAACAGCTCCTGAATGCGGCGGGCCGCGTCGCCGTACCCCATGCGCGCCATCAGGTCGGCGTGGAAGTTGCGGGCGGCGTGCCCCATGCCGCCGATGTAGAACCCCAGCATCGCCTTCACCGGGAGCAGGCCTTCGGCGATGTCGTCGCACACGTGGGCCCGCACCATGGGCGCGACCAGGAATCCGTCGCGCAGCCCCGTCAGGGAGGCCGCGTACGCGTCCGTACGGGTCGGCGACCAGTACAGCGGGAGCCAGCCGTCCGCGATGCGGGTGGTCTGGGCGATGTTCTTGGGGCCCTCCGCGCCCAGGAGTACGGGAATGTCCGGGCGCAGCGGGTGGGTGATCGCCTTGAGCGGCTTGCCGAGGCCCGTGCCGTCCGCGCCGCGGTACGGATGCGCGTGGAAGCGGCCGTCCAGCTCGACCGGGCCCTCACGGCGCAGCACCTGGCGGATGACGTCGACGTACTCGCGGGTCGCGGTGAGCGGGCTCGACGGGAAGGGGCGCCCGTACCAGCCCTCGACGACCTGCGGCCCCGAGAGCCCGAGCCCCAGCATCATCCGGCCGCCCGAGAGGTGGTCCAGGGTGAGGGCGTGCATGGCGGTGGCGGTCGGGGTGCGCGCCGCCATCTGTGCGACCGCGGTGCCCAGCCGGATGCGGGAGGTGTGCGCGGCGATCCAGGTCAGTGGGGTGAAGGCGTCCGAGCCCCATGCCTCCGCCGTCCACACCGAGTGGTAGCCGAACTCCTCGGCCGCGCGGGCCAGTTCGAGGTGGGCGGGGTTGGGGCCGCGGCCCCAGTAGCCCAGTGCGAGCCCCAGACGCATGTGCCGTCCCCTCCCTCGGTGACCTGACGGTCCGTCAGGGGACTGTAGGGCAACGGCCCCCCGCCCGGAAGGGGCGAGGGGCCGTGGTGAGGTGCCGTGCGCGGGCGGATCAGCCGCGCTGGATGCCCGTGGTGTCCTGGAGGACGCCGCGGCGGCCGTCCTGCGTCTGGGCGACCAGGCCGGGACCGCGCTGGTCGACGGCCAGGTACCAGGTACCCGGGGCGAGTTCGGCGATCGGGGTCGGCGAGCCGTCCTCCGCGTACAGCGGGCGGGCGACGGGGACCGCGAACCAGAACGGGGCGAAGTCGCCGGCCGGGGCGGCGGCAGCGGCGGGCTGCGCCTGGCTGTCCTTGTTCAGGTCCGGGGCCGGGGCCTGCGCGCCGAAGGGCTGGGCCTGGGCCTGCGGCTGGCCGCCGAGGCTCGGGTCGCCGGGCTGGGCGCCGTAGGGCTGCTGCGCGGCGCCGGGGTAGCCGTAACCACCGGCGGGCTGGGCCGCACCGGGGTAGCCGTAGGCGGCCTGCGGGGCGGCGGCCGGGCTCGGGGTGCCCATCAGCGGCGCCTTGAGCGCGCCGACGAGCGGCGAGGCCACAGCGCCCGCGGCCAGCACCAGCGCGGCGATGAGGCCGAGGATCATGCCGGCGCCGGAGTCATGGGCGTCGATGATCGTCCAGAACGCGGTCCACGCGGCGAAGACGGTGAACGCGACCCCGAACTGCGTGAGGTCCAGGCCCGCCACCTTCTTCGGCTGCGGCAGCGAACGGCCGACGACGACCAGCACGGCACCGATGATGCCGGCCAGGAACATGCTCATCAGGAGCGAGAGCGAGTCCCAGGCGTTCGGCTCGTCGATGCGCGGGCAGTACGGCCCGGTGCAGCCGGGAGCGGACGAGAGATTCAGGAACGAGGCGATGAACAGCAACACCGCTGCACCGATCACCACGCCGTCGCCTCGTGTGAGGGAGCGGATGTTCACGTAAAAGTCCTCTTTTGTGTCGTCTCGTCGGGGCGGTCATCGCTGCCGCCGGTGTACGTGCACACGGCGTGAAGCTCTAGGTGGTTCCCCCTGTAGGGGAAGAATCTATCGTCTGGATCTGTGCGCCGTGCGGCGGGTCGGGAGCCTACCCGCCCAGGAACGCCGTAATGCCGTCGGCGATGCCCTGGGCTGCCTTCTGGTGCCAGTCCGCACTCTTCAGAAGCGCCGAATCCCGGGAATCGCGCATGTTCCCGCACTCGATGAACACCTTCGGAACGGTCGACAGGTTGAGCCCGCCGAGGTCGCTCCGGACGTCGAGGGCGGTGCCGTCGCCCACGTAGTTGGAGGCGTTCATGCCCGTGTCCAGGACGAACTTCCCCGCGATCCGCACACCGAGTTCACGCGAAGGCCCCACGATCGGCGCGGTGTCGGCGGCGCCGCCCTTCACCTTCGCGGGCAGGATGACATGGAAGCCGCGCTGGCCCTGGGCCGCGCCGTCCGCGTGCACCGAGACGACGGCATCGGCCTTCGCCTCATTGCCGATCCGGGCCCGCTCGTCCACACACGGGCCGAATGTCCGGTCGCCGTTCTGCGTGAAGACGACCTTCGCGCCCTGCTTTTCGAGGATTGCCCTGATCCGGTGCGACACATCCAGGGTGAACTCGGCTTCCGTATAACCGTCGTTGGTCTCGGTGCCGGTGGTGTCGCATTCCTTCTTGTTCGTTCCGATGTCCACCGGCTCATTGATCTCTTGCGTATGCCGGAAATTATTCGGATTGTGACCCGGGTCGATCACGACGGTCTTTCCGGCGAGCGGCCCGGCGCCCGGTCCGCCCTGGGGCGGGGCCGACGCAGTGGCGGAGCCGGAGCGCGGGGTGCCGGTCACCGTGATGGTCGCGGTGCCGGCCCCGGGGCGCGCGGACTGCTCGGTCCGGCTGGGCAGGGGCAGCACCTGGGCAGGCTTGTCGTCCTGCCCGCCGGGCCCGCCCAGCGCCTGCCAGACGAGCCAGCCCGCCAGGGCGGTCGGCGCGAGCGCGGCGAGGGCGAGGAGGGCCCGGCGGCGCCCGCGGCGCGACCGGCTGTCCGGATTCGATGACTCGCTGTCGTACGACACGGGTGCGATGCTAGGGCCTGCCCGGCGGATCCCGCCTGGGACGCGCGGCCCCGGTCGCCCGGGGGCCCGGCGTCGCGAGGCGCCCCGCCGCGCCTTGGCGGAGTGCGGCGGGCCGGACGCCGGCGGAGTGCGGTGGCCGGACGCCGCGACGCCTCACAGCGCGGCGGACGTCCGGCGCAGCACGCGCAGCGAGTCGGTCGCGGAGACCTCGGTGAACGCGCCCGACTCCAGGGCCCGCAGATAGACGCGGTACGGCGCCTGCCCGGTGAACTCGTCCACCGGGTCGGGGAAGACGTCGTGAATGGCCAGGGTGGCGCCCTCGGCGAGCTTCGGCGCCCACCCCTCGTAGTCGGCGCCGGCGTGCTCGTCGGTGTGCCCGCCGTCGATGAACACGAAGCCGAGCTGCCCGCCCCACACCCGCGCCACCTGCGGGGAGTGACCGACCACGGCGATCACGTGGTCCTCAAGACCGGCGGCGTGCAGGGTCCGCCGGAAGGTGGGCAGCGTGTCCATCCGCCCCACCTCGGGGTCGACGACCGTCGGGTCGTGGAAGTCCCAGCCCGGCTGCTGCTCCTCGCTGCCGCGGTGGTGGTCGACGGTGACCGCGACCGTGCCGCTCGCGCGGGCGGCGTCGGCGAGCAGGATCGTGGAGCGCCCGCAGTAGGTCCCGACCTCCAGGAGCGGCAGCCCGAGGGCCCCCGCCGCGGCGGCCGCCTCGTACAGCGCCAGTCCTTCGCGTACGGGCATGAAGCCCTTGGCCGCCTCGAAGGCGGCCAGGATCTGCGGCTCGGGAGTGGCCACGGCCCGGCTCCTTGGGGTCGTAGGTGTGCGGTCGCTCCATGGTGCCGTACGGAGCGGGGGCGGCAGCGGGCGGGCGGGGCCTGCGAGGCCCCGCTGTGCCGTCCCGTGCGCGGGTGCGCCGCCGGGCGGTCCCGCGGGGCCCGCGTGTCAGAGCGCCCCGACGGTCAGGACCAGCTTGCCGGTGGTCCGCCCGGATTCGATGCGGCGGTGTGCCTCGGCGGCCCGTTCCAGCGGCAGGACCTCGGACTGCACCCGCAGGGTTGTCTGGGCCGCGGCCTGTACGGCGCGGCGCAGGGCGAGCCCGGTGTCCTTGGGGAAGGCCGCGGCGAAGGCGGCGAGGTTGAAGCCGGAGACGGTCTTGTTGGTGAACCACAGGTGGTTGGCCGGGATGGCGACGTCGTCGGCGCCCGAGGCGTTGCCCATCACCACCAGGCGGCCCATGGGGGCCAGCCGGTCCAGGCTCGCGGCGCGGGAGGGGCCGCCGACCATGTCGACGACGATGTCGAACTCGCCTGCGTCGGCGATCCGGTCGCGCAGGATCACCTCGTCGTAGCCGAAGCCCTTGGCGGTCTCGATCTTCGCTTCGCTGCCGACCGTTCCGACCACGTGGCCGGCCCCCAGCAGGCGTGCGGCCTGGCCGAGTTGGCTGCCCACACCGCCCGCCGCGGCATGGACGAGGACCCGCTCTCCGGGCTCGATGCGCGCCACCCGGTCCAGGACGAGGAAGGCGGTGGTGCTGTTGGAGGGGAGCGCCGCGGCGACGCCGAGGTCGATGCCGAGGCCGTCCAGCGGGGCGACCAGGTCCGCCGAGGTGACCGCCACCTCGGCGTATCCACCGCCGTCGACGATCGTCAGAGCGGCCACCGGCTGGCCGGCCCGCAGGCCCGTGACGCCCTCGCCGAGGGCGCGGATGCGGCCGGAGACCTCGATGCCGGGAACGAAGGGCAGCGGCACATCGACCACCCCGCGCCGGTAAAGGACCTCGGCGAAGTTGGCGCCCGCATGACTCACGTCGATGGACACCTGGCCGGGGCCCGGCTCGGGCACCGGCATCCGCTGGACGCGGAGCACGTCGGCCTCGCCGAACTCGGGGATGGTCACTGCCTTCATGTGCATGTCGTTGATGTTCATGACAGTGATCATGCCCGGGCGCCGCGACGGTGGGCAGTGCCGGCTCATCCTGGGCGTGACACCACCAGGCTGCGCGCCCGTGCGCCGCCCCGCGGCGCGGCGACCGCACCGCGTGCCCACCGGAGACCTCACCTGACCTTCCGTCAGATTGAAACGTGTTCTACTCTTGCGCCGTTCCGGGTCCGGCGACGGGTGAGGGCGTACATGGGCATCGCGGTCACGCAGGAGGAACGCCAGCTCGCGGAGGCGGTACGCGGGCAACTGGCGCGGGCCGTGCCGATGGAGGAGGTGCGCGCACTCGTCGACGGGCCGGGGCCCGCCGACGGCCGGCCGCCATTCTGGGACGGGCTCGCGGAGCAGGGGCTGCTCGGCATCCACCTCGGCGAGGAGTTCGGCGGGGGCGGGCTGCCCGAGCTCGCGGTCGTCCTAGAGGAGGCCGGGCGCGGGCTGCTGCCGGGCCCGTACCTGCCCTCGGTGCTCGCCGCCGAACTGCTCCGCAGGGCCGGGCGCCACGACGCCCTCGTCGCGGACGTCGCCGAGGGCCGCAGGACCGCCGCCGTGGCGCTCGGCGAAGGCACGCTGACCGCCGTCGCGTGCGAGGGCGGCTGGCTGCTCGACGGGTCCGCGCCGCCCGTACTGGCCGCGCACCAGGCCGAGTTGGTGGTCCTCGCGGCCACGGCGCACGACCGGACGCTGTGGTGCGCGGTGGACGCCACGGCCCTGCGGATCACCCCGCACCGCGGCGCCGATCCGACCCGCCCCACCGCCGGGGTGCGGGCCGAGGGCGCCGTGGTGGCGCGGGACCGCGTCCTGGCGGTCGACGCCGCCCTGGTCCACGACCTCGCCGCCCTGCTGTTCGCCGCCGAGTCCTGCGGCACCGCGGCCCGCGCGCTGGACATGGCCGTCGCGTACGCCAAGGTGCGCAGGCAGTTCGGGCGGCCCATCGGCCGGTTCCAGGCGGTCAAGCATCTCTGCGCGGACATGCTCGTACGCCTCGAACAGGCCTGCGCGCTGGTCTGGGACGCGGCCCGCGCCATGGACGAACCCGCGGACGTGCGGGGCCTTGCCGCCTCGCTCGCCGCGGCCACGGCCCTCGACGCCGCCCACACCTGCGCCAAGGACTGCGTCCAGATCCTCGGCGGCATCGGCTTCACCTGGGAGCACGACGCGCATCTGTATCTGCGCCGGGCCCTGGTCGCCCGCCAGCTCATCGGCGCCGGGGATGCCCACCGGCTGCGGGCCGCACGCCTGGCGTGCGGGGGAGCCCGCCGGGAACTGCGCATGGCGCTGCCGCCCGAGGCGGAGAACTTCCGGGGGCCCGCGCGTGCGGCCGCCGAGCGCGCGCGGGGCCTCGGCCCGGCCGCCGCGCGCCGCGCCCTCGCCCCCACCGGGTACGCCGCCCCGCACCTGCCCGCCCCGTACGGGCTGGGCGCGGGGCCGCTCCAACAGCTGGTGATCCAGGCCGAGTTGAAACGGGCCGGGGTCACCCTGAGTGAGCTCGGCACGGCGACCTGGGTGGTGCCCTCGCTCCTCGCGTACGGCACCGGCCCCCAGCAGGACCGCTTCCTCGCCCCCACCCTGCGCGGCGAGCTCCGATGGTGCCAGCTGTTCTCCGAGCCCGACGCCGGCTCCGATCTGGCCTCACTGCGCACCCGGGCCGAGCGCACCGCGGTCGGCGGCTGGCGGGTGACCGGCCAGAAGGTGTGGACGAGCGCCGCGCAGGGCGCCGACCACGGCATCCTGCTCGCCCGCACCGACCCGGCCGCCCCCCAGCACAAGGGGCTCACCTACTTCCTCGTCGACATGAAGCGGACCGAGGGCATCGACATCCGTCCCCTGAAGGAGATCACCGGCCACTCCCTCTTCAACGAGGTCTACTTCGACGGGGCTCTGCTGCCCGCCGACGCCGTGGTCGGCGAGGTGAACGACGGCTGGCGTATCGCGCGCAACACCCTGGGCAACGAGCGCGTCCACATGGCCGACCAGGTCGCCTTCGACACCGGACTCGAAACGCTGATCGACCGGTCCGGGGAGCTCGACGGGGCGTACCGGGCGCGGATCGGCGCGCTGGCCGCCGAGGCACACGCGCTGGCCTGCATCGGTCTTCGGACCACCATGCGACAGGTGTCCGGCCTCGAACCGGGCGCGGGGGCCGGCGTCCGCAAGCTCATCCAGACCCCGCACCAGCAGAAGGTCGCCGAACTCGCCCTGGAACTCCTCGGCCCCGAGGGCGCGTCCGCCGAAGGACCCGGCGAGCGGGCGGTGCACGGCTTCCTCATGTCGCGCTGCCTGACCATCGCGGGCGGCACCACCCAGGTCCAGCTCAACGTCGTCGCCGAGCGCATCCTCGGCCTGCCCCGAGACTGAAGGGTCTTGTTGTCGTGAAGAGTGCGATGAAGAGTTACGTCGTCGGTGTCGGCATGACCAGGTTCGAGAAGCCGCAGTCCCGCGACTGGCAGTACTGGGACATGGCGAAGGAGGCGGGGAGCGCGGCGCTCGCGGACGCGGGCATCGGCTACGGCCTCGTCGAACAGGTCCCGGCCGGCTACTGCTTCCAGGCGTCCACGGCGGGCCAACGGGCCGTCTACGAACTGGGGTTGACGGGCGTGCCCGTCTACAACGTCAACAACAACTGCGCGACCGGGGCGAGCGCGCTGATGCTGGCGCGGCAGTTCGTGGAGGGCGGCGTCAGCGACTGTGTCCTCGCGCTCGGCTTCGAGAAGATGAAGCGGGGCGCGCTCGGCGGGGGATCGGACGGCGGTGACTTCGCGACCTCGCCCGTGGCCCGCCACTACGGCGTCATGGCGGCGCGCCACGGCTTCGAGATGACGCCGCCCACCGCGCAGATCTTCGGCAACGCGGCGCGCGAGCACATGGAGCGGTACGGGACGACCCCGGCGCAGCTGGCCGCGGTGGGCGCCAAGAACCACCGGCACTCGGTGAACAACCCCAACGCGCAGTTCCAGGACGCGTACACGGTGGAGGAGGTCCTGGCGGCCAGGACCATCCACCGTCCCCTCACCAAGCTCCAGTGCTCACCGACATCGGACGGCTCGGCCGCGGCGGTGGTGGTGTCGGAACGGTTCGTGGAGCGGCACGGGCTCGGCGACAGGGCGGTCGAGATCGCCGGCCAGGCGATGACGACCGACACCGAGGAGTCGTTCGCGTCCGGAAGCTGCATCGACGCGGTCGGCGCCCCGATGTCCAGGGAGGCCGGCCGTCAGGCGTTCGCCGGGGCGGGCGTGGGCATCGAGGACGTCGACGTCATCGAGCTGCACGACTGCTTCTCCATCAACGAGCTCCTTACGTATGAGGCGTTGGGGATGTGCGCGGCGGGGGAGTCGGGCAAGCTCGTCGAGTCCGGGGCGACGACGTACGGCGGCCGCTGGGTGGTGAACCCGTCCGGCGGCCTGATCTCGAAGGGCCACCCGCTCGGCGCGACGGGCCTCGCCCAGGCGGCCGAGCTGGTGTGGCAGCTGCGCGGCGAGGCGGGCCCCCGCCAGGTCCCGGGCGCACGCATCGGGCTCGCCCACAACATCGGGCTCGGCGGCGCGGCGGTGGTGACGGTACTGCGCCGCTGACTCCGCCCTTCCCTGCCCCGCCCCGCGCTCCCCCCTGTAGGGCACCCGGTGCCGGGCGGTGGCGCCCGTCGCCGCGGAGCTCCAAGGGGTCGGGGAAAGCAGGGGTAACGGGCGCCCGCCCCGTGCGACCATGACCCGCATGGCCCAAGCGTCCGCTGACACCCACATAGCCACCCCCACCCGAACCCCCCGCACCTGGCCCGTCGTCCTCGCCGCCTGTGCGGGGCAGTTCCTCGTCGTGCTCGATGTGTCCGTCGTCAACGTGGCGCTGCCCTCCATGCGGGCCGGTCTCGGGACGAGCGCGGGCGGCCTGCAATGGGTGGTCAACGCGTACGCCATCGCCTTCGCCGGGTTCATGCTGCTCGGCGGGCGCGCGGGCGACCTGTACGGGCGCAAGCGGATGTTCCTCGTGGGGCTCGGCCTGTTCACCGCGGCCAGCCTCGGCGGCGGACTCGCCCAGGAGGGCTGGCAGTTGCTCGCGGCCCGGGCCGCGCAGGGGCTCGGGGCGGCGGTCCTCGCGCCGGCCACCCTCACCATCCTGACCGCCGCCGTCCCGGAGGGCGCCGCCCGCACCCGGGTCATCGGCACCTGGGCGGCGGTCGGCGCGGGCGGCGGCGCGGCGGGCGGCCTCGTCGGCGGGGTGCTCACCGACGCCCTGTCGTGGCGCTGGGTCCTGCTCATCAACGTGCCCGTCGGCGCGCTCGTACTGCTCGGCGCCGCGCTGTGGATCACCGAGTCGCGGGCGGGTGGCCGCCACCGGCTCGACCTGCCGGGCGCCGTCCTGGCCACGGCCGGGCTCGCGACCCTCTCGTACGGCATCGTGCAGACCGACGCATCGGGATGGGGCGCCGTCGGGACGCTGGTCCCGCTGGTCGGCGGCAGCGCGCTGCTGCTCGTCTTCCTCGTGGTCGAGAGCCGCGCCGCCGCGCCGCTCATGCCGCTGCGGCTCTTCCGGCTGCGGGCCGTGTCCGCCGCCAACGCCGTGATGTTCGTGTGCGGCTCCGCGATGTTCTGCACCTGGTTCCTCATGACGCTGTACGCCCAGAACGTGCTCGGCTACACGCCGCTGGACGCGGGCCTCGCCTTCATCCCCAGCTCGCTCAGCGTCGTGATCGGCTCGAAGCTGGCGCCACGCATCATGCCGAGGACGGGCGCCCGCAATCTGGCCGTGCTGGGCATGCTGGTGACCGCGTCCGGGTTCGGCTGGCAGTCCACGATGCGGGCGGACGATCCGTACTGGCTGTCGATCCTCGTGCCCGGCGTCCTCATGATGACCGGCGCGGGCCTGGCCACAACTCCCCTTGCGACGCTGGCCACTTCGGGCTCGGCGCCGGGCGAGGCCGGGCTGGTGTCCGGCCTGATGAACACGTCCCGGACGATGGGCGGGGCGCTGGGGCTCGCCGTCCTCTCCACGGTCGCCGCGTCCCGCACCGGGGCGGTCCAGAGCGCCGACAACCTCACCGCCGGGTACGCGCTCGCGTTCCGCGTCGGCGGATTCGTCCTCCTCGCCGGCGTGGCGATCGGCCTGGTGTGGCTGCCCCGGACGACGGGCCCCGCGCGACGCAGCTGACAAGTGCCGCTCGCCCAGGGCCGGTTGAGGCGGCTACAGCCAGCCCTGCTGGCGGGCCGACCGTACCGCCTCCATGCGGTTGCGGGTGCCCGTCTTGCCGATGGCGGACGAGAGGTAGTTGCGCACCGTCGACTCCGACAGGTGCAGCTTGCCCGCGATGTCGGAGACCGTCGCCCCGTCGACCGAGGCGTTCAGGACGTCGCGCTCGCGCGCGGTCAGCGGGCTCGGGCCCGCGCTGAGCGCGGCCGCCGCGAGCGCCGGGTCGATGACCGTCTCGCCGCGCAGGACCTGGCGGATCGCCTCGGCGAGGTCTTCGACCGGCCCGTCCTTCACGAGGAACCCCGCGGCCCCCGCCTCCATCGCGCGGCGCAGATAGCCGGGACGGCCGAAGGTGGTGAGGATCAGCACCCGGCAGTCCGGGACCTCGTCGCGCAGCTCCGCTGCCGCGTCCAGGCCGCTCTTGCCCGGCAGTTCGATGTCGAGCAGGGCCACGTCGGGCCGGGAGACCAGCGCCTCGGGCACGATCCTGTCACCGGCCGAGACCTGTGCGACGACCTCCATGTCCTCCTCAAGGCCGAGCAGCAGCGCGAGCGCGCCGCGCATCATGCCCTGGTCCTCGGCGAGGAGTACGCGTACGGATGTGGCGGGTCGGTGGTCCTGGGGCATCTCGTCCATGGAGGCAGACTACGGCCGGTCCGCGCCGTGCGATCACGTGCTGGTGGGCCGTCCGCCCGCATGGTGCGTTGCGGTCGCCCGGTCGCGGCGGCGCCGTCCTACGGGTGGTAGAGCTTTCGCACGCGGGCCAGGTCGACGGGCCCGTCCTGGTGCAGATGCAGGAAGAAGTCCAGCTGCCACGCCTGCGTACGGCCGGCCTGCCGGTTGGTGGTGGTGACCCAGGGCGGGTAGACGCGGAAGGCTCGTTTCCCACCGCGGCCGTTCGTCGACACGACACCGTGGTGGCGGAGCGCGTCCAGGGGAAAGACGAACTGGCCGAGGTGGTGCCCGTCGCGGGTGCCGATGACGAAGAGGTCGACGCGGTCAGTGGTGTCGAAGGGCTGGATGGGCCCGCCCGGGGACCGCTTCCAGACGGTGACGAACTGGCCGGCCTTGGTGGGGGTCGTCCTGGCCGCGCGGAAGCGGACGGAGAGGCCGTCGAGGGTGAACTCATGGGCGGCGTAAGCGGCACTCTCGGCTTCGGGCACTGGCTGCGAACAGGTGAATCCGCAGGGGTCGTAGGCGAGCGCCTTCGCCACCACGAGATCGTCAGGGGCCGGAGAGCCGTCCGACCACGGTTCGGGGTGGAGATCGGATGAGTGCTCGCGCTTCTTCGTCATCCGTTCACCCTGTCACGGGCCAAAAGGCCGAGGTCCCGCACGCGGCGAGCGGCGGCCCCGCCCCGCCTCACCGGCCCTCACTCCCCGCCCCGCCTCACTTCGCGGCTCGCCGGAATCCGCATCCCTGCGCCGTGCTCAGTTCGGCGTCCAGGGCCGCGTCCGCCGGGTCCACCGGGAGTTCGGCGCTCACCTGGAAGCCGGTGCGGGGGGCCGGGCCCGAGGTCAGGGAGCCGCCGGCCGCGGCGAGGCGTTCGGTCAGGCCCTTCAGGCCCGTGCCGCCGATCCGCGGGGTCGGGGCGGGCGCCGCGGGGGCGCCCCTGCCGTTGTCGGTGACCGTCAGGGTGACCCGCTCCGGCGTGCCCTCGATCATGATCTCGCAGCGCGTCGCCGCACTGTGGCGCACGACGTTGGTGACCGCCTCGCGGACCACCCAGCCCAGCAGCGCCTCGGCCTGCGCGGGCAGCGGCGGCCCCGACTGGCGTACCACCGGGTCGACTTCGGCGGCGCCGAGGGCCGAGCGGGCCCGGTCGAGTTCGGTGGCGAGGCTCCCCTCGCGGTAGCCGGTGACCGCCTCGCGGATCTCGGTGAGCGCCTGGCGGCCGACCGACTCGATGTCGGCGACCTGCCCGAGCGCCGCGTCCAGGTCGCGCGGCGCGAGCCGGCGGGCGGCCTCCGACTTCACCACGATGACGGAGAGGGTGTGGCCGAGCAGGTCGTGCAGGTCGCGGGAGAAGCGCAGACGCTCCTTCTCCACCGCGGTACGGGCCAACTCCTGCCGGGTGTCGCGCAGTTCGCGGACCGTCTCGGACAGGGAGAGCAGCGCCGAGATCACCAGGCCGGACAGGAACGTCCCGTACGCGATCGTCATGTTGTCCCACGGGTCCCCGGTCTCGATGCCCGAGATCACGCCCACCGAGGCCGCGAGCGTGAGGATCACGGGGCCGAGCCGCCGGCCCCGCAGCACCGCGCCGCAGGCGAGCGAGAGCAGCGGGAAAAAGAGGAGCCAGACCCCGCCGTATCCGATCCCGAGGGCGTACGTGACGGCGGCGAGCGCGCCGAGCAGGACGATCGTCGTCCGCTCTTCGCGCTGTGCCTTGTCGAAGGCGCGGAACGCGGCCATCGCGTACAGGAGCGCGAACGCGACGATGCCGAGGCCGCCGAGCACCGGGTAGGCCGCCTCACCGGTGATCACCTCGACGACGGGGCCGGTGCCCATGAGCAGCCACGGCAGGAAGGTGTAGCCGTTCGCGGGCGGGCCCGGGAACTCGGCGGTCTTCTCGCCGCGCGGCGGCAGCTTCGGAATCAGTGAGGGCATCGTGTTCTCTCCGTACTGACGGCTCATGCGACTCATGCGCTTGCCCGTCCGGGCCCCGAGCGGTCACGTCCGGGCCCCGAGCGGTCACGTCCGGGCTCCGAACGGGCCGGCTCGTGCCCGGGTCCGGCCGGCGTGCGGACCCGGCGCGCGGCGTTCACGCGGTCCGTGCGGACCGACGGTAGGAGACCACGGCGTACGCGCCGAAGGCGACGAGCCAGGCTCCCATCAGGGCGATGGTGGCCGCTCCCGGGGCGTGCCCCTGCGAGGTGGCCCAGCCGAGGTCGGCGAAGCGGTGGGTGGGAGTGTACTCGGCGATCTTACGCAGCCAGCCGGGGAAGGCCTCGATCGGGAACCACAGACCGCCCAGGATCCCGAGACCCATCAGACAGGGCCACGTTGACGACGCCGGTGGCCTGCGCCGAGAGCCGGTAGCCGTTGCCGAGGCCGAGCATCGTGAAGGGCAGCGCGCCGGTCCACAGCAGCAGGGTGAGGGCCGCCCACTGCCAGGCGTCCAGGCGCACGCCGTTGATCAGCGCGCCGGACAGGAACACCGCGAGGATGCCGGGCAGTACGGTCACCGAGCCGCTGATCGCCCGCCCGGTCACCACCTTCGTCGGCGCCAGCGGAGCGATCCGCAGCTGCCGCAGCCAGCCGATCGCCTTGTCCGACGCGACCCCGGTCCCGGCGCCCAGTGCGGCACCCAGCGCGCCGTAGGCAGCCATGCCGATCATGGACTGGGTCTTCCAGTCGGCGCTGTTGTCGGCGCCGCCGATGTTGGTGAAGAGCAGATACATCAGCACCGGCATCCCGATGCCGAAGATCACGAAGGAGGGGTCACGGAGCGTGCGCCGCATCTCCAGCTTGATGTACTCGACCATCAGACGTTCTCGCTTTCGCGTGCGGTGAGCGAGAGGAAGGCGTCTTCCAGACTCGCGGGGGCCACTTCCAGGCGACGGACGGCGCCCATGGCGGCAAGGGCCATGACGGTGGCGTCCGAATCGTCGGAGCGCAGACGCGCCCGGTCGCCGTGGATCTCGACGCCGACCACCCCGGGCAGCAGGGAGAGCCCGGCGCTCGAAGCGCCCGCGAGGTCGAAGGAGACCAGGCTGCCGCCGGCCGCCCGCTTGATCTCCCCGCCGGGCCCGTCGGCGACGATCCGGCCCCGGTCGATGACGACGTGCGATCCGCGTTGTCGTCGGCCTCCTCCAGGTAGTGGGTGGAGAACAGCACCGTGTTGCCCCGGCCGGCGTAGGTGCGCATCGACTCCCAGAACGCGCGGCGCGCCTCGACGTCGAGCGCGGCCGTCGGCTCGTCCAGGAGCAGCAGTTCGGGGTTGCCCGCGAGCGCCATGGCGAACCGGACCCGCTGGGTCTGGCCGCCGGAGAGCTTGTCGACCCGCCGGCCGGCGAAATCGGTGAGGCCGGCCAGGGCAAGCGACTCGGCGAGCGGCATCGGCTCGGGGTACATGCCGGCCATGAAGGACACCAGCTCCCGCACGGTGACCCGGGGGATCGGGCTGCCCTCCTGGAGCATCGCCCCGACGAGTCCGTCCCGTACGGCCCGCTCCGGGGTGCGTCCGAAGATCCGTACCTCGCCCGCGTCGGGCTCGTTCAGGCCGAGCAGCAGACTGAGGGTGGTGGATTTGCCGGCTCCGTTGCGGCCCAGCAGCGCCACGGTCTCGCCACGTCCGATGGTCAACTCGGCCCCGTCCACGGCCCGGACCGCCCCGAAGGACTTGACCACCCCGCTGAAACCGACCGCGGTCGCGCTCTCCGGTCCCCTGTGCGCCTGCGTTCCCCTGTGCGTCTGCGTCATGACCTGAACGCTACGGATCCGGGCCCGGCCGCCCCAGATGCGAGGTGTACGGAGATGGCCAGGACAAATGTCACGGTGTCGCGGGCCGAGCCACGACCTGACGCAGCGTCAGGAGCCTTCACATCGGCCTGGGGGTGCGCTATACCTAGGGGCCATCGGCCTAGAACGCGTTCTAGAACGGGCCCGCGCCGAGCGGATCCGGGTCCGGAACGGGTACGCGGTCCGGTCCAGTACGACCTCGGTGGGGCCGACGGTGCGGACGGCCGCACCGAGGTCTTCTTCCCGTGCCCGCACCACGCGCAAGGAGCAGCGTCCTCATGCCCATTGATGCCGCGAAGGCCATCGCCGCCGAGCCCCGGTCCACCACCATCACCTGGGACCACAAGGACATCCAGCTCTACCACCTGGGGCTGGGGGCGGGATCGCTCCAAGGCAAACCGAACCCCGCCACCGATCCCGACGAGCTGCGCTACACCCTGGAGTCCCGGCTGCACGTCCTGCCGTCCTTCGCGACCGTCGCGGGCGCCGGCATGGGCGTGGTCGGCGGCCTGTCCGCCCCCGGCATCGACGTGGACCTGGCGGCCGTGCTGCACGGTGGGCAGGCCATCACCGTGCACCGGCCGATCCCCGTACGCGGCGAGGCCACCTCGACCTCCAGGGTCGCCGCCGTCCACGACAAGCAGAAGGCCGCCATCCTGGTCCTGCGCACCGAGGCCGCCGACGCGGACGGCCCGCTGTGGACCAGCGACGCGCAGATCTTTGTGCGCGGCGAGGGCGGCTTCGGCGGGGACCGGGGCCCCTCCGCCCGCGTCGAGCAGCCCGACCGGGCGCCCGACCAGGTGATCGAGCGCCCCGTCCGCGAGGAACAGGCCCTGCTCTACCGCCTGTCGGGCGACTGGAACCCGCTGCACGCCGACCCCGACTTCGCCAAGCTCGCCGGCTTCGACCGGCCGATCCTGCACGGCCTCTGCACGTACGGGATGACGCTGAAAGCCGTCGTGGACACGCTGCTCGACGGCGATGTGACCCGGGTCCGCTCCTACGCCACCCGCTTCACCGGCGTCGTCTTCCCGGGCGAGACCCTGCGCATCCGGACGTGGTCGGACCCCGGCCGTGTCCATGTGTCGGTGACGGCCGTCGAGCGGGACGACGCGCCGGTCCTTGCCGACACGGTCGTCGAACACAACTGAGCCGACGGCACCGGTACTTGAGGGCACATGAGGGCACCTGAGGGGAGCAGCACCATGCGCGCAGCCGTACTGCACGAGATAGGCCAGGACAAGCTCGACGTGGTCGACGACATGGAGGCGACCGGATTCGGCCCCGGCAAGGTCAGGCTCCGCGTCCGCGCCACGGGCCTGTGCCACTCCGACCTCTCGGCGATGAGCGGCGTACTGCCGCAGCCCGCGCCGTTCGTGCCGGGGCACGAGGGGGCCGGGGAGATCATCGACGTCGGCGACGGCGTGACGGACCTCAAGCAGGGCGACCGGGTCCTGATGTGCTGGCTGCCCGCGTGCGGGGTGTGCCCGTCCTGCAAGCGTGGCCAGACCCAGCTGTGCCTCGCCGGATTCATGAACGCCGGGACCCCCAACTTCCGGCGGGCCGAGGGCGACGTGTTCGGCTTCGCGGGCACCGGCACCTTCGCCGAGGAGGTCGTCGTCGCGGCCGGCTGCGCGGTGCCGATCCCCGACGACGTGCCGTACGAGATCGCGGCGCTCATCGGCTGCGGGGTGACCACCGGGCTCGGCGCGGCCATCAACACCGCGCAGGTGGAGGCCGGTTCGTCGGTCGCCGTCATCGGCTGCGGCGGGGTCGGCATCTCCACCGTCCAGGGCGCGCGGGTGCAGGGCGCCGCACAGATCGTCGCCGTCGACCCGGTGGCGTCGCGGCGCGATGCGGCGCTCAGGTTCGGCGCCACGGAAGCCGTCTCGCCCGAGGAGTTCGCCGACGCCAAGCAGCGGATCACCGCGGGGGAGGGCTTCGACTACGTCTTCGAGGTCGTCGGCCGCTCCGCCACCGCCCGCACCGCGTACGAGAACACCCGGCGCGGCGGCACCCTGTGCGTGGTGGGCGCGGGCGCCATGGACGACTTCTTCCAAGTCAACATGTTCGAGCTGTTCTTCGACGAGAAGCGCATCCTGCCGTCGATGTACGGCGGCGGCGACGTGCTGCGCTCCTACGAGCGGGCCATCGCGCTGTGGCGGGCGGGCCGCATCGACCTGGAAGGGCTGATCACCCACCGGGTGCGGCTCGCCGGGATCAACGACGCGCTCGACCAGATGCGCAGCGGTGAGGCGTTGCGCACCTGCATTGAGATCTGACGCCGTCCTTGTCCGCCCTTTCGAAAGGATCCAACCGGCATGGCAGTACTGCCACTTGAAGGTCTGTCCGCGATCGTCACCGGCGCCGGGCGCGGGCTCGGCCGGGCCGAGGCGCTGGAGCTGGCCCGGCTCGGCGCGGCCGTCGTCGTCAACGACTTCGGACAGCCGGGCCGCGACGGCACGGGCCGGGCGTCGAAGGGCCCCGCCGAGGAGGTCGCCGCCGAGATCCGCGCCGCGGGCGGCCGGGCCACCGCCCACACCGGTGACGTGGCCGACCACCAACAGACCCGCGATCTGGTCCAGTTGGCGATCGACACGTACGGCAAGCTCGACATCCTGGTCAACAACGCGGGCATCCTGCGGGACCGGATGATCTTCTCGATGAGCGAGGCCGAGTGGGACTCGGTGATCCATGTGCACCTCAAGGGCCACTTCAACACCACCCACTTCGCCGCGGCGCACTGGCGCGAGCGCTCCAAGGCGGCGGGCGGCCCGGTCTACGGCCGGATCGTCAACACCTCCTCGGAGGCCTTCCTCGCGGGCTCGGCGGGCCAGCCCAACTATGCGGCGGCCAAGGGCGGCATCGTCGGCCTCACCACCTCGACCGCCCTCGCGCTCGCCAAGTACGGGGTCACCGCCAACGCGATCTGCCCGCGCGCCCGGACCCGCATGACCGAGGACGTGTTCCAGGGGTTCCAGGAGCCGGGGGAGGGCGAGCTCGACCCGCTGGCGCCGGAGCACGTCTCGCCGCTCGTGGGCTATCTCGCCTCGCCCGCGGCCGGCCAGGTCAACGGGCAGCTCCTCGTGGTGCATGGCGGCATGGTCGCGATCGTGGAACGGCCGCGGGTGGCTGCCAAGTTCGACACGGCGAAGGAGGCCTTCTCGTACGAGGAGCTGGACGAGCTGATCTCTCCGTACTACGCGGGACGCCCCGAGGGCGAGACGTTCGCGGCGGCGGAGGTGCTGGGGCTGCGGCACGGTTGAGCGCCCACGCCTCCCGGGTCCACCCTCCGACCTGCGCCCCGTCGAGGACGCTCGCGCGGTTCCCCGCGCCTCTGACAACCCGGGTTCGTCTGCGGTCCGTGCCCGCGTCTCGCGCGGTTCCTCGCGCCTCTGGCAACCCGGGTTCGTCTGCGGATCGTGCCCGGGTCTCGCGCGGTTCCTCGCGTCCCTGACTGGGTGTGACTTGGCTGGGGGCCATGCAGGGGCCACCTCAGCCTGTCGTGCTGTCGTGGGGGTGCCCCCTGGCCCTTGCGGCCTTGGGGGAGTTTGAGGACGGGCGCCCTTCAGGCGCGAACCGGGGGTGGGGCGGAGCCCCGGGGTCAGGCGGGGTCGCCTGCGTTTTGCTCGCGCCGGTGGCGTCCGTGGGGCGGCGTCACCGAATCCTCGGTCGACGCCGCACCGCCCCGGTGCCGGCCCGCGCTGTCGTTCTCCGTCTCCTGCGGACGGATGTCGGTCTGGTTGGACATGAGCCCTGGTCACCCCGTAGTCGTCTTCACATGTCTCGCTCGTACAGGGCGCCGAGTCTAACGATCTCCCGACGGCGGCCGACGGCCGGTCAGGGGCGCCTGCCCCAGCGGTACGGGCTTGGCCGCGGCGGGTCTCGCGGGGGCCGGGGGCGGGGCGGGCGGCGCGGGCGCCGGGTCCGGCGGTGCGGGCAGTTCGAGCACCGCGCACGGGCTCGCGTCGGTGGCGTACGGAAGCCTGAGCACTCCCTGCGGTGTCCACAGCCCGGCGCCCGCCAACCAGCCTTGCGGGGCGGCGAGTTGATGCAGATGTCGGCCCGCGGGGCGCCAGATGCCGACCCAGGTGCCGGCCGCCGCGTCGATGCGCAGGGCCACCGCGCAGGACTCCGGCATCAGGACCTGGCCCGGCTGCACGGCGAACGGGGTGATGGCCGCGTCCGCCAGGCGCAGGCACTCCGGGAAGCGCACCGGGAGCGCGGAGCCGAGCACGCCCCAGCCGAGCCGGTCGTGGCCCGGCGCGTCCGAGCGGATCAGGAGCAGCCCGCTGTCGGCGTCCGCGAGCAGCAGCCGGTCGTTGCTCTCCTCGGTGATCTCCAGCAGCTCGGTGACCTCGCCGCCGCGCTCCAGGTCGACGGCGACCGCCTTGGTGCGGCCGTCGAGATCCCGGTCGAGGGCGAGCATCCGGCCGGTGCGGTCGAGCCAGGCGCCGCCGGAGCAGCGGCCCTTGAGGCGCGCCACCAGTTCGGGGCCGAACGCGCCGCCCGCCACCAGCCACAGTGCGGTGCTGTCCTGGCCGACCGCGAGCGCGTAGGCACAGCTGCCGTCGGGGGACGGCGGGAGCAGCGTGAACGCGTCCGCCTCCGCCGCGTCCGCCCCCGCCGCGATCGCGCCGAGCGCCAGCTCGCCGGTGGCGGGGCCTGTGGGGTAGAGCAGGGCGAAGGAGTGCCGGTCGGCGATCCGGCGGTGGATGAGCACCCGGCCGTCCGCCATGGGCAGCACCGCCGTGTCCGGCTCCTCCGGCTGGTTGCCGGGGAGCGGCACCGCGTAGGGCTCGGGGCCGTCGAGCGTCCAGCGCTCGGGGAACCACGCCGCCGTCCCGCCCTCGTCGCGCACCAGCCTCGCGGCGTACGCACCGTTCGCCGCGATGGCGAATCCCGTACTCCTGACCGCGCCGTCATCGGCGGCGGTCTCGATGGCCAAAGCCGTCATCAGATGGGTCACCTCCGGCCACCGAAGCTAGTTTTCGCACCTTCAGCCGAACAACACGAGACCACTCGCTTCACACCAAAGGGTGGCGGGTGGGCGATTCGCCTGAAGGGGGCGAGACGGATGTGCAGGAACGTTCGGAGAGTCGGCGGCCCGGCGGCCCCGTCGGCCAGTGGGCCCGGCGGCCCGTCGGCCCGGCGGCCCGTCGGCCCGGCCGCCCGTGGGTCCGTCGGCCGGCCCCGAGACCGTCGACCGCCGGGTCGGTGCCGCAACCGTCGACCGAGGCGGTGCCGCGACGATCGGCGGGGCGGCGCTGAGGTGATCGACCGGGTCGGTGCCCCGACCGTCGACCGGGGCGCGGTGCCGCGATCGTCGACCGGGGCGGTGCCGCGATCGTCGACCGGGGCGGTGCCGCAACCGTCGACCGGGGCAGTGCCGCGACCATCGACCAGGTCGGTGCCGAGGCGATCGGCGGGTGGGGAAGAACCCGAAGGTGGCCGGGGCCGGGCGGGCCAAGGGTGGCAGGGGTGGCAGGGGTGGCAGGGGGGAGGCCTGGGGGCTTGGCTCGGCGTCATCGCCGCCCGCTCCGTCCCCGACCGACCCGCGCGGCTCCCCGTCCAGAAGGAGGGCACCGGCGGCCGACCTGCGGGGCGCGTCGCGCAGGTAACCTGTCTGCGTGCCCCGTCTGTCTGAAGTCATCGCCGCGCTCGACGCCCTCTGGCCACCCGAGCGGGCCGAGGGGTGGGACGCCGTCGGCACCGTCTGCGGCGACCCCGACGCCGAGGTGCGCCGGGTCCTGTTCGCCGTCGACCCCGTCCAGGACATCGTGGACGAGGCCGTCACGCTCGGCGCCGACCTGGTCGTCACCCACCACCCGCTCTATCTGCGCGGCACCACCACGGTCGCCGCGGGCCACTTCAAGGGCCGCGTGGTGCACACCCTGATCAAGCACGACATCGCCCTGCACGTCGCGCACACCAACGCCGACACCGCCGACCCCGGTGTGAGCGACGCCCTGGCCGGCGCCCTGGACGTACGGGTGCTGCGGCCGCTGGTGCCCGACGCCACCGACCCGGCGGGCCGGCGAGGTCTGGGCCGCGTCTGCGCGGTCGAGCCCCCGATGACGCTCGGCGAGTTCGCCGCCCGCGCCGCCGCCCGGCTGCCCGCCACCTCGCAGGGCATCCGCGTCGCGGGCGACCCCGACGCGCTCGTGAAGACCGTCGCGGTCAGCGGCGGCTCCGGCGACAGCCTCTTCGACGCCGTACGCGCCTCGGGAGCCGACGCCTTCCTCACCGCCGACCTGCGCCACCACCCGGTCTCCGAGGCCACCCAGCGTTCCGCGCTCGGTCTGGTCGACGCCGCGCACTGGGCCACCGAATGGCCCTGGTGCGAACAGGCCGCCGCCCAGCTCGACGAGATTTCCGACCGCCACGGCTGGGACCTGAGGGTCCACGTCTCGAAGACGGTCACCGACCCCTGGTCGGCCCACCACACCTCCCCTTCTATTGATGGAGCCCCCAACTGAACGCCGCGCCCGCCGACCAGATCCGCCTCCTCGACGTACAGGCGCTGGATGTCCGCCTGTCGCAGCTCGCGCACAAGCGCACCTCGCTGCCCGAGCACGCCGAGATCGAATCGCTCACCAAGGACCTCACCCAGCTGCGCGACCTCCTCGTCGCCTCGCAGACCGAGGAGAGCGACACCGCCCGCGAGCAGACCAAGGCCGAGCAGGACGTGGACCAGGTGCGCCAGCGCGCCGTCCGTGACCAGCAGCGCCTCGACTCCGGCGCGGTCTCCTCGCCGAAGGACCTGGAAAGCCTCCAGCGCGAGATCGTCTCGCTCGCCAAGCGCCAGGGCGACCTCGAAGACGTCGTCCTCGAAGTCATGGAGCGCCGCGAGGCCGCCCAGGAGCGGGCCGCCGAGCTGACCGAGCGGGTCTCCTCCGTGCAGGCCAAGACCGACGACGCCACCACGCGCCGCGACGCCGCGCTGGCCGGGCTCGACGCCGAGATCGCCGCCGCGACCAAGGAGCGCGAGATCGTCGCCGGGTCCGTGCCGGCCGACCTCCTCAAGCTGTACGACAAGCTGCGCGCGCAGCAGGGCGGCGTCGGCGCCGCGCGCCTCTACCAGCGCCGCTGCGAGGGCTGCCGCCTGGAGCTCAACATCACCGAGGTCAACGAGGTCAAGGCCGCCGCTCCCGACGCGGTGCTGCGCTGCGAGAACTGCCGCCGCATCCTGGTGCGCACCTCGGAATCGGGCCTGTAAGTGCCGGACGCCGCACGGCAGTTCGTCGTCGAGGCCGACGGCGGTTCACGGGGCAACCCGGGTCCCGCCGGTTACGGTGCGGTCGTCCTCGACCCGGCGACCGGCGAGACCCTTGCCGAGGCCGCCGAGTTCATCGGTGTCGCCACGAACAACGTCGCCGAGTACAGGGGGCTGATCGCCGGCCTGAGCGCCGCGCGGGAGCTCGACCCGGCGGCGCTGGTGCGGGTGCGCATGGACTCCAAGCTCGTCGTCGAGCAGATGTCGGGCCGCTGGAAGATCAAGCACCCCGACATGAAGCCGCTCGCCGCGCAGGCGGCGCGGATCCTGCCGCCCTCGCAGGTGTCGTACGAGTGGATCCCGCGCGAGCGCAACAAGCACGCGGACCGGCTCGCCAACGAGGCGATGGACGCGGGCAAGCGGGGCGAGCGCTGGTCGCCCTCGCGGTCCACGGCCGACCTGTCCGCCTCCGCCGACGCGAGCGCGGCCCGGGTGGTCGGCGACGCGGCGGCGGGTGCGGCCAGGGCGCGGGCGGCGCTGGCCGGCGCGGCGAGTCCCTTGCGGGCTCCGGCTTCGGTCGCCGGGCCGGCTACGCCTTCGGTACGTGCTTCGGCTTCGGGCGCCGGGGACGCCGCGCCTTCCATGGGTGCTTCGGCTTCGGGCTCCGGGGCGGCCGTGCCTTCCATGGGTGCTTCGGCTTCGGGCTCCGGGCCGGTTACGAGTCCGGTACGGGCTCCGGCTCCCGTCGCCGCACCAGCTTCGGCCCCAACTCCCGTACCGGACAAACCTGTTGGGGCCGCGCCGACCGTCGGATGGGGGACCTCGGCCGATCTGGGGGCGCCCGCCACGTTCGTACTGTTGCGGCACGGCGAGACGGCGCTCACGCCCGCGAAGCGGTTCTCCGGCAGCGGCGGGACCGACCCCGAGCTGTCGGCCGTCGGGCGCGCCCAGGCCGAACGGGCCGCGGCCGCGTCCGCCGAGCGCGGCACCATCGAGGTCGTGGTCTCGTCCCCGCTGCGGCGGTGCCGCGAGACCGCCGCCGCCGTGGCGGCCCGTCTCGGGCTCGACGTCCACATCGAGGAGGGCCTGCGCGAGACGGACTTCGGGGCGTGGGAGGGGCTGACCTTCGCCGAGGTGCGCGAGCGGTACGCCGACGACCTCGACGCGTGGCTCGGCTCGGCCAAGGCGGCCCCGACGGGCGGCGGCGAGAGCTTTGCCGCGGTGGCGCGGCGGGTCGCGGCGGCCCGGGACCGGCTCATCGCCGCGCACCCCCGGCGCACGGTGCTCGCGGTGACCCATGTGACCCCGATCAAGACCCTGGTCAGGCTGGCCCTGGGGGCGCCGCCGGAGTCCCTGTTCCGGATGGAACTGTCGGCGGCCTCGATCTCGGCGGTCGCGTACTACGCGGACGGCAACGCGTCTGTGCGGCTGGTCAATGACACGGGGCACCTGCGGTGAGCTTGGGGGGGCCTGGGGTGCCCTGGGTGTCTCCGGTGCCCGGGGTGCTTCGGGTTCGCTTTCGGGTTCGCTTTCGGGTGCGGGCCGGGTGTGGCTGGTCGCGCAGTTCCCCGCGCCCCTGACTGGGTCGATCTGGGCGGCGTGCCCAGGAGGGGCCCGCCCCCATCCCGTCATGGCCCGCGTCCCTGGGTGGGCCGGGGCGTCATGAGGCCCATGGCCCGTGCCACCTCCCCAGCCCGTCATGGCCCGTGCCACCCGCGTGCCTGGGTGGGCCAGAGGGTCCTGGGAGGGGCGGGGGCTCAGGCCGTGCGCAATGCTGCTGCCTCGCGGGCCAGGGTTTCCACTCGGGGCCAGTCGCGGGCGGCCATCGCGTCCGGGGGGAGCATCCAAGTGCCGCCCACGCAGCCCACGTTCGGCAGCGCCAGGTACGAGGGCGCCGATGCGAGCGAGATTCCGCCGGTCGGGCAGAAGCGGGCTCCGGGGAGCGGCGCCGAGAGGGACGTGAGGTAGGCCGTGCCGCCCGCCGCCTCCGCCGGGAAGAACTTCATTTCGCGTACGTCCTGTTCGAGCAGCGCCACGACCTCGGACGCCGTCGAGACCCCGGGCAGGAACGGCAGCCCCGACTCCCGCATCGCCCGCAGCAGAGCCGGTGTCCAGCCCGGGCTCACCAGGAAGCGGGCGCCCGCGTCGACCGCCTGCGCGACCCCGCCCGGCGAAATCACCGTGCCCGCCCCGACCACCGCGTCCGGCACCTGCTCCGCCACGGCCCGGATCGCGTCGAGCGCGGCCGGAGTGCGCAGGGTCACCTCGATCGCCGGGAGCCCGCCCGCCACCAGCGCCCGCGCGAGCGGCACGGCGTCGGCCGCGTCATGGATGACCACGACCGGCACGACGGGCGCGAGGTCCAGGACCGAAGCAGGGGAGTGTGAGGGCGCGGCGGAGGGCGTCATGCGCTCATCCTGCCGACGGCATGCGGGGTATGCAATGGTCGTTGCGTATGTTGCAACGCTGTCCGTTGGGTGGGGCCGGATCCGTCAGTGGATCTGCGACACCACCACGTCCAGGGACCAGCCGCGGCCCGGCTTGGCGGGCGGCTCGGCCTCCACCACGTAGCCGAGACCGCGCAGGGTTTCGACGAGTTCGGCGGGGTCGGCGGGAACGGCGCCCGCGGTGAGCAGATCGCGGACGAGCCGGCCCTTGGTCGCCTTGTTGAAGTGGCTGACCACCGAGCGCTTCTCCACCCCGTCGACGATCTGCGCGTGCAGCACCCGGACGGTGGCGGTACGGCCCGCCACGGCGCCCTTCGGCTTCCAGGCCGCGGCGTACGCGGACGAGCGCAGGTCGAGCACCAGGCCGGTGCCTGCCGCCTCCGTCATGACCGGGTCCATCACCGTGCGCCAGTACGCGCCGAGCGCGCCGAGCCCCGGCAGCTTGACGCCCATCGAGCAGCGGTAGGAAGGAATCCGGTCGCCGATGCGTACGGCGCCCCACAGTCCCGAGAAGACCAGCAGCGACTTCGCGGCCCGGCGCTTGGCGGCCGCGTCCAGGGTGGCGAGGCCGAGCGCGTCGTACAGCACGCCGGTGTAGATCTCCCCGGCCGGACGGGCCCCCGCGGTACGCAGCTCGACGTTCTTGGCGACCTCGCCGCGCAGGCCCTCGCTCAGGCCCAGCACCTCGCGCGCCTTGTCCTCGTCGGCGGCGCACAGCTCGACGAGTTCGTCGAGGACCGCGGCGCGCGCCTGCGTGAGCCCCGGCAGGGACAGCGACTCCGCCTTCAGCGGCGCCCCGCGACCCGAAGCGGCCTTTCCTTCGGAGGGCGGCAACAGCACCAGCACGGCGATTCTCCTTCTTGTACGTACGGGGGAGGGGGTGCGGCCCCTCGCGCCAGGGTAGTGCTCACCGGCCGCGCACTCCGTCGACCGCCCGGTGCCGCGCACTCCGTCGACCGCCCGGCACCGGGAGGCGGCTCCCGCTCACCCACCGGCGTCCCGGCGTCCCGGCGGTGGGCGGTTTCGGGCGGGCCGGGGAAAACATGCCTCACCCTGAACCTGCTCGTAGGCTCGGGGCATGCCCCGCCGCCACCTCCACGTGACCGGCGCAGCCGAGGCCCCGCTGCGCGCCGCGCTGACCGCACTGCGTACCACGCTGGACGTTCCCGCCGACTTCCCGGCCAACGTGGTCGCCGAGGCGGAGCGGGCCGCCGCCGCACCCCGGCTGCCCTCCTATGACGCGACCGGCATCGACCTCTTCACCATCGACCCGCCCGGCTCCACCGACCTCGACCAGGCGATGCACCTGGAACGCCGGGCGGGCGGCGGTTACCGGGTGCACTACGCCATCGCCGACGTCGCGGCCTTCGTCACGCCGGGCGGCGCCCTGGACACCGAGGCCCACCGCCGCGTGACCACCCTGTACTTCCCGGACGCCAAGACCCCGCTGCACCCCACCGTCCTGTCCGAGGACGCCGCGAGCCTGCTGCCCGACCGGACGCGCCCGGCGCTGCTGTGGCGGATCGACCTCGACCAGGACGGCGCGACCACCGCCACCGACGTACGCCGCGCTCTGGTCCGCAGCCGCGCCAAACTCGACTACGCGGGCGTGCAGAAGCAGATCGACACCGGGACCGCGCCCGAGTCCCTGGCCCTGCTCCGGGACATCGGCACCCTGCGCGAACAGCAGGAGGTCGCCCGCGGCGGCATCTCGCTCAACGTCCCCGAGCAGGAGATCGTCGAGCACGACCACCGCTACGACCTCACCTATCGGGCCCCGTTGCCCGCCGACGGCTGGAACGCCCAGATCTCCCTGCTCACCGGCATCGCGGGCGCCCAGCTGATGCTGGCGTACGGCACCGGAATCCTGCGTACGCTGCCCAGCGCCCCGGACGGCGCGGTCGCCCGGCTGCGCCGCTCGGCCCAGGCGCTGGGCATCGACTGGCCCCCTCACGTCCCGTACGCGGCGGTCGTGCGCTCCCTCGACCCGAGCGAGCCGAACCACGCGGCCTTCCTCCAGGAATGCACGACGCTGCTGCGCGGCGCCGGGTACACGGTGTTCACCGGCGGCGCCGCGCCCGCGCTCGCCGTGCACGCCGCGGTGGCCGCCCCGTACACCCACTGCACGGCCCCGTTGCGCCGCCTCGTGGACCGGTACGCGGGCGAGCTGTGCCTGGCGGCGGTCGCGGGCCAGGACCCGCCGGAGTGGGTGGTGGCCACGCTCGCGGAGCTCCCACAGGAGATGGCGCGGGGCACGAGCCGGGCCAACACGGTGGAGCGCGAGAGCGTGGACATCGTGGAGGCGGCGCTGCTCAAGGACCGGGTGGGCGAGGTGTTCGACGCGACGGTCGTCGACGTGAAGGAACAGCAACCGACCGTCGGGACCGTGCACGTGAGCGACCCGGCGGTGGTGGCCCGCATCGAGGGCGGCACCCCGCTCCCGCTCGGCGAACGCCTCCAGGTCCGGCTGACCCAGGCCGACCCCGGCACGACGAAGGTCCTGTTCGCACCGGCGTGAGGGCTCTTGGGCCACCGGTCGGCGGGGCCGAGCCGGGACGGGGGCCGCCGGGACGGGGTGCGGTCAAGACGTGGCTCGGGCCGCCCGCGCCCTACCCGGCTGCGTTCGCGGCCGCGCGCAGCGCCCCGGCCAGTTCCCTGGACTCGTCCGCGTGGAAACGTACGGTCGTCACCGCGCGCCGCTTTCCGATGAGGGGTACGTGAGTGACGGGCTCGGTCAGTTCCACGGTGAGGGAGGTCTGGGAGCCGACGGGCAGTTCCAGGACGTCGTCCGGAACCTCTCCGCCCGCACCCTGGAATTTCAACTCGCCGCGGACGCGGGCGATGCGGTCCAGCGGGATGACCAGATCGACCCGGGCGCCCGCGCGCAACCGCAGGGCGTCCGGGGTCAGCACGTGCGGCCGGGTCACGGCCGCCGCCTGCATGCCCAGTACCAGGGCGACCGTATACAGGTCCAGGACGAGCAGCACCGCGTGCACGACGGGCCACTCCCGCACCAGGAACGACACCCCGATGGTCTCCACGACGCAGACGAAGGTCAGCCCGTACACCGTCGCCGCCTGAGGGCTCGCGTATCCGAACGCCCGGTCGGTGGGCCGCACTTGGTGGCGCCGCCCGGTGATCCACAGTCCGAAGCTCTTGAACACCCGGGCCTCGTGCGCCCATAGCCGGCGCAGTGCCTCGGGGAGGAGTTGTCTCATGGCGTCGTCCCACCCTTTCGTGAAACCCGAACCATCGCCCGGCGGACCGCCTCCGCCTGAGCGGGCGCGAAGTCGGCGAGGAAGACTTTGAGAAAACCTTGGTCGAAGGGGTTGGAGGGGCCGGAGGGGCCGGAGGGGTCGGCGGGGCCGGAGGGGCCGGCCGTCGCCGGGTCCGTTGCGATCTGTGCCGTCAGCTCGGGCGGCAGGCAGTCGGCGAGCGCCTGCGCCGCCGCGTCGACCCGGGGGTCGGCCGGGTCGGCGTCGACCAGCTCGTCGAGCAGGGCGTACACCGCGTGGGCACGCTCGGCGGCACCCGGCGCCGCGGCCGCGTCGCGCACTGCGGTCATCAGGCGGTCCCGCTCGTCGGGGCCGGCGGCGGTCTGCATCAGGGCGAGCAGTTCGCGGTCCTTGGCGGCCATGGGCGACTCGGTCGCCCCTGTGCCCAACGCGGCGAAGAAGTCGGCCAGTTCGGGGGAGAGCTCGTCCTCGGTCGACAGGCGTCCGCCTTCGGCCCGGGCGAGCAGCGTGGCGAGCCGCGCCCGCCGTGCCCGGATCTGCGCCTCCTGACGCGCCAGGTCGGCGTCCAACTCGCCCAGTACCTCGGCCAGTTCGTGCCCGGCATCGTCCGCGATCACATCCCGCACTTCGTCGAGGCCGAGCCCCAGCTCGGTCAGCCGCCGGATGCGGGCGAGCGCGACGGCGTCCCGTACCGAGTACTGCCGATAGCCGTTGGCGAGCCGCGCGGGCTCCGCCAGCAGCCCGAGGTGGTGGTAGTGCCGGACCGCCCGGGGGGTCACCCCCACCAGCGCGGCGATCTCCGAGATCCGCATGAGCTCATTAGAAACGTTGACGTCGCGGCAGGGTCAAGCCGGGTCGTCCGGCCGTCCCGGCGTCGAGGCCGAGGACGTTTCGCCGCCCCGCGACGGGTAGCATGGTCGGCACGGCAGACGAGCCGGGCGGGCGGCCGCGTGAAGATCTTCGATCTTCCCGAGGAACGTCCGGGCTCCACAAGGCAGGGTGGTGGCCAACGGCCACCCGGGGTGACCCGCGGGACAGTGCCACAGAAAACAGACCGCCGGGGGCTTCGGCCCTCGGTAAGGGTGAAACGGTGGTGTAAGAGACCACCAGCGCCTGAGGTGACTCAGGCGGCTAGGTAAACCCCACCCGGAGCAAGGTCAAGAGGGAGCGCTTCGGTGCTCCTGCGCGGACGTTCGAGGGCAGCCTGCCCGAGTCCGCGGGTAGACCGCACGAGGCCGGCGGCAACGCCGGTCCTAGATGGATGGCCGTCGCCCCGACGACCGCGAGGTCCCGGGGTACAGAACCCGGCGTATAGCCCGACTCGTCTGCCGCCTAAGCCCGTCACCTGGGTTTTCTTGCGCGATTCCTAGATCAACTAGCTCGCTGGGGAGAATCTGGGGAGATCCATAGTCAATCCAGCTCCCCGGGGGCCTCCGACCTGCGTCGGAGCCCCTTTCCATCGCCCACGGCGCACAGCAGGCATGTGTGACGCCCGGCGCTGGGCCCATGAGCGTCCCGGCTGCCTCTCACTGGCCGACCCAGAATTGGTCAGGGGGCAAAAAGGCTGGTCAGATACGGTGGCGGCATGATGGACAGCCTGCCCGATGACGTAGCCGACGTGCTGGACCTCGTCCTGAACCCGGACGATCCCGTTCACGTCGCACTCCGACGGCAGGTGGCCCGGCTCAGGGTGGAATCTCGCTGTGCGTGCGGGTGCGGGACCGCCAATTTCGAGCTCGACACCGACGAGGTGGAGCCCGCGCCGACCGGCCCCGGCACCGTCGTGGCTGCCGACGTACAGCTCTTCACCGAGACCGGCGAGTGCCCTGGCGAGGTCCTGGTCTTCGCGCAAGGCGGCTACCTCTCCTGGCTGGAGGTCTGCTCCTGGAGCGATGACATCGAGGTGAATCTCGCCGCCGCGCGGCGCTGGCTACGGCCACCCTCGTGAAACCCGTACCCGTCGACATTCTCCAGCGGCCGGCGCACCGCGGCCGCCGCCCTCTGGTGGTCGGCCCGCAGGGTTTGCCACACCGGCTTCCTCAGCCCTCGTCCCCGTGGTCCCCGCGGTCCCAGTGGTCGAGGACGCGCTGACGGATGGGGGCCGGGTAGGCCTCGGCGAACGAGCTGTGCGGCATGCGTCCTTGGCCGGGGGCGGGCTGGAGTCCGTCGTGGAGGACGACCGGCCCGGTCATGGCGGCCCGCTCGCTGTCGTGGTAGCAGTTCATCAGGGGGTGGATCAGGCCGGTCCACGCCTCGGCGCGGTCGGTGGGGTGGATACGGGTGGCCAGGGCCCACAGCAGGTCGGTGTCGTCGGCGGGGTCGATGTCGTCGTCGAGTACGAAGACCTGGGCGTGAAGCCTTCCGGTCCGGGTCACCGCGTCCATGAGGGCGCCGATGCGATGGACGAACTCCTGCGAGTCGGTGTCCGGGAGCAGTTCGCGCCAGTTCGCCGGGACGGTCAGCACCAGCCAGTGGGAGGCCGCGCGCAGCGGTGACCAGGCCGTGGTGATGGGCAGGCCGGCGGCGCGCAGGTCATGCAGGACGTCGGCGGCGATACCGACTCCGGTGACGGTGTGGAACTCGTCCACAGGGCGCCCTTCGGCGACGATCGGCCAGATCGGTGCGTCGCGGTGGGTGATGCACTCGACGGTGTAGACGGGCTGATGGGTTCTTTCGTCGGGGACGTATCCGGCGAACTCCCCGAACGGTCCCTCGACGGCGGAGCGTTCCACGGACAGATGGCCCTCGATGACGATCTCCGCACCGGCGGGCACTTCGAGGTCCGACAGCTCACACGTCACCACCTCGACGGGCTCGCCGTGCAGGGCGCCGATGAAGCCGGCTTCGTCGACACCGTCGGGGAGCGGGATGCCACCGACGAAGGGGATCGCCGGATCGCCGCCCTGGACGAGTGCGTAGGGCATGGGCTTGCCGGTCTTCGCCCATTCCTGCCAGATGAGGCCGAGGTGCTGGGGCGGTATGACCAGGCCGGTCATGTGCTTGCCGTCGATCATCATGATGCGGGCTATCGACCAGTTGGTCCACGAGCCGTCCGGGGTGCGCGCGACGATGATCCCCCAGGTGTTGAGGTACCGGCCGCCGTCCTGCTCATGGACGCGGGGTACCGGGAAGCGGTCCAGCGTCGCGTCCTCGCCGATGAGGATGTTCTGCTTGCAGGGGGCCTCCTCGCGGGACACGCGTCTGGGCGGCACCGCAGGCATGTCCCGGGTCGCCGCCAGCGTGTCCACGAGCTGTGCGGCCGTCAGATCCGGCGGAAGTCCCAGGGAGAGTGCGACACGGGCGAGCGGTGTGCCGGGCGCGGAGCTCAGCGAGGCGGGCGCGCCCATCAGGCGGAAGCCCGGCTTGGCCCCGCTGATGTTCTCGAAGAGCGGCGCGGGAGCGGTGCGTTCGTAGGAGAGCCGGGTGATCGCCGCGGCTTCCAGGTCCCAACTCACCTCGCGCCGCACGCGTTTGAGGTCGCCGATGGCTTCGAGTGCGGCGATGTGCTCCCGAAGGTCCTTGTGGTGGTTCACGGGTGTGGTTCCTTCGCTAGTTCAGCTGGAGGGCCGGCGGGCGCGTGGCGGCAGCGGCACGCATGCCTTCCCAGCGCCGGGCCCGTGTCGAGTCGATGGCGAACTGGTCGCAGATCCTTGCCACGATGTGGTCGACGATGTCGTCCACGGTGGCGGGACGGTTGTAGAAGGCGGGCATGGGCGGCACGATGGCGGCGCCCATGCGGGCCAGGGTGAGCATGTTGTCCAGGTGGATCTCGCTCAGTGGGGTCTCGCGGGGGACGAGGACCAGCTTCCGGCGCTCCTTGAGCGTGACGTCCGCGGCGCGGGCCACCAGACCGTCGGCGTACCCGGTGCGTATCCCGGCGAGCGTCTTCATGCTGCACGGGACGACCACCATCCCGTCGGCGGGGAACGAGCCGGAGGCGATGGATGCCCCCTGGTCGTCGGGGGAATGGACGACGTCGGCCAGGGCCGCGACGTCGCGGGTACTCATCCCGGTCTCCAGCTCGACGGTGGCCCGCGCCCAGCGCGTCAGCACCAGGTGCGTCTCCACGTCGGGATGCCGCCCCAGTTCCTGAAGGAGCCGGACTCCCAGTACGGAGCCGGTCGCTCCCGTCATTGCGACGATCAGACGCACTTCTGTCTCCCCATGCTTGCCTGGGTCGGTGGTTGGTCCGCGGGCCGGGCCCCGTCACGGCGCCGGGTCGTCCGCTCTCAGGCGGTGGCCTTGAGGGTGGTGTCGAGCCAGTCGTAGATGCGGGCCTGGGCCAGGCGCATGGCGCCGGGGTGGCAGTGGGCGCCGGCCCCCTCATCGGCGGTGAACACCATGAGGGTCCTGGGGCAGGTGAGGTGGGCGTAGAGCTGTTCGGGCTGGCCCTTGAAGAACATGTCCTCCTCCGCGTCACAGACGAGGGTGGGGCACTGGATCTGTTCGGCGATGCCGCCGGCGAGGGTGTAGTCGAGGTAGGAGGCGTTGAAGGCCCGGGGGGTGTCGACACCCATGACGTACATGCCGTGGTTGATCGCCCAGCGTGTGATCGGGTCCGTGGTCATGAGCTGCGCCATGGCGGCGTCGAGTTCGGGAGCGGACTGCGCGCGCAGAAGCCGCTCGACCTCCTCGCGGGTGCCGGGGATGTTGCGCACGGAGGTCTCGCCGAGGTCGTAGAGGCCGTCGACGGCGACCAGCGCGGCCAGGCGGTGCTCGAACGCGGCGGCCCTGGGCGCGAGGACCCCGCCCATGCTGATGCCGAGGAGCGCGATACGGCTGTTGTCGACTTCCGGGAGGGCTTCGGCGAAGTCCACGACGGGGGTGATCACGTTCTCCCAGTCGGGGCGGAAGACCAGGCCCTCGTGGTGGCGCGGCCCGGGCATGCCGGGGCCGTCGAAGGCCAGCACGGTGTAGCCGCGCTCCACGCCGGCCATCGCCCCGAAGAAGTGCAACTCCTCGGCGGTGCCGTCGAAGCCGTTGTGCATGATCAGCGTCGGCCGCGGTGTCCCGGAGTCGTCGACCCGGTAGAGGTAACCCGGCAGGGTGGTGTCCTCGTACGGGATGGAGACCGGCTCGATGATCGGGGTGAACAGCGCCGCCGCCGCCCGGTAGCAGGCCACGCTGCGGTCGTAGGCGTCGTCGTGGCGGGGGTCGCACGGGTTGCCGTGCAGAAAGAACTCCGCCGAGCGGTAGTAGTTCGACGCCCGCAGGAACCCGTCCCGTGCGCTGACCTCGTGGCCGGCCGCCAGCGCCTTCTCGGCCTCGGCGGACACCCGGTCCGCGGTGGCCGACCACTCGGTGTACCAGCTGTCGTAGTCGCCCTCGGTGATCCGCTCACCGGTCGAGACGACCTCGCCGAAGTCCGCGCCGCCGTAGGCGATGTGGCTCATCGACCGCAGGGTCTCGTACCAGAACTGGATGTTGTTCGGAAACAGCAGCTGCTTCATCGCACACACTCCGCTCGTCGTAAGCACCGATCTGTGCTTACGACGAGGACTGTAGACCCATCGGGGGTCGCGAAGCAAACATCTGTGCTTAACGCTTATGATGGGAAGGTGACTCCGAAACCACCCGTCGAACGCATCCGCAAGAGCCCCGCGCAGGTCCGCACGGCCGTCCACCAGGCGGTCATCGACCTGCTCTGCGACCCGGAGGGCGAAGATCTCAACATCCCCGCGATCGCCCAACGCGCCGGCGTCAACCACAGCAGCGTCTACCGGCGTTGGGGCAGCCTCGACGCGCTCCTGGCCGACATGGTCACCACCCGCCTGGAGCGCGACTCACCGCTGACCGACACCGGCACCCTGCGCGGCGACCTTCTCGTATGGGCCGAAGCCAGCGCCGCGAGCATCCGCACACCCGAAGGACGCGCCCTGGTGCGCGCCGTCATCCTGTCCATGCCGAACAGCACCCAGGCCCAGGCCGAGCGTGCGCAGCACTTCCAGCGCCGAATGCACTCCATCGAGCAGATCCGCCGGCGCGCCACGGCCCGAGGCGAGAACCCGCCACCCCTGGAGCAGATCCTCGACCAGCTCATCGCGCCCTTCTACATCCGGGCGATCTTCGGCATCGACCTGCCCGCCACCGGCTACTCCGAACTCCTCGTCGACCGACTGCTCAGCAACGGAAGCGGCCCCGGCCCGGGTGGGTCGACCTGACGGCTCCGGCCGAGTGACAGGCGGCGCAACGTGACTGCGGGATGCGGCAGTTCGCCGGCCGGGCGCGACAGACTGCCCGGGCCCATCGCCCCTGCATTCCCTGTATTCCGGAGCTCCCCCATGCCCCAGTCCTCCACCGGACCGACCGAAGCCGACGCCTACCTGGCCGTATGCGGCCACACTCACCTGTTTCCGGGCGCCCGCTGCCGAGTGCGGGGACTCCCCGACCCTCGGGCCTTCGCGGCAGCCCCGTGGCCGATCGACCTGGCCCTGCGCTTCTCCGACGATGTGGTCACCAACGCAGAACTGCGCCTCGACGACCTGGCGGGCGCGGCACTCACCGTCCCGGCCCACACCACGGGCGCCGGCACTCCCGTCGACGGTCGCAGGTGGCCGATCCGGGAGGTCCTGCGCGTGGGGGACGAGGTCGAGCTGACGCTGGGGAGCCGTCCCTCGGCCTGAAGACCCCCTGCGTGCGAAGGTGGATTCGAGGGCGCCGGTAGGACAAACCGGGTACGGCGTCCGCTGCCGCCAGGGTGACCATCGGTACAGCTGTCAGGACAGCCAGGTACCCTCGGACACATCGTCAACGCGGCCCGACGGGCTTCCGCTCCACTCCGGTGGAGTCTCGAAGGACACGCCCCCACCCGCACGAGTCTCTTCGTGCTGCCTGGGGGAAGTCCTTGCTGTTCCGCGCGTCCGCGAAAACGGTCGCCGTCATGGCACTCGACGGTTCGCTGTTCCTGCACCTCACCGACCAGTTTGTCCACATGCACGGCTATCGGCCCGGGGCCTCGGAGATCCGTTCCTGGGAGCGAAGCATCCCCGTCCTGGCAGCCGCGCTCAACGACGCCGGCCTGGGCGATGTGGAGGTCATGCTGGAGTACGCGCTCCCGCTGAACAGCAAGCGTGCCGACGTCGTCCTCGCCGGAGTGCACCCGGTCACGGGCGAGCCGTCGTACGTCGTGGTGGAGTTGAAGCAGTGGAGCCAGGCGGCTCCGCACGAGAACGACGCGACCCTGTGCCATGTCGACGCCTACGCCCATCCCGTACTCAATCCGATCGAGCAGGTACGGCGATACTGCGACTACCTGGTCAACTTCAACGGCGCGGTGGCCGAACACGGTGAGCGGATCCAGGGAGTGGCCTTCCTGCACAACGCCACCGAGTTCGGTGTGGCGGGGCTGCGGGAGATCGAGTGCGACGGTCGGGGACGGCTTTTCACGGCGGAACGCCGCGGTGCGTTCCTGGACCACCTCCGGTCGAAGCTGAGCGACAGACACCCCGGTGCTCATGCGGCCGACGAGCTCCTCGCGGGCGCCACCGTGCCGTCGAAGCAGCTGATGTCCGTGGCGGCCCAGGAAGTGAGAGAGCGACAGCAGTTCGTCCTCCTCGATGAGCAGCAAGTCGCCTACCGCATGGTGCTGAACGCGGTGGAAAGGGCGAAGAGAGCCGACCGCAAGGAAGTCGTCATCGTCACCGGCGGCCCGGGTACAGGGAAGAGCGTGATCGCGCTCCAACTGCTCGGCGAGCTGTACCGCAGGGGCGTGGCCGCGGTCCATGCGACCGGCTCGCAGTCGTTCACCAAGACCATGCGCAAGGTGGCCGGCTCCCGGAAACGGGAAGTCCAGGATCTTTTCAAGTACTTCAACAGCTTCATGGCAACGGAGAAGAACAGCCTGGGTGCTCTGATCTGCGACGAGGCGCACCGCATCCGGGAGACCTCCGCCAACCGTTACACCCGTGCCGCACTGCGGTCCGGCAGGGCGCAGATCGACGAACTCATCGACGTCGCCCACGTGCCGGTCTTCTTCCTCGACGAGCACCAGGTGGTGCGCCCCGGCGAGATGGGCACTGTGGACGAGATCCGCGAGGCCGCGACCAGGCGGGGCATCGACTGCCATGTCGTCCCCCTGGACAGCCAGTTCCGCTGCGGAGGCAGCGACGCCTACCTGCGCTGGGTGGTCCGGCTTCTCGGCCTCGAGCCCGGCGGCCCGGTTGTCTGGGCGCCCGACGATCGCATGGAATTGCTGGTCGCCGACAGTCCTGGAGAACTGGAGGCGTTCCTCGACGCCCGCCGCGCCGAGAAGTACGGTGCGCGGATGTCCGCGGGCTACTGCTGGCGATGGTCCCCCGAGCCGAAGCCCGGCGATCCTCTGCCCCCCGACGTGGTCATCGGGGGCTGGGCCCGGCCCTGGAATCTGCGCGGGGACCGGTCGGTCTCCGGCGCGCCCCCATCCGCGCTGTGGGCCACCGACCCGGCCGGCTTCGGGCAGATCGGGTGTGTCTACACGGCCCAGGGGTTCGAGTACGGCTGGTCGGGCGTCATCATCGGTCCGGACCTGGTCTGGCGGGGCGACCACTGGGTCACCGACCGCACCGCGTCCAAAGATCCGGTGTTCAAGAAGTCCACACCGGACGCCGACGTGGACCGGCTCATTCGGAACACGTACAAAGTGCTGCTGACGAGGGGCATGGTCGGCACGATCGTGTACTCGACCGATCAGGAGACCCGGCAGAAGCTACGGGAACTGGTGTCCGGCCGATCGGACCCACAACCTGCCACCGTGACCGAGGAGTCCTGTCTGCGGCGGTGAGCCCGCGATATCCAGCCATGATGTCCGTGGTTCCAGCCGACCGATGTGTCCCATGCGTCGGGAAGGGTGGCCACTTCTTAAGATCCATGCGTCATTGCGGCCCGACGGGCTTCCCACGTGGACATGCCCCCACCCGCACGAGTCACTCGTGCCCTGGGGGATCCACCTCGTGTCCATGCTCCTGCTGAAACTGGCAGCTCGGGATCTGCTGAAACTGAATTCGAGACGCCGAATGGTGCCCCACCTGGCCGCGAGGTGGAAGCACTTCCTCAGCACCGACGCTTCGTTGACCGAACGTTCCGCCTGGGCGGAGAGCCTGGTACAACTTGCCGAAGACTTGGTCGCAGCCGACCGCGGCAATGTCGAGATGATTGTGGAGTGCGCGGCCACGCTCGATGAGACCGACCGCCCCGGGGCTCCGCGGCTCATCGATGTCGTCCTCGTGGGCCGTCATCCCGAAGAGAACGGGCTGTCCGTCCAACTCGTCGAGCTGAAGCGCTGGTCGACGGTGACCCGGGTGGAGCGCGCCACCGCGGAGCTGGTGCACGTTCCCGGCATGGGGGAGAAGAAGCATCCCGCTCTGCAACTGCGTGAATATCACGAGGCGTTCACCAGCGACAGAGGGCCCCTGAACGGACTGGATTTCGAGTGCGGCGGTTTCGCCTATCTGCACAACGCCACCGACGCCTCGGTGCTCCCGCTGGTCGGGGTCGACGCGCCGACCGGTTCCTACGCCCGTGTCTACACGAGTGACCGTCGCGGCCAACTGCGCTCGGAGCTGCGCAGCAGCTTCGCCACCGACGGTGCCGACTCGGCGGCCGAGATTCTGTTGCGGAGCATGGGGCTGCGTAACACCCCGCTCCTCGACGCCATGATCCGCTCCAGTGGCCAGGACACGGTCTTCACCCTGCGTGGCCGTCAGAAGAAGGTCGCGGACCAGATCCTGGACACGGCCTGCAAGGTGCTGCCCGACCCCTGGCAACCCGCTCTGATTCCCGATGAACGGCGAGTGGTGTTCCTGGTCACGGGAGGCGCCGGCACGGGCAAGAGTGCCATCGGACTCCAGATCAAGGCCGCGCTGGAGGCGGACGGCCGCACGGTCAAATACGCGAGCGGCAGCAGGGCGTTCAACGGCGCCCTGCAGGAGCATGTCGGCTTCGGAGACCGGGAGTTCAAGGAGACGTTCACCTACTTCAGCAATTTCGTCACTCCGCCCGACCCGCCTCTGGACGTACTGATCTGCGACGAGGCACACCGCCTGCGAGACCGTTCCACCAATCGCTTCTGGAAACCGGAGGACTGGGGGACCAAACCCCAGGTGGACGAACTGCTCGATGCGTCCCGGCTGACGATCTTCTTCCTCGACGAAGGCCAGTCCGTACGCCCGCAGGAGGTAGGCACCGTCGACCTCGTGGAGGACGCGGCACGGCGTTACGACGCCCAGTTGGTCCGTTGCGGCCTTCGGGAACAGTTCCGGTGCGGAGGCAGCGACGCCTACATCCGCTGGGTGCGAGGCGCGCTGGGGGTGTCGGACGCGCAGCCGGAGCCGTGGATCCCGGACGGGCTGATGCACGTCGAGGTCGTGGACAGCCCCGAGGAACTCGAGCGGATCATTCGTTCCGAAGCGGGAGCGGGAGCGTCGGCGCGCATGGTCGCCGGATACTGCTGGCCCTGGACGAAACCCCTGGGCAAGGAGAAGCGGCTCGAACCCGACGTCCGGATCGGTGACTGGCACCGGCCGTGGAACGCGGACAGTGAGTCCTTCTGTGAGAACAAGACCGTCCCGCCCTCCAAGATCTGGTCCGTGCACGAGGGCGGCCTCGGCCAGATCGGATGTGTGTACACCGCGCAGGGCCTGGAGTGGGACTGGTGCGGCGTGATCATGGGCGACGACATGGTGCGCCGGGGTGATCGGTGGGTGTTCCGCCGGGGCAAGGAGAAAGCGGACAAGGAGGCGGGCGTGAAGCGGGTGGCCGTTCCTGGGTCGTTCGATCCCAAGGTGAAGCCGAAGAGCGTGGACGACGACGAGTTCGCCCGCCTCGTCCGGCACGCGTACCACGTGCTGATGACCCGGGCGAGCCGGGCGACCGTGCTCTACTCCACGGACAGGGAGACCCGGGACTACCTGAAGAAGCTCGTCGGCGACGTCGAGATCCATGGTCTGCGACCCACCTGGGAGAACCTGCCGGAGCAGGCGCGTCAGCCGCATCTGCCCCGCCCCGGCCGAGGAGGGCGCCGCCGCAGGAAGCGCCAGAAGAAGAACACTCCGCCCGGCGAGATGCGCCTCTTCTGAAACGGTGGCCGGGTAGGTGGGGTGGCGGGCTCCCGGGCCCGCCACCTGCCGGTCAGAAGACCAGGCGCGCTACCACGGCCAGAGCCGTCACCATGAGATTGGTGACGACTCCCACCGTGACGTCGACCAGAATCTGACGAAACCGGTCACGACGTGCAATCTTGTACTCAACGGGGTTCATCGGTTTCCACTCCTGAGCGTGAGCTGGGAATGGCAGGGATCGCCCTACCGGGCATCCGCAGTCACATCGCGTGAGACACGCGGTGGAGACCACTCGTCACTCATCACCGAGGAACGGCACCTGGAACACCGCCGACGTACCCTCCGGGAAGGTGCGCAGCGGTAACCACGTTAGCCTACCGGTGAGTTGACGCAGCTCGAAGGCCGTATGGAATGTGCGCGTTTTCGCCTGAGGGCGTGGGCGAGACATCCAGGATGTGGGTGGGCCGAGCAGCGTAAGACATCGGAATCGGGCGCCGGGGGGGAATGTCCCGTACTCCCGTCCTTCACCGTCTCTTTTCAGGACGCGGCCAGCCACTAGGATCTGCGTCAAGGGTCTGACCGCGGGGAACGGTCGCCCTTGCAAGTCACGAGGAGTGGGGAAGAGGCATGCGGGAAGGCCGGTGGGTCACGGTCACCGAGTCCGAGTTCGATCATGAACGCCGCGGCCTTGAGGCGATCCGGGAGAAGCTGCCGGATTCCGACCCCTGGCGTGCCTGGTCGAACTTCACTTTCACTGCGAACACCGGTCACGTCCGTGAGGTGGACCTCCTGGTCGTAGCTCCCGGCGGCGTCTGCATGATCGAGCTCAAGGACTGGCACGGCTCGGTCTTCTCCGAGAACGGCACCTGGGTGCAGACCACGCCTGCCGGCCGCCGTCGGACGCACGGCAATCCGCTGCACCTGGTCAACCGCAAGGCCAAGGAACTCGCCGGCCTGCTCGCGCTGTCCGGGGGCAAGCGGATCTGGGTCGCGGAGGCCGTCTGCTTCACGGACAACAGCCTTCGTGTCCGCCTGCCCGCACATGACCAGAACGGTGTCTACACCGTCCACCAGCTGGTTGAGATGCTCAAGCAGCCCCCGCCTGACGAGCGGCGCCGGATCACCGCGATCGGCTCGCGCGAAATCGAGGCGGCCCTCAAGAACATCGGCATCCGCACAAGCGATGCGCAGTACAAGGTCGGCCCGTACGAACTGGAACGGAAGTCCTTCGACTCCGGTCCCACCTGGGCGGACTACCTCGCCCGCCACAGCGATCTTCCTGAGGCGGCCCGGGTCCGGATCTACCTCAGTGAACGTGGCTCGGACGCCTCACTCAGGCAGTCCGTCGAGAACGCAGCCCGGCGTGAAGCCGCCGTGCTGGGCCGTTTCAAGCACCCCGGCGCGGTCGAACTCAAGCAGTACTTTCCCTCCGGGCACGCGGCCGGGCCCGCGCTGATCTTCGACTATCACCCGGACACCCTGAAGCTGGACGAGTACCTGGTCCGGTACGGCGAGAAACTGGACATCCTCGGCCGGATGGCGCTGGTCCGCCAGCTGGCCGAGACCATGCGCTCCGCGCACTCCAGCCGCATCCACCACCGGGCCCTCGCCGCCCGCTCCGTACTCGTCGTGCCCCGGCCGCGCGGCAGGAAAGGCCGGGCAGTGGGGGAGGAGGCGGCCTGGCTCACCCCGCAACTCCAGATCTCCGACTGGCAGATCGCCACCCAGCGCAGCGGCGACTCGCAGGGCCAGGGCATGACCCGGTTCGCGCCGACAGCCCTGTCCGCCATGCACCTCGCGGACGACGCCGACGCCTACCTTGCCCCCGAACTCACCGCCCTCAACCCCGACCCGGTCCACCTCGACGTGTACGGGCTCGGCGTCCTCACCTATCTGCTGGTCACCGGCAGGGCCCCGGCCGCCGGCCAGGCCGAGCTGCTGGCCCGGCTGGAGGCGGGGGAGGGCCTGCGCCCCAGCTCCCTGGTGGACGGCCTGTCGGAGGACGTGGACGACCTGGTGCAGGCGGCCACCGCGTACCGACCCGGCCAGCGGCTGTCCAGCGTGGACGAGTTCCTTGAACTGCTGGAGGTTGTCGAGGACTCCCTCACCGCGCCGGCCCCGGCGGTCACCGGTACAGAGGGCCAGGGCGACGAGGACGACCGGACCGCCGCCGACAAGGACCCCCTGGAGGCCGTCGCCGGCGACGTGTTCGCCGGCCGGTGGGAGATCCGCCGACGGCTCGGCACCGGCTCCACCAGCCGAGCGTTCCTGGTCCGCGACCTTCAGGCCGAAGCTCGCAGGACCCGCCCGCTGGCCGTGCTGAAGATCGCCCTTTCCGACAGCCGCAGCGAGATCCTCGCCCGCGAGGCCGAGGCCATGGGACGCCTGCGCCCGCACTCGGGCATCATCCGCCTCGTCGAACCCGAACCGCTGCACATCGGCGGTCGCACCGTGTTGGCCCTGGAATACGTCGGCGACGAGCGCGATGACAATGGGCAGGGCGCCGATGGCGGCGGACGTCCCCGCCGTCGTGAGGAAACCGTCGCCCGTCAGCTACGCGACAACGGCCGCCTCCAGGTGGACCAGTTGGAGGCGTACGGCGACTACCTCTTCGGAGCCGTCGACTTCCTGGAGGGCGAGGGAGTCTGGCACCGCGACATCAAGCCCGACAACATCGCCATCCGGATCCGCCCCAACCGCACCCGCGAACTCGTCCTCATCGACTTCTCCCTTGCCGGCTACCCGGCGAAGAGCACCAACGCCGGCACCGACGGCTACCTCGACCCCTTCGTCGACGTCATCACCCGCGGCTCGTACGACTCACACGCCGAGCGGTACGCCGTCGCCGTCACCCTGCACCAGATGGCCTCGGGCGAGCTGCCCAAATGGGGCGACGGCAGTGTCCTGCCCCGCATGACCGACGCGAAGGAGTGGCTGTACCCGACCATCGCGGCCGAAGCCTTCGACCCAGCCGTTCGGGACGGTCTCGTCGCCTTCTTCCAGAAGGCTCTGCACCGCGACGCCGGCCGACGGTTCCCCGAACTGAAGCCGATGCGGGATGCCTGGCGCAAGGTCTTCCTCGACGCCTCCCAGACCGTCCCGTCCAGCCACCGTTCCCGCCACCCGACCGCCACGACCACGGGGGAGGGGGCACCCGCCGAGGCCGCTGCCGCGGCGGCGATCGCGGACGCCGAGCCGGAGACCGCCGAGCAGCAGCGCGACCGACTCGCCGCCGAGGTCACCCGCGACACCCCCCTGACGGTCTCGGGCCTCACGCCCGCCGCCCAGTCCTTCCTCTACGGCCTGGGCATCACGACGGCCGGCGAACTGCTCGACTACAGCCGCCGCAAGCTCGTCAACGCCCCAGGACTGGGCGCCAAGACGCGCAACGAGGTCCAGCAGCGGCAGCGCGAGTGGGGCGAGCGGCTGCGCGAGATCCCCGTTTCGCCGCTGACGCCGAAGGGGCGCGCGGAGGCCAAGGAGGAGCTGGAGCAGCTCACCGCTGCCGAGTCCGCCCTCGTCGGCGAACTCGCCACGGGCGCGACGGCCGGCGCGCTGTCCCTCCGCACCCTGCGCTCGGTCAGCCTCGACACCCTCGCCACCGTCTTCGTGCCCGCCGTCAACAACAACGGCTCCAACCGCAACAAGGCCGAGATGGTACGGCTGTTGCTGCGCCTGCCCGACGACAACGGTGTGCTGCCCGACATCGGGGTCTGGCCGAAGCAGAAGGACGTCGCGGACGCCCTCGCACTGAGCCACGGCCGTATCCCGCAGATGCTCAAGGACGAGCGCAAGCGCTGGAAGGCCGAGCCCGCCGTCCAGGCGCTGCGCGAGGAGATCATCGACCTGCTGGCGGGCATGGGGCGCGTCGCCTCGGCGGTGGAGATCGCGGATGCCCTGGCGGTCCGGCGCGGCACGCACCTCGCGGGACGCGAGCAGCGGCGGGCGATGGCGCTGGCGACCGTACGGGCTGTGGTCGAAGTCGAGCAACTGCTGCCGCAGGAAGCCGAATTCCTGCACCAGCCGAATCGCAAGGCGATGGACGAGTCCCTCGGCGCCGGCCTGCTCGCACTCGACGTACGGGAGAACGACGGCCCGGACACCCCGACCGCGCCGGGTCTGCTGGAGTACGCCGCCCGCCTCGGCAAGACGGCCGACCGGCTCGCCAAGCTGGACACCCTGCCGACGGCGGCAACGGTCCTGGCCGAGCTGGGCGCGCTGACTGTCCCGCCGGGCGCTGTCGACTGGGACGAGCGGCGCATGGTGGAGCTGGCGGCTGCGGCGTCCCTGAACGCCGCCGCCACGCCGCGCCTTGAGATCTACCCGCGCGACCTGTCGCTGGTCAGGGCGCTGCGGCTCACGCAGGCCGGGCTCGTCCGCTGGATCCCGGGCATGCCGGAGGGGCAGCAGCCGGGCCTGACCGGTGAGGCTGTGCATGAGAGGGTGCGTGCTCGCTTCCCGGAGATGGTCGTTGCCGACAGACGCGGCGGCATGACCCACGACCTGCCGACGGGCGGCCCGCTCACCAAGGCTCTGCGCGACGCGGGATTCGAACTGTCCCTCAGCATGCACGAACGCGAGGGCGTGCTGCGTTACTTGCCCACGCGGGTGGACGACGCATCCAGCTACCTGACGACGGGTGCGTGGCGGCAGTCGACGCGTACGGGTGCGGTGACGCGGTATGCCGACGATCCGCAGCTGGCGGGCGCGGTGCGTGCGGAGGAACGACTGCTCGCGTCGGCCCGCCGGGACGGCTACCGGGTGCTGACCGTACGGCAGCAGCTGGTGCGGGACGCGGTACGGGAGCTGGGTGCCGGGCGGCTGGGCACGGATGCGGTGTCGGTGACGGAGCTGTTCTTGGAGGCCCTGCACGCGCAGGTCACGCCGGGCACCAAGCCCACCTGGGAGACCCTGCTCAAGGCGGACGCCGCCGAGCCGGGCTCGAAGGGCGCGGTGCGGTTCGCGGAGTACGCGCGGACGGCGTGGGGTGCGGTGGAACCCCGGATCGCGGCGCTGTTGAGCAACGGTGACGCCGGCGGGACCGGTCCTGTTCTGCTGACGGAGGCCGGGGTGTTCGCGCGCTACGACGCGATGGGCGTCCTGGACCGACTGGCCTCGGTCGCCCGGCAGGGCGGGCGGGGTCTGTGGCTCCTGGTCCCGCAGAGCGACCCCTCGCGCGAGCCCCGGCTCGGACAGGTGGCCGTGCCGTACCAGGCGGGCCTGGGGGAGTGGATTCAGCTTCCGGACACGTGGGTGGGCAACGCCCATCGGGGGTCCGGCGCGGGTGTGGCCAGTGCGAGTACCAGTGGTGTCGAGGGAGACGCGAAGTGATCGACCGCAAGGCTCTGTTGAACGACCTGAAGCAGCAGGTCAAGGCGGTCGAAACGGACCTGGGGCGCCAGGTGAAGGCGCTGGGGGATGTCAACAGGCGGCTGAGATCCGAGTACGACCAGGCACGCAAGCTCGGGCGTACGGCGGCGACGTGGACCTCGTGGTTGGACGAGCGGGTCACGCAGGTTGCGGTGGCGTGGGTGCTGGGGAGTGTCTTCGTACGGTTCTGCGAGGACAACCGGCTGATTCCGGATCCGTACCTGACGGGGCCGGACGGGGATCGGCGGGAGCTGGCGGAGTCTCGCTACGACGCGTATGTGGAGTCGGACGAGGATCCGACGTATCGGGGGTGGCTGAGGCGGGCCTTTGCTGAGGTGGGTGACGGACAGGCCGGTCGACTGCTGTTCGACAGTAACCACAATCCGCTGTACCAAATCCCGCTTTCGCACGACGGCGCGCGGGAGCTGGTCGAGTTCTGGCGGCAGCGCGACGATGCGGGCGTCCTCGTTCATGACTTCACCGACCTCCTGAACGAGGACGGTACGGAGGGGTGGGACACGCGGTTCTTGGGCGACCTGTACCAGGACCTCAGTGAGGCCGCGCGGAAGACGTATGCGCTGCTCCAGACGCCGGAGTTCGTGGAGGAGTTCATCCTCGACCGGACGATGAATCCGGCGGTGCGGGAGTTCGGGTACGAGGACCTGAAGATGATCGACCCTACGTGTGGGTCGGGGCACTTTGTGCTGGGGGCGTTTCGGCGATTGGTGCGGCTGTGGGGGGAGGGGCAGCCGGGCAAGGACGTGCATGAGCGGGTGCGGGCTGCGCTGGACTCGGTGCACGGGGTGGATATCAATCCGTTCGCTGTGGCTATTGCCCGGTTCCGGTTGCTGGTTGCGGCTATGGCGGCGAGCGGCGTGCGGTCGGTGGCGGAGGCGGCGAAGTACGAGTGGCCGATGCACTTGGCGGTGGGTGACTCGCTTATCAAGGCGCGGCAGTTGGAACTGACGCTAGGGGACGAAGAGACACTGGACGACCCCCTGGCTTCGTTCGCCTACGCCACGGAGGACGTGCACAAGCACCCAGGGATTCTCCGAGAGGGCGGCTATCACGTTGTGGTCGGAAATCCTCCGTATGTCACGGTCAAGGACAAGGATCTCAATGTGCTGTATCGGGAGCTGTACAGCGCTTGTGGAGGTAAGTACGCACTATCGGTCCCATTTGCGCAGCGATTCTTCGAGCTAGCCAAGCGGGGAGGTCCCGAGGGGCGCGGGTACGGTCTAGTAGGGCAGATCACTGCTAGTTCATTTATGAAGCGGGAGTTCGGAACAAAGCTGATTGAGGAATATTTCGGGCACCGGGTTGAACTGACTGAGGTTATTGACACCTCGGGCGCTTATATTCCAGGACACGGAACGCCGACCGTTATCTTGATTGGGAAGTGTCGGTCAGGGGTTAATCGGTCGGCAACGATCCGAGCCGTGCGTGGCGCGATGGGCGAGCCGAGTGCGCCGGTCCATGGTGAAGACGGACTGGTGTGGCGTGCGATTCTGGAACAGATCGATGATCCGGGATCGATTAGTCGATGGGTTTCAGTGGGTGACCTCGATCGCGGCCGATACTTCAGCCAGCACCCTTGGATTCTGGCTGATGGTGGACGAGAGGTGATTGATAAGCTCAACGACGGATCTGTGGTAAAGATTTCGGCCAAGGTTGCATCCATTGGTTTTGCGGCCATTACGGGCGACGATGACTTCTTTGCATTTCCCCGTCCTGCTGCAACGTGGATCAAGGGCAAAGTCTCCCCTCTGCGGCTCTTTATTGAAGGTGATCAAGTGCGCGACTGGGGCAGTTCTCCTGGCGCCTATGCGATCTATCCGCCTGATGCGGATGCTGCTCAGCGTGTGGAACTTGAAAAGCTCGTTCTGTGGCGCGGACGTCAAATGCTCCGTAAAAGCCTCATGTTCGCGAAGACCAAGGAGCAGCGCGGTCTACCCTGGTCGAACTATGCCTTCCATAGTGACGAGCGGCTGCAATCGAACCGTCTTGTCGCCTTTTCTTTCGTTGCGACGCATAATCATTTCGTACTGGACCGAGGCGGCAAAGTTTTTAACCGTTCGGCCCCCGTCATCAAACTGCGGACTGAGGCGAGCGATGAAGATCATCTCGATTTGCTTGGCCTGATGAACAGCTCGACAGCCGGCTTTTGGATGAAGCAGGTCAGCCACAACATGGGAAGCACGGTTGATGCGAAAGGGGCGCGGCAAAGTACGCTTCCTTTCGATGATTTCTATCAATTCAACAGTACTCCTTTGCTGGATTTCCCTCTCCCTGGCAGCTATCCGGCATCGCTGTCTGCCGCTATTGACAGCCTCGCTCAGCGACTTGCCTCTGCGGGCCCTGTAAATGCAGTGAGTAATGCCACCCCCACGGCCGATACTCTCAGGCCGGCCAAGTCGCGTTGGCGATCTCTTCGCACCCGCATGATCGCCCTCCAGGAAGAGCTGGACTGGCAGGTCTACTCCCTCTACAACCTCCACTCCGAAGACCTTCGCGTCTCCGAGGATCCCGACGACCCCAACATCCCCGAACTCGCCCTCGGCGAGCGCGCCTTCGAAATCGTCCTGGCCCGCCGCGTAGCCGCAGGCGAAGCAAGCGACGAGTGGTTCAAGCGGCACAAGTCCACCCCCATCACGGAGATCCCCGCCCACTGGCCCGCCCCCTACCGCGAGGTCGTCCAGAAGCGCATCGACGCCATTGCGTCGAACCGTGCCATCGGCATGGTCGAGCGCCCCGAGTACAAGCGCCGCTGGGCCACCGAGGGCTGGGACGCGCTTCAGGAGAAGGCCCTGCGCTCCTGGCTGCTCGATCGCATGGAGGACCGCGACCACTGGTTCGACGAGAACGGGCAGCCCGCCATCCTCACCCTCTCCCGTCTCATCGACGCGCTGTCCCGTGACGAAGACTTCGTCTCCGTCGCCAAGCTCTACGCGCCCCGCAAGGAACTCGCGAAGGTCGTCGCCGAGTTGATCACCGACGAGCATGTGCCGTTCCTGTCGACCCTGCGCTACAAGCCCTCCGGGCTGAAGAAGCGCGCCGACTGGGAAGAGGTCTGGGACCTCCAGCGCAAGGAGGACGCCGCGCCCGACGAGCCCGCCAAGCGGAAGATCCGGGACTCCATCCCCGTGCCGCCGAAGTACACCTCGGCCGACTTCCTCCGCTCCTCCTACTGGAAGGCGCGCGGCAAGCTCGACGTGCCGAAGGAGCGGTTCATCTCGTACGGGCAGACCAACGCCGCCACCCCCGAGCTGTACGGGTGGGCCGGCTGGGACCACCGGGAGCAGGCGCAGGCCCTCGCTACCTACTTCACCAACACCGCCCTGTCCACCGAAGAGATCACGCCGTTCCTCGCCGGCCTGCTGGAACTCCAGCCGTGGCTGTCCCAGTGGCACGACGAGTTCGACATGCTCTACAGCGGCTCCCCGGCGGACTTCTTCGCCGGTTACCGCCAGCAGAAGCAGGGCGAGCATGGCCTCACTGACGACGACCTCAGTGACTGGCGTCCTCCGGCCGCGACCCGGGGTCGTCGCGCAGCAGGGAAGCAGTAGTCAGGAGTAGGTCGAGGTCAGTCGAACCAGGGGCCACCCGGCGCGTGAGCGGGTGGCCCTGCGGCTGCACCCACAGCTCCGCCCACACGGTCTTGCCCGGGGCGCCCCGGCGAGGGCTGACGCCCCAGTCGTCAGCGAGAGCCGCGACGAGAAGCAGGCCCCGGCCGGACTCGGAAAGAGAGTCGGTCGCCGGGAGGCTGGCCGGAGGCCGCTTCTCGGCCCGTGTGTCCGTCACCTCGATGCGGAACCTGGTTGCGGCCAGGCTGAGTTGGAGGTGGAAGTCCCGGCCGGGGACATGGCCGTGCTGTACGGCGTTGGCGGTCAGTTCTGCCGAGATGAGGGTGAGCTTCTCGTTGACCGGGGTCGTATAGGGGTGGCCCCATTCGTTCAGGCGGTGTGAGACGAGGCGGCGGGCCAGGCGGGCGCCGCGGGGGGTCGACGTGAAGCGCATGGTGAACTCGCGTTCGGATGCAGAGTGTTGTGGCATATGCCCGTTGGGGGGAGTTGCTGACTTCATAGGGTCAACGGTCGCCAACTCTGCGTAGCTTTGGCCAGGAGCGTTGCGCTGACGGGTGGGGGCTGTACACGCGAGCGGTGCGCTTGTACGTGGTGTCGGGCGTGACCGGTTCCAGGGGCGCGAGTTGGCTACTGGGCGGTTGTACGAGAGGAGCTGCGGCGTGGACGACGAGGTTCAGCAGCCGGAGTACGAGGTCGGGACAGGCATGCTGTGTGTGTTCGGGCGACAGTTGAAGTTGTTCCGGGAGCGGGCAGGGATGGACCGCGCGCGGCTCGGGTCGCTGACCGGCTACTCGGCCTCGACGATCGCGTCGTTCGAGCAGGGGAGACGCATTCCGCCGCCGAAGTTCATCGACCGGTCCGATGAAGTGCTGGACGCAGTAGGTGTGTTGAGCGCGAGCAAGGAGGAGGTGGCTCGGGCTCAGTACCCGGCGTTCTTCCGGGATGCGGCGCGGCTGGAGGCCGAAGCCGTCGAACTGCACGTGTATGCGAACCAGGCGGTGCCCGGACTTTTGCAGACGGAGGAGTATGCGCGGGCCATCTTTATGATGATGCGGCCACCTATGGATGACGAACTGATCCAACAGCGAGTAGGCGCACGCCTGGTCCGACAGGAGATCTTGTCCAGCCGTGACGCGCCGCTCGCCAGCTTTGTCATCGACGAGGCCGTACTGCAGCGCCCCATCGGAGGCCGGGGCGTCCTGCGCGGCCAGCTTGAGCACATCCTCCTGACGGGGGAGCGACGGAACGTCGAGATCCAGGTGATGCCGCTCGACCGTGAGGAGAACGCCGGTATGGCTGGCCCTTTCACCTTGATCGAAACGAAGGAAGGGCGGAGGATCGCGTACGCCGAGGTACAGAACGTGAGCCGCCTACAAACGGAGCGGGAAAGCGTCCGTGCACTGGAGGCCAAGTACGGGATCATCCGGGCGCAGGCCCTGACTCCTCGTGAATCATTGGCGTACGTAGAGAAGTTGTTGGGAGAGCCATGAACGCGCACGTACATCAGCCGCACATAGACCAGTTGGTATGGCGCAAAAGCAGCTACAGCAGCGAGGAAGGCGGCGAATGCGTCGAGGTCGCCTCCAGCCTCGCCAAGGTCCACGTCCGCGACTCGAAGGACACAACCCGCCCCACACTCGCCGTAGAACCCACGGCATGGACCACGTTCGTCGAGTTCGCGGCACTCTGACAGGAGGGCACCGAGGGCAGGGCCTTGCGGCAGACGTGTGCCAGCCGCAAGGCCCTGCGCATGCCCCCTCTGCGGCACCTCCAGGAGCTCTCGCACCCTGCTCGCCGGACGCTGCGCACCGCCGCCGACTGTCACGTCGGTCAACGTCTGCTCAAGTTGGCGCGGTTCGCACCCTCTGGGCGCTTTCCTCAGCGGCGGTCGACACCGTGATGGACCGGCCCGCACGTCACCGTCACCCTCATGGCGAAGCACCAACGGCACTGACAAAGTAGGTCACTTGGGGCCCTTGGCTGCTGTAGGTTCCTGCTATGAAGCAGGGCAAAGACATCGAGAACCCCGCGTCGCGCTTCTCCGCGGTGCTACTGGCGGCGGCAAAACTTCCCGGCGTGCGTATCAACCGGGAGACGTACCTCCGAAGTGCGCTGGCTCGTCACTGCTCCGAGGACGACATCCGGAGAGCGATTGAAGAGACCCCCGCCGCGGCGGGCATTCCTGTTGCGGTTCTCGACAAGGTGGCCACTGACTCCATCCGGTTCGAAACCGGCAAGGTCAGCGCTCTCTCCGCCGCCGCCGGGATCCCTGGCGTCCTCGCCCTGCCCGCCACTGTGCCTGCCGATGTGGCCCAGTATTTCGGCCACATGGTGCGTATCGCGCAGAAACTTGCCTACCTCTACAGCTGGCCCGATCTGTTCTCCGATGACGGCGATGACGCGACCATGGGGGTGCTGACGCTGTTCTTCGGGGTGATGTTCGGCACTCAGTCGGCGAACGCCGCTGTGGGGAAGGTCGCGGGGATGATGGCGGAGCAGGTCGCCAAGAAGCTGCCCCAGAAGGCACTCACCCAGGGTGTCATCTACCCGGTAGTGAAAAAGGTCGCGGCATACCTCGGCGTTCAGATGACGAAGCAGTCCTTCGCGAAGGCCGTCTCGAAGGCCATCCCCCTTGTCGGGGCCGTTGTCTCCGGCGGGCTCACTCTCGCGACCTTCCTTCCGATGGCCAAGAGGCTCAAGAAGCACCTCGCCGGCCTGCCGCTGGCGGAGCCGTCGCACCGGGTGATGGATGGGGAAGTCGTGGACGGTGAAGTCGTCCAGGAGCATGAGCCGTTCGCCACCTCATACGCCGAACAGCACGGCGCGGACGTCACCACCATCACGTCGGAGGAACCTCAGCCCTGAGGCTGCGAGCGCACTCCTGGCTGCCGAAGGTCGGCGCACCGGACACCCGAGGCGGCGCCAGGGCGGCGATCTCCCGGTTGAAGAAATCGTCGAATCCCTCACCTCGCTCATAAAGTGCATCGAATCCGGCGTTGGTTTCCTGGATCAGTGGTCTGTCGGTGTAGCGGTTGGCCCCGGCCGCATTTCCGTCCTCGTCGTAAATGACCTCGTACATGACCGCATTGCCGAGAATCACTACTTCCGGAACCGGGCTAGTCCGCTCGATGTTCGAAATATTGCGAGCGTCGAGAACCTTGATGTCGTCGCCCAGGCCCATGCGTACGCGGAGAACGAACAACTCCCATTGCACATACGGCGTGATGGGGAATTCCACGACGCGAAGGCGGCGGTGCCTGACACCCAGCCTCGCCGCCTGACGCAGTTCCTGGGCGTATTCCTCGCGCCTCTCCTCGGCCAGCGACAGGGCCCTGTCCCAGTCCCCGTCGGCGAAGGCCTCCCAGCTCGGGAAGCCGCGCTCCTTGAAGTGCTGGCCGCGCTCGAGCTTGTTGAGGAAGCCGATCCCGCTGGTGTAGACCCGGCCCAAGTCCGCGTGGTAGCTGGGGCGGTCCAGGCGTTCGGAGGCGCCGCCGGGGAAGGAGTCAAACACTGGGGATGTCCGGCTTCGCCGCGATGAGCATGTTCCTGGGAATGACCACGAGGCGTTCGTCCGACCCGATCGACACCCCGTCGGGCAGGTTCTTGCCGAGTGACTGGGTGAGGTCCCGGCCGATGACGGCGATATCGCCGTTGGTGAGTTCCCAGATGTCCGGGCAGTCAGGAGTTCCGGTTGTGTTTCCAAGTTCCTGAGGTGTTTTTCCCAGTCGCTGTTTGAAACCTGTGTCCGGATCTGCTTCCCAAGGCCTGACCATTTTCTTCTCCCCCTCGATCGCTCGGGAGGCTTCACTGTAACCTGCAGTGGCCTGGCCTGGCCATGTGTCAGGACAGCTCGGCGAGGGTAATGGCGAGGATTGGTTCAACCGTGTCTCATGTCGCTCGGAAGCGGAATGATATTGATCGGAAAGAAAATCATGCCAACGCCTGGCAGGCACGTTTTTTCTGCTGTGCTCTCGGAAAACCAAGTGAACGGAGGGTCGGCTGTGGACCCGGAAGCGGCATCACTCGCCCAGAGCGCGGGAACCACCTTGGTCACGTTGATGGCAACAGACGCCTGGCAGCGTACGCGTGACGGTTTGACGCAGCTCTGGCGTCGGATGCAACCCGAACGGGCCGAGAACGTGGCCGCCGAGTTGGAGGCAGGCCGCGAGGACGTGCTGGCCGCGGTGGCGGCGCACGACCAGGAGACGTTGGACGAACTGCGCCTGCAGTGGCAAGGGTTCGTACGGCGCCTGATCGTCGCCCGGCCGGCCGCCGCCGAAGAACTGCGCAGGCTGCTGGACGAACTCGACCCCGGCGGCTCGGTGGCCCGGCAGGTCACGCAGCACGCCACCGCTTCCGGCCAGGCCCGGGTCTACCAAGCGGGACGAGACCAGCACATCGCAGAGCGATGACGGGTGGGATGGACGGTCACGCCGAGGACCGTGGACGGGTCTTCCAGGCATCCGGTGACCAGCACATCAACGAACACCACCACTACGGCGGTCGCGGTCCCGAGCCCAGCGGCCCGGACTCGGTGCGCCGCCCGGCGGTCGGGCGGCCTCCCGTCGTACTGCGTGATCGCAGCGAGGTGATGGAACGGCTGCGGGCGAGCATCGCGGCAGGAGGCGGCGGTGAGGTCTATGTGCTGTACGGCATGGGCGGCTCGGGCAAGACGGCGGTCGCGTGCACCCTTTTCCAGGAGGTTGCCGGTGAACAGAGCCGGGCAGCTCTGTGGGTCAACGCCGCCGACCGTGCCGGCCTGCGCGGCGGCATGCTGGCCGTGGCCGCCGACCGTGGGGCGAGCGACGGCGAACTGCTGGCCGCACGCAACGGCCTCCGTCCCGCGGCCGATCTCGTCTGGCGATACCTCGACCGCTCCGCCGAGCCCTGGCTGTTGATCCTCGACAACGCCGACGAGCCGGAGATCCTGCGGGACGGCAGCTGGCTGCGCACCAGTCCACGCGGCATCGTCGTGGTGACCACACGCCGAGCGGCGGCCCGCTGGTGGCCGGGGGCTGAACTCCAGCACATCGGCGTACTGCCACGGGAGGACGCCGCACTCGTGCTGCGCGATCTCGCCCCGCACAGCGGTACGACGGAGCAGGCGGCGCGGATCGCGGACCGGCTCGGGCGGCTGCCCCTCGCCCTCACCCTGGCCGGAGGCTTCCTCTCGCACCAGGTGCTCGACCCCTGGACGATGGATGCCTACGGCCATCATCTCGACGGAGACGGACGGGTGCAGTTGATCGACCGCGGGGCCGACGCCCTCTGCGAACCGGACCCGCGGCATCTGGTCGGCCTGACATGGCAGCTGACCCTCGACACGTTCGAGGCACGCGGGCTGCCCGAAGCGGCGGCCCTGCTCAGACTGCTGGCCCGGTTCGCCGCCGAACCCCTGCCACTGGCCCTGCTCGCCCATCACGACATCGGGGTTGTCGTTCCCCGGGCCCGTACGGAGACAGCTCTGAGGGCCCTGCTCGACCAGTCGCTGTCCGAACGGATCGACGTCGTCGGCATGCGGTGCGTACAGAGTCACGGCATTCTGCTCGACAGTGTCCGCGCGGCGACCCCCGGCGAACTGAGGCCCACTCTCGACACGGCGGCCGTCCGACTGCTCGACGCGGCCGTACCCGGCGTACCCGACGCCGGCCCGCACGACCCGCGACTGCGCCTGCTGGTACCTCATGCGCTGGCCCTGCTCCGGCGCGCCGGTGAGCCGTCGGTCGCAGCCGACGCCCTGGTTGTGGCGACGCGGTTGTCCGTCGCTCTGCACCGGACCGGTGACTACCTCTCGGCCTGGGAAACCTCCCGAACCGCTGCGGACCTCGCGCAGCGACTGCTCGGCGCGGACGACCGTATGGTCCTGGCCGCCCGTTCCAGGGCCGGGCGGGCGCTGTTCCGGCTGGGCAGGTTCGCGGAGGCCGAGTCGTTGCTCCATGGTGTCCGTACCGTCCAGGAGGGCCTGTTCGGAGCCGACGACACCGACACCCTGGACACGGCCTACGGCCTTCAGCTCGTGCTGGCGAACCTCGGGAGACGAGAGGAGTCGCTCGCGTTGCTCAGCGCCACCGTCGCCGGTCGGACCGCGGCGTTGGGCCCCGCGCATCCGCTGACCCTGCGCGCCCGTGCCAGTCTGCTGGAGATGCTGTCCGCAGCCGAGGTGGTCACCGAGGAAGGCGGTGCACTGCTCTCGTTGCCTTCGGAATGCGACCGGCTCCTCGGCCCCGATCACACGGTGACCCTGGGAGCCGGACACAACCACGCGTGGGCGCTGTACCTCCTGGGCCGGTTCGACGAGGCCGACAGCGAGATCCGACTGGTCAACGAAGCGTATGTGCGCCGCTTCGGGCCGGAGTACCCGATCGTGCTCGCAGCACGGCAGCTGTTCTCCCGGACCCGGGCCGCGCTCGGTCATGTGGATGAGGCGATCGAGGTGATGACCGACGTCGTCGCACGGCGGGAACGCGGCTTGGGCCCCGAGCACCCCTTCACGGTGGCGGGCCGGCAGCTCCTGGACACCTACCGGTCGGGCCGTTGACGTGACGGTGTGTGTCGGCACGGGGCCGACGGCCTCATGTTTCGTGGCCAAGGGGGTGAGGGCCGCCGGTTGATCCATCGGTATGAAGCGGGTATACAGCGCAAGGGGGAGCAAGCGCCTGCCCGGCGCCGGACGCTTCCGTGCGGGTGGGCAATGGCCCCGCCCTCGCTGTGGCCGGTCGGCTCCGCTGTCCCCGCTGGTCGGCCGAACAGGCAGCGGACATCCCGCACGATTGAGGACGAGCGGTGGCGGAGGCCACCAGATGGAGAGTGTGACCGGTAATGGCCCAGCAGCCACCCCTCCTCCGCGATGTCATCGACATCAAGGAGAACATCTCCACCTCGGACTTCGTTCTGTCCCTCGCCGAGGCGACGACACCCGAGGGTGCCCAGAACGCGCTCAAGGACTACGTCGTCACCGAGCGGCTGCTGGAAAACTTCGACGAGTCGCTGGCGCTCATCAAGTCCTCGCTCGACGGTCACCGCTCCAAGGCGGCCTACCTGCACGGCTCGTTCGGTTCCGGTAAGTCGCACTTCATGGCCGTGCTGTACGCGCTGCTCAGTGGCGAGCCGAGCTCCCGCGCCCGTACCGAGTTCGACCCGGTGCTCACCAAGCACGAGTGGCTGACCACGGACGGCAAGAGGTTCCTGCTCGTTCCGTACCACATGCTCGGCGCGAAGGCCCTCGAACAGCGGGTGCTCGGCGGGTATGTCACACACGTCAAGAAGCTGCACCCGCAAGCCCCGACCCCGCAGGTGTACCGGACCGATTCCCTCTTCGCCGACATCCGGGCGAGCCGTGCCACCTACGGTGACGAGGCGGTCATCCGTGGCCTGGGCGGTGGTGACGCGGACGATGACGAAACGGACGAGTGGGGCGAGGGCTTCGCCTGGACACCGCAGCTCCTCGACACCGCCCTGGCCGCCGAGGAGAACCATGAGGGGGGCACCCCGCTCAACCTCCGTGATCCCTCCGCCCCGGCCGAGCTGCGCGCCAAGCTGGTCAACGACGCCAGCACCAACCTCTTTCCCGGTTTCGCCAAGAACGCCGCCGAGGACGAGCACGGCTTCATCTCCCTGGACGCCGGTCTGTCCGTCATCGCCGAGCACGCCAAGTCCCTCGGCTACGACGGACTGATCCTGTTCCTGGACGAGTTGATCCTCTGGCTCGCGACCCTGATTCACGAGCAGAAGTTCGTGGCCCGCGAAGCCAGCAAGATCACGAACTTCGTGGAGGGCGGCGACGCCCGACGCGCCATCCCCGTCGTGTCGTTCATCGCCCGCCAGCGCGACCTGCGGGAACTTGTCGGCGAAGAGGTGTCCGGCGCGGCGGAAGCCTCCATCCAGGACACCCTGAACCTGGCCTCCGGCCGATTCGACAAGATCACCCTGGAGGACCGCAACCTCCCGCAGATCGCCCACGCGCGCATCCTCAAGCCGAAGGACGCCGAGGCGGAACGGCTCGTCGAAGCGGCCTTCGAGCAGACCAAGCGGGTCGGCACCCAGGTCTGGGACACCCTCCTCGGCTCGGAGAAGGGCACGACCGGCGCGGACGCGGAGTCGTTCCGGCTGACGTACCCGTTCTCGCCGGCGTTCATGGACACGCTCGTCCACATCTCCTCCGCGCTGCAGCGTTCCCGTACCGGTCTGAAGCTGATGGGCGAACTCCTCGCCGACCACCGAAACGAGATCCGCCTCGGGCAGCTCATCCCTGTCGGCGACCTCTACCCCGTGATCGCCAAGGGCGGTGACAAGCCGTTCACCGACAGCCTGAAGGTCGTCTTCGAGGCTGCCGACAAGCTGTACAAGACCAAGCTGCGCCCTTACCTTCTGAGCTCGTACGACATCACCGAGGACGACGTCGAGCAGTACGTCAACCGGTCCGAGGCCATGACCGACCCGCAGCGCGTCAACCGCTGCCGGCTGTTCGTCGGCGACAACCGGCTCGTGTGCACCCTGCTGCTGTCCGCGCTCGCGCCCAGCGTGCCCTCCCTGACGGAGCTGACCATCCGGCGGCTCGGCGCCCTCAACCACGGGTCGGTCCTCGCGCCCATCCCGGGCGCCGAGGTCGGCATCATCAAGAACAAGGTCGCCGAGTGGGCGGCCAGATTCCCCGAGATCAAAGAGACCGGCACCGACGCCAACCCCGGTGTACGGCTTGAGCTGTCCGGCGTCGACGTCGACTCCGTCATCGCCAACGCTCAGGTCAACGACAACCCCGGCAACCGGGTCGCGCTCGCCCGGCGTCTCCTGTCCGAGGAACTGGGCGTCGAGCACGGTCAGTTGAGCGATCAGCTCGGCTTCGTGTGGCGCGGCACCTCCCGCACCGCCGAGATCGTGTTCGGCAACGTCGCCGATGAGGACGAGCTGCCCGACCACGACCTGATGCCCCAGCAGGACGGCCACTGGCGGATCGCCATCGACCTCCCCTTCGACGAACGCGAGTGGGGTCCCGTCGACGACGTCAACCGCATGCAACGGCTCCGTGAGCGCCAGCAGGGCGAGCGGTCCCGAATCGTCGCCTGGCTGCCTGCCCATCTGTCCGCGCAGAGGTTCGCCGATTTCCGGCGTCTCGTCGTCATCGACAAGGCCCTCGCCGACGAGCACCGCTTCGACACCCAGTACGCCGGCCACCTCAACGCCGACAACCGCAGCCGTGCCAAGGGCCTCCTCGAAACCCAGCGTGAGGCTCTGCTCAAGCAGGTCAAGGGTGCCTTCAAGCAGGCGTACGGGCTCGCCCAGAAGCAGGCCGCCGACGTCGTGCCCGACTTCGACGACCACCTCGTCCCGTTGCCCGACGTGGACGGCCTCACCCTGTCCTTCGGGCAGAGCCTGCACGACGGCATCCGGCATGTGGCGGGCAAGCTGCTCGCGCACCAATATCCGGCGCACCCCGACCTCGACCCCGAGGGCATCGCGGTCAAACAGGTTGACGCCGTCAAGCCCGCCGACGCCAAAAAGGTGTTCACCCACGTCAGGGCAGCCGCCGAAGCGCGTGATGGACGCGTAGAGGTCCCGGCCGCCGAGCGCAGGCTCATGCAGCGGATCGCCGGGCCTCTGCGCCTCGGGCAACAGAAGGAGGCGTACTTCGAGCTGTCCCGCTATTGGGCCGACCACTTCCGCCGGCTCGCCAGTTCCCAGGGCGTCACCGGGGACCTGTCCCTGATCACCCTGATCGACTGGATGGACAAACCCGACCCGCGCGGCTTGCCGGACTTCCTCGCAAGGCTCGTCGTTGCGTCCTTCGCCGAGATGGACGACCGGGTGTGGGTGCGCGGCGGCACCGTACTGGACCCCGCGCCGGAACTGCCCGCGATCAAGGACCATGACGCGCTGCGCAGCCAGCCGCTGCCCGCCGAGTCCGACTGGGACACGGCACGGCAGCGCTTCGAGACGGTCTTCGGGCAGAAGGCGCCCGCTCTGTGGCGCGGCCGGATGGTCAATCAGTTCGCCCGCCAGATCATCGAGGCAGCCCGTGCCCACCGGGACCACGCCGCGGACCTGGTCCACCAGTTGGAGGCCCATGGCTCCTTCCTCGGACTCGACCAGACCGCCGACACGGGACGGCTCGCGCTCGCCCGCCGCTCCCTGCAGCTGCTGGACGCGCTGACGGCGGAGGCGGGCAAGGGCGCGGCCGGGGCGAAGAAGACGGTGGAAATTCTCGCCTCCTTCGATCTGGGGGAGACCAGCGCCGATCGGTACGGGACCTCCATCAAGCAGGCCCACAGCGTCGCGGAGGCCGTCGCCTCGGCGCCCTGGAGCACCCTCGAACTCGCCGCCGGACTCGGCCCCGAGGGCGCGGCACTGCTCGACTCGCTGCGTAATGTGGCCCGCGACGACCAGCGCACCGCGGACCTGCGCGACGCTCTGACCCGTACCCAGCGCGAGGTCGTGGCCCTGGTGAAGCGCAGCCAGGCCACCGCCACCCCGCCTCCTCCCGTCGCGTCTCAGCCCACGGCCGACGACCTGTCCCTGAACACGCCGACCAGCGACCCGCGCATCCCCTACGCCCCGCAGGAGACACCCACGCCGGCTCCCTCCGGCGGCTCGGCCCGGACGGCCGGCGGCCGCCGTACGACCGTGGCACGCGCTGCCGTCGACCTCCAGGCAGAACTGTCCGAACTGGCCGTCCGCCATCCCGACGCGACCATCGAGATCACCTGGAAGGTCGTCGAATGACGGAGACCGTCGCCGCCCCCGGCGCCGTCCGACTGAACACCGCGACCGTCACGCAATACCTGTCCGGGCAGTCCTCCCTGGCCGCCTCCCTGACCGGAGACGGCAAGGGCAGGCGTCGCGTCGTACTGCTGCGGTCCGCGCCCCAGTGGGACGGGCCCGCCGAAACGGCCTGGGGTGAGGGCTGTACGGCCGGTGTCGCGGTGGCTCCCTCACCACTCGCCGTCCACGAACTCGTCCTGGACCACCTGACGGGCCGGCGCCCCGGCCCCGCCGTTCTGGTGGTCCTCACCGGCCGTGAGCAGAGTGAACTCGATCCGGCGATCACCGCCCGCGTCCACAAGCAGCGCATCGACATGGTCGACAGCTGGGACGTCGTACGGGAGGCGTTCGGTGCCCGGCAGATCGACCCTCGCCTGAAGGACGTCAATTGGGCCGCCGAAGCCCTGCTCGACGCCTCCCCGCCCGGAGGCTGGCCGGCGGTGCCCGGAGGCTGGCTGTCTCGGCAGTACGCCCTCACCGCACTGGCCCAGCGTCGCCTGCGCCTCGCCCGCCACGACACCGAGGGCGGCATGCGACGCCCGGGCGAGGACCGGATCGACGCACAGGCCCTGTTGCACTGGTCGACGCGACCGGGAGCCTCCGAGCGGCTGCTGGCCCTGCGAGGGCCCGAGCGCGCCGGGCTGACCGCCTTCCTCGGCGAGGAGGACCAGGCCGGTCTCGCCGGACGCGCTCTGCTCGCTCTCGTCGACGCGGAGCGCGGCTCGGACGCCGTAGCCTTCGGGCTCGTGTGCGCGGCCCTGTGGCAGCATGCCGAACCCGCCCCGCAGACGTATCAGTGCCGGGGCCGTGCCGAACGCTACTTCGGTGACCAGCCGCCGGCTGCCGGGGAACAACTCGATTGCCTGGTGGGCGCCTTGGGCCGGTTCGCCGAGGAGTATGTGGGCACGCTGCTGACGGCCGGACACCGGGTCGGTGGAGTTGACGGCGACCAGGCTCGCGAGGCGCGCCGCACCACCGGCATCGTGCTCGACCGGGCGGCCGTGCTTGCCCGCCAGTTCGGCGCGGAGGCGGCCGTCGTGGCGAGCCCCGTCCTGCGCGCAGGACTGGAAGCCAGGTTCACCGCCGTCGGTCATGCCCTCGCCGCAGGCGATGCGGCCGTGGCAGCGCAGGCCGTGCGACGGCTCGCGGAGCACAGGCTCGCCGGCGATCCGGAGGAGTCCGCCCGCACCGAGCGCGCCCGCATGGGACAGCGTCTCGCTCTCTGGCTGGCCACCGACCCGTCGGCCGATTCCCCCACCGTCGCCGACGCCATACAGCGGCACATCACCGAGACCGGCTGGGCCGACTGCGCACTGGAGCACATCGAGGCCGGTGGCGACCCGGACTCCGTTCTCAAGGCAGCCTACGATTTCCTCGGCACGCGGGTCAGGGACCGGCGGCGGCGGATCGACGCGTCCTTCGCGCGCCTGCTGGCCGGCTGGACGCAGGACGGCAGCCGGCCCGGAGGCATGCTCACCGTCGAGACCTTCCTCGACCGGGTGGTGGCGCCCGTCGTCCGGCGCGGGGAGGAACGGCGAGTGCTGTTGCTCGTGCTCGACGGCATGAGCGCGGCCATAGCCAACGAACTCGGCGAGGAACTACGCCGTTCCTGGGCGGAGTTCGACCCGCTGGCCGACGACACACCGCGTCGGCGGGCGATGGCCGCCGCCCTCCCCACCGTGACCGCCGTGTCCCGGACATCGCTCTTCGCAGGCGCGCTGATGAAGGGCACCCAGGCCGATGAAAAGAGGCTCTTTCCGGCGCTGAAGCTCTGGGGCGGGACGCCGGCCGCCGTCTTCCACAAGGACGACCTGCGCACCGCGACCGCGGGTGACGCCTTCGGCCCGGCACTCACGGAAGCCCTCACCGACGGCCGGACCCACGTCGCCGTCGTCCTCAACGCCATTGACGACCGCCTCGCCAAGGAACAGAAACTCGGCGACGGTGCCTGGCGGGTCGACGACGTACCCGGCCTGCGCGACCTGCTCCGGGTGGCAGCGGCCCAGGGTATGGCGGTCATCGTCACCAGCGACCACGGCCACGTCGTGGACCGGCACGGAACCAAGGCGGACGCCACCACGGAGCCCGCTTCGGCCCGGCACCGCCTGCCCGGCGGGCCGATCGGCGAACGGGAGATCGGACTTTCGGGGCCGCGCGTGGTCTGGCCCGAGCCCGGCGCGTCCATCGTCGCGCTCTGGGACGCGGACTCCCGCTATACCGCCCTCAAGGCCGGCTACCACGGCGGTGCCTCCCTTGCCGAATGCACCATCCCGGTGCTCGCCTTCCTGCCGTTCGGCGCCGAACCGCCCAAAGGCTGGCGGGAGTTGGGGGACCAGCGGCCACCCTGGTGGGCTCCGGAGGAGGCGGGCAGATCCGCATCGGGCGACCGTTCGGCTCAGACAGGCGTCGTGGCAGCGAACAAGGCGACGGCCAAGCCCCGCAAGAAGCAGCCCGAACGCGCGACGCCGCCCGACGCACTCTTCGACGTGGTGCTGACCGCCCAGGGAGACGACGCCTTGCTCACGCCGACCGCCGTCTCTCGGACCCAGTCGCTCGTGACTGCGCTGCTCGACTCGGAGACGTATCAGGAACAGCTCAACGCTCTGGCACGCAAGCCGCAGCAGGAGCAGGTCCACAAGGCCCTCACCGCCCTGCTCGACGCGGGTGGCACCCTGCCCGTGACCGCGCTGGGCCAGCGTGCGGGCATGCCCGCCACCCGGAGCGACGGCTTCGCCGCGGTCCTGCGACAGCTCCTCAACTACGACGGCGTACAGGTGCTGGAGACGCTGCCGGACAGGCGCACGCTACGGCTCCACGAGTCGCTGCTCGCCGAGCAGTTCGCCCTCCGGGTGGCCTGATGCGCCTCAGGCCACGAATGCCCGCAGCAGCTTCGCGAATGTTGTCAGCTCGTCGATCATCTCGCGGGGAAGCGGCTTCTCGTCGAAGTGGGCGATCCGGTTGCGGATGTCCTTCACCCGCTTCAGGCGGCCGATGAACTGCTCCCTCGGCATGTTGGCCCACTTCAGCGCTTTCCAGTTCGCGTCGGCACGTTCGGCCAGCGCTGTCTTCGTCTGCTCGCCGTCAAGGAGCTTCAGATAGTCGCCGAACATGAGGTCGGAGACGAGGCCGGTGCGGTGCTCGGGCTTCTTGTTCGTCTGGACGGCTTTGATGGTGTCCTCGTCCAGTGCCGCGCCCAGGCAGCGGCGCAGCAGGGACTCGATCTCCCCGACGATGAAGAAGGGCCGTGCCGCGCCCTCGAAACGGTCCGTGACGTCCGCTGCGGTGACCAGGCCCGAGAGACAGCCGTCGTCACCGCGCACCAGGAGGTAGCCGTGTTCGCGGAGGACCGGCAGGGCGGAGAAGAACTCCTGGCGGGTGTCGGCGACCGGGAGGGAGTCCTTCTCCATCGCGTTGTCCAGCGTCGGCTGCTTGCCCGCCTCGTACATCTTGGCGACGGACCCCCAGGTGACGACCCCGTGGATCTGCGCCATGCCGGTGGTCACCGGGACCTGCGCCACGCCCTTGGTGCGCATCAGGAACGTGGTCTGCGGCAGTGGCGTACCGGGGCCGACGGACACCAGGCCGCGCCGCGCCGAGGGGATGTCCCCGAGCAGCAGTCGCTGCGGAAGAGCGGCCGAGGGCAGAGCCTCCTCCGACTCGTCCTCCTCCGCGTCGACCGGGGCGAACTGCGCGGGGACGGAGGCGAGCGGCACCACGTCGACGGTGCTGCGCTGGCTGCAGACGGCGAAGTCCGGCAGCGTCGTCAGCCCGGCGTCCGTGAGCGCCTGCGAGATACGGTGCACCGTCCGGTGGTCGCGGACCCTGACCTGGAACAGGTCGAGAATGTCCTGCACGGGCACGGTCCTGCCCTTGAGCGCGGCGAGGTCCTGCCCGCTCGGTGGGGTCGTCATCGGGCGTCGCCCTCCGCGAAATCACGGAGCATGGTCCTCTTGCCCATGGCGGCGTGTACGAGATCCTGCAACTGCTTGGAGCGGTCGTTGTAGAACCGCACGTAGTCGTTGTCCCGGAGTGCTTCCGGATCGGTGAGGTGGGTGGCGAGTACGTCGTCGAACCACTCGGGGCGCATGTCGCAGGCGGCGACCATGGTGGACAGATAGGACGCCGGCGCACCGGTCATATCCATGGCCGCGCGGTAGGACAGAGGAGTCTTGTTCACGATGGAGTTCGTGGGCAGGCCCTGGCTGTTGCCCCGCCGGAACCAGGCCTTGGGGAAGATCTGCCGGACGTCCACGCTGTACTCGTCGAGCCTGCCGGGGTTGAGAGGGCTGTCCGTGTAGTGCCAGTCCACCGCGCCCTGCTTGATCAGCAGGGCGTAGATGCCCTTGTAGGCGGCGCTGTTGCGGGTGGTGAGGCTGTCGAGGCGGTCAGCGAAGAAGAACGCGTCCGTGACGGTGTCGGGCGCCCGGTCGTCCTGCGCGATCCAGGGGACGAGCTGCTCGACGTCACGGGTGAAACGAGTCTCGGTGGAGCCGCCGTACATTTCGCCGAGGACCCCGCACCAGTACCACTGCTCGGTCTTTTCCTCCGCTCCCAGGCTGTCCAGCGCCGTGTCGAGAATCGCGCGGACGGCTGCCAGCGGGACGAGTTGCGTCTTGTACGGCAGGTCACTCGGGCGGACGATGCACTGCCGCTCCAGGAAGTCGCCCACCCAGGCGAAGGCGTCGGCGAGTTTCGGCGCCAGCCGGACGAAGTCGGCCAGCGGGAGGTCCAGCAAGTCCCGGCGCTTGCACGACACCGTCGCCCCGGTGCCCGCCTGCTTTCGCTCCCAGGTACGCACCAGGGCGATGGCCTGCAGGAAGTCGATGCTGCTCAGCCCGTTCTCGAGGCCGCTGTCCAGGCGGCCGAAGACCGGGTACTTGGCCGTCAGCCCCCGCTTGATCTCCCCCCAGGCCTTGGGGAGTTGGTAATAGTCCCCGGTCCGGTCCACGTAGTCGCGGTCCCCGGCATAGGTCGCGGTCAACAGTTCGAAGACGTTCAGGGGCACACCACCGGTGTTGACCCGCTCGAACACCGCACAGACAGCGTCCATGGAGGTGGCGGCGGCCAGCCGGATCATGGGGACCTGGAAGGCACGGATCTGCTGCAGGACCGCCTCGTCGAACTGGCCCCACAGACCCCAGTTCTGCTTCTCGTCCGCCTTGATGTACGACATCATCCACTGGTTCACGCGCTGGGCGTCGAAGACGCAGTGCAGCGGGAACAGTCCGGCCGCACACTCACCGTCCATGGTGCTCAGATCCAGCACCACCGTGCGGTTGAAGTCGGCACGGAGCACCTTGTCCGCCGGGACGGACAGGATGGCTTCGTCACGGTCCACGGACGGGCCGACGGCCTTCGCGATGTCGACGTAGTACCAAAGCTCGATGGGTTTGCCACGGGCGTCCGCGGTTTTCACCGGGGCGTCCAGCCACAGGGCCTGGAAGAGGGAGGTCAGACGCTGCTGTCCGTCCAGCAGGAGGAGGTCCGCGGCCGGATCCCCGTCGGGGCGTGCTCCGGTGAGCGTCCGGGAGCGGAATCGGGTGGCGCCTCCGGTCTGCAGCGTCATCACCACGCCGAGCGGATAGTCCAGCGTCACCGTCGCGATGATGGCGCGGATCCGGTCGTCGTCCCACTTCCAGTTCCGCTGAAAGTCGGGCAACTGTAAGGACCCCGACGCCACGTCGGCGAGCACGTCCTTCAGCTTGACATTGTCGAGTGCCGCCACGTTCGTCCCACTCCCACCCTGGTGTATCTACGGAGAGTGATTCCAGCAGCGTCTCCGGGCGACCGTCAACCGATTCAACGAAGTGGACGCCCCCCCGGGTGTCTCGGGCAGCGCCGGCCAACGACGGCCACCTCCGGTTCCCGCACTCGCGTGCCCGTGCAAATGAAAGACTGGTTGGTGTGAGCACCACCGGATCCCGACGTCCCGCACAGGTGAGCGCCGCCCGCCGCCGTACCGTCATCGACGCGCTGCGGCGCGGCGCCGTACCCGAAAGCGGCCTCGACCTGCTCGCCACGGGACTCGGCCGGTTCGAAGCAGCCCTGGACGCAGAACTGGACGCCGTGGCGTCCGGCGGCTCCGTGTTCAAGGCCGTGCGGGGTGAGTACGGGTCCGGCAAGACGTTCTTCACACGCTGGTTGGGCGAACGGGCCAAGCGCCGCAACTTCGCCGTGGCCGAAATCCAGGTCTCGGAGAACGAGACCCCGCTGCATCGGCTGGAGACGGTCTACCGGCGGCTCACCGAACGGCTCACCACCTCCAGTTTCCCGCCCAGCGCGCTGCGGCCCGTGGTCGACGCCTGGTTCTACGCCCTGGAGGAGGACGCTCTGGCCGCCGGCGCGACCGAGGATGCGCTTGCGAGCGAGGTGGAGAGGCTGCTCGTCGCACGGCTCGCCGAGGTCTCACGGCACGCCCCGTCGTTCGCCGCCGCTCTGCGGGGCTACCGGGCCGCCCTCGCGGAAGGCGACGAGGCGACCGCTGAGGCGGTCCTGGCCTGGCTCGGCGGCCAGCCGCATGTCGCCGCCTCCGCCCGCCGGTCCGCCGGGGTGCGCGGCGACCTCGACCACTTCGGCGCGCTCGGCTTCCTGCAGGGCCTCCTCACTGTGTTGCGCGACTCCGGTCACACCGGACTGTTCGTCGTTCTCGACGAGGTGGAGACGCTGCAGCGGGTCCGGTCGGACGCCCGGGACAAGGCACTCAACGCGCTGCGGCAGCTGATCGACGAGGTGCACTCGGGCCGCTTTCCCGGCCTCTACCTGGTCATCACGGGCACCCCGGCTTTTTACGACGGCCAGCAGGGTGTACAGCGTCTGGCCCCGCTTGCTCAGCGGCTGGCCACCGACTTCACGACCGACCCGCGTTTCGACAACCCTCGCGCCGTGCAGATCAGACTGCCCGGCTTCGACCAGGACTCCCTCATCGGACTCGGCCTCACCATCCGTGACGTGTACGCCGATGCCGCGGCGTTGCCCGAGCGCGTACGGAAGGTCGTCGACGACGGGTACGTCGCCGACCTCGCGATGGCCGTCGGCGGGGCGTTGGGCGGGAAGGTCGGGGTGGCACCCAGGCTGTTCCTGAAGAAACTCGTCGGGGACGTACTCGACCGCGTGGACCAGTTCGACGACTTCGACCCCCGGCGGCACTACCGGCTTACCGTCGCTGACAGCGAACTCACCGATGTCGAGCGGAACCTGGCCGCCACGGTCTCCGAGAAATCCCCATCGGCCGATGACGTCGAACTGGAGCTGTGATGGCGGACGCGGGTCTTCACGCCGGGAAGGACCAGGGTGACGAGGATGCCGATGCCCTGGACCGACTCGACCCCGTCGTCCTGCATCACATCGTCAACACCCTCGGATGGCCCGATCTGCGTCCCCTGCAGCGCGCAGCAATCATGCCGCTCATGCGGGGGCAGGACGTCGTACTGCTGGCGCCGACGGCGGGGGGCAAGACCGAGGCGGCCTGCTTCCCCCTGCTGTCGGCAATGACCGAGCAGAAGTGGACCGGCACCTCCGTGCTGTATCTGTGTCCGCTGAAAGCACTCCTCAACAACCTGGCCGTCCGGGTCGATTCCTACGCCCAGTGGCTGGGGCGGCGCGCTGCGCTCTGGCACGGTGACACCAAGGAATCACAACGCCGGCGCATCCGGGCCGAGGCGCCGGACATCCTGCTGACCACGCCCGAATCGCTCGAAGCGATGTTGATCGGGGTCAAGACCGATCACGCCCACCTGTTGGGAAGCGTCCGGGCCGTCGTCGTCGACGAAGTGCACGCGTTCGCAGGGGACGACCGCGGATGGCACCTGCTCGCCGTGCTTGAACGGTTGGAGCGGGTCACCGGACGGCACATCCAGCGCGTCGGGCTCTCGGCGACCGTCGGCAATCCGGCCGAGTTGTTGCACTGGCTGCAAGGCGCGGGCGTTCGCAGCCGTACCGGTCAGGTGGTTGCCCCTGGAGTGCCCGTGTCAGCCACCGAGGTCAACGGACGAGGCGAATCAGCGAGTCCCGAGCCGTCCAGCAGGCCTGCCGGCGAAGTGGAACTCGACTACGTCGGATCCCTCGACAACGCGGCCAAGCTCATCGCGGCGCTGCACCGAGGAGAGAAGCGGCTCGTCTTCTGCGACTCGCGCCGACAGGTCGAGGAGTTGGGCGCGGCGCTCCGCGCGCGCGAGGTGACTGTCTTCCTGTCCCACGCTTCGCTCTCCGTCGATGAACGCACCCGCTCCGAGCGGGCGTTCGCCGAAGCACGTGACTGCGTCATCGTCTCCACCTCGACCCTTGAACTCGGCATTGACGTCGGCGATCTCGACCGCGTCATTCAGATCGAGGCACCGACCACCGTTGCCTCCTTCCTGCAACGTATCGGACGCACCGGGCGACGGTACGGCACGGTGCGGAACTGTCTGTTCCTGACCACCCGCAAGGAGACACTGCTCCAGGCGGCGGGCTTGTTGCTGATGTGGTCGCGGGGCTGGGTGGAGCCGGTCGTCCCTCCGCCCGAGCCACGCCACTTGGTGGCCCAGCAACTGCTGGCCGTCGCCCTGCAAGAGCACGGGCTCGGCGACCGGTTGTGGGACCGGCAGTGGAACGGCCTCGCCCCCTTCGACAAGTCGGCAGCACCCGTCCTGCGCTTCCTCATCGAGGAGGGCTTTCTCGACAGCGACGGTGGCATCCTGTTCGTGGGCCCGGAGGCGGAACGCCGCTTCGGCAAAAGGCACTTCATCGAACTCACCGCCTCCTTCACCGCACCTCCACAGTTCACCGTCCTGTCCGGACGCACGGAGATCGGCCGCACCGACCCGAGCGTGCTCACGGAGGAACGCCCCGGCCCCAGGCGACTGCTGCTCGGCGGGCGCAGTTGGCAGGTCACGTACATCGACTGGCTGCGCAAACGCGTCTTCGTCGAACCGGCCGACGGCGGCGGCATCGCCAAGTGGATGAACGGCGGCGTCACTGGACTGTCGTACGCCCTGACGCGTGCGATGCGCGAAGTGCTGCTGGGCGCGGCTCCAGAGGTCTCCCTCACCCGGCGTGCGGAGGCGTGCCTGGCCGAACAGCGCGAAAGCGACGCACCTGACACCGTCCACCCGGGCGGTACGTTGATCACGCGCGTCGGCTCCGACGTCCGTTGGTGGACCTGGGCCGGTTACCGAGCCAACGCCACCCTGGCGGCCACCCTCCAGTCGGTCACCGATCCCCTGCAACGGCCCACCGACAGCTGGGTGCGCCTGCGCGAGAACCTCACCCCTGCCGCCTGGCGTGTGGCTCGCGAGAACGTCGGCGAGACTCTCGTCCTGCCCGACGTGGACCGCCGGGCCGTACGCGGGCTGAAGTTCTCCGCCGCTCTTCCGGAACGCCTCGCCGTGGCCACGGTGGCCGCCCGCTTGGCCGATTTCGAGAGCGCCCGTTCGGTGCTCGGTGAGTCGACGCGCTTTCAGGGGACCCCCGCGCCGTAGCCCACTCGCGCGCGCCCTGCGCCGCCTCGGCTTCGGAGCGAAGGCCCCACGGCGCCACTCACCCCCTCGCCTCCCACGGGTCAAATAACTCACCGTGATCGCCCGCTCATCCTCCGTGTGGCGCAACGCGCCCCCCGGTCGTAGCGTGATGGGCGGTACCGGAAGAACGGGACCGGCGGCCCGTGCTCCCTCGGGGGTGGGCGCCGCCATCTTTCGACTCGGGGACACGAGGTGAAAACGCCGTGCCTTCCCTGCACTTTCCCGTGATGCTCGCGCTCGCAGCGGGCGCCTTCTTCCTTCTCCGCAAAGGCGGCACCAAGCTGTCCCACGCGCTCATCTGCGCCGGGTTCGGCTTCTATCTCGCCGATACGGCGGTCGCCCCCTCGCTGCACACCGCGCTCAATTCCGTCACCGGCATGCTCGGGCAGCTCGGCTGAGGGCGCGGGCGTCACGACGCCGGGGCTTCCGGCCGTCCGAGTGGCCCCGGCGACCATCGCGGTGACGATGACGTCGCACCGTTCGGCCTCGACGTCCTGCCGGCTGTGCGCCTAGCCCTTGCGCGGGTTCTGCCCGGTCGCGCCGGTCGCGCCGGTGGCGCCGGTGGCGAGGTGGCGCGGTGGCGCGGTGGCGGGGGCCGGGGTGTTGGGGTGGCGGGGGCCGGGGTGTTGGGGTGTTCTGGGAGTGCATGTTCCGTATGCCTTCCCCGGCCCCCCCGAACGGGAGAGATCGTGACCATCGCCCTCGACAAGCTGACCGATCCGGCCGTCCGTGCCTTCGTCGGCGCGCTCAACTCCGGTGACCGCGACGCCTTCATGGCGGCCCTGACGCCCGGTGCCACCATGTCCGACGACGGTTCGGACCGGGACGTCACGGACTGGACCGAGCGGGAGGTCTTCTCCTCGGGCGGCCACATGGACATCGAGAAGCAGACGCACGACGGGCTCGGCCTGGTCGCCAACTACCGCAATGACACCTGGGGCGAGATGCGCACCACCTGGCGCTTCACCGTCGACGGCGGCAAGGTCAGCCGCTTCGAGACCGGCCAGGCCTGACCCGGCCCCGCCCCGCCCCGCCCGGCCCCGCCCCGGGACAAGGGGCCCGCGCCTCACTCCACGATGCGGGCGCCCGCGCCGCTCACCCGCACCCGGGCGTCGCCCGCGTGCAGCGTCACCGTCAGGACGCCGGGGCGGCCCAGATCGTCGCCCTGGTGCAAGGTCAGCTCCGACTCCTCGGCGACCAGGCCCAGTTCACGTGCGTACGCCCCGAAAGCGGCCGCCGCCGCGCCCGTGGCCGGGTCCTCGACGACCCCGCCGACCGGGAACGGGTCGCGGACGTGGAACACCGACTCCGAGGCGCGCCACACCAGTTGGACGGTGGTGAGGTCAAGGCGGAGCATCAGCGCCGTGAGCCGGTCGAAGTCGTAGGACAGCGCGGCCAGACGTTCGCGGGTGGCCGCGCCCAGTACGAGATGGCGGGCGCCGGCGAAGGCGATCCGGGGCGGGACCGCGGGGTCCAGATCCCCGGCCGGCCAGTCCAGGGCGGCCAGCGCCTCGGCGAGGTCCTGCTCCTGGACGGGCTCGGAGTGCGGCTCGACGCTGGTCAGGGTGGCGCGGAAGCCGCCCGTCGGGTCCTGGGCGACCGTCACCGGGACCGTACCGGCCCGCGTCGCGAACGTCAGCTCTCCGGTTCCGATGCGCTCACCCAGGGCGATCGCCGTCGCCACGGTGGCGTGCCCGCAGAACGGCACCTCGGCCTTCGGGCTGAAGAACCGCAGCGTGTACGCACGGCCCGGCTCCCCGAGCCCCTGCGGCGGCGCCGTCACAAAGGCGGACTCGCTGTAACCGAGCTCGGCGGCGATCTCCAGCATCCGGGCGTCGGACAGGCCGGACGCGTCCAGGACGACCCCCGCCGGGTTGCCGCCTGCGGGGTCGGCGGAGAAGGCGGTGTAGCGCAGGACCTCGGTGCGTTCGTCGATCGTCATGACCGGCCCAACTCCGGCCGGGGAACGTCTATTCCGCCCGAAGAGGGACGATATTCGTGAGCCGGCCGCTCCCGGCCGAGGTCCCCGCCGGAGTCCGGTCCTGCCTCGTGCCGCCCGGGGCCCCGATCCTGGCTCAGCCCCGGCCAAGGTCCCCGCCGGGGCCCGGTCCTGCCTCAGCCCCGGCCGATGTACGGCATCGCCGTCGCCAGTACTGTGGCGAACTGGATGTTTGCCTCAAGGGGCAGTTCCGCCATGTGCAGCACCGTGCGCGCCACGTCCTCCGCGTCCATCACGGGCTCCACCGCCAACTCCCCGTTCGCCTGCGGGATCCCGGTCTGCATGCGCTGCGTCATCTCGGTCGCCGCGTTGCCGATGTCGATCTGCCCGACGGCGATCCGGTACGGCCGTCCGTCCAGGGACAGTGACTTGGTCAGCCCGGTCATGGCGTGCTTGGTCGCGGTGTACGCCACCGAGTTCGGCCGCGGCGCGTGCGCCGAGATCGACCCGTTGTTGATGATCCGCCCGCCCTGCGGCGCCTGCTCCTTCATCGCGCGGAACGCCGCCTGCGCGCACAGGAAGGCGCCCGTCAGGTTCACGTCGACCACGGAGCGCCACGCCTCGTACGACAGCTCCTCGACCGGCACCCCGCCCGGCCCGAACGTGCCCGCGTTGTTGAACAGCAGATCCACCCGCCCGTGCGCCGCGAGCGCCGCCGCGAACAGCGCGTTCACATCGTCCGGGGAGGTCACGTCCGTACGGACGCACAGGACCCGGGCCCCGGGGCCGGCCAGCGCGGCGGTCTCCTCAAGGGGCTCGGCGCGGCGCCCGGCCAGCGCCACGGACCAGCCCGCGCCGGCCAGCGCCAGCGCCACGGAACGGCCGATGCCCGACCCGGCACCGGTCACGACGGCAGACCTCTGCGAGGTGGTGTCCACGTTGTCCATGGGCCCGGAGCGTACGGGAGGGGGCGTTCCGTGAGACCGCCCGTCCGCGATGTGGGAGCAGCGCGTCGGCATCCGGGTGCGCGGCCCGTTCCGTTCGCCGGGGGCGACACCGTGCGGGGTGACCCGTCCCAGGGTGGTCCGGCGCGTGACACCGTACGGGATGACAGCGCCCCGGCGTGGCCTGGCGTGGCCTGGCGTGGCCCGGCGCGTGACGCCGTGCACCCCGGTCTCGGGGGACCGGCGCCCCGGCCCGCACGGTGCGCGGCCACCTCAGTGCGACCCCGGCCCGAGTGTGACCTGTCCCTCCTTTCTTTGCGGTCCCAACGGTCCCGCCACCGCGAGCCGGCTGCGACCATGGTTATTCGCTTCAACTTTCAAGGAGAGTGACCGATGCCGGAGCGCGACGGCCAGGGCAGCCAGGGCCACATATCGACCACGGCCGACGCCGAAGCGCGGCGTGACCCCGGCGTCGCCGCCGTCCGCCGCACCGGCATCCTGGTCACGCTCGTCCTCGGCGGCCTCACCGCGCTCCCGCCGCTCTCCATGGACATGTACCTGCCGGCGCTCCCCGAGGTCACCGACGTCCTGCGTTCGCCCGCCGCGACCGTCCAGCTCACCCTCACCGCCTGCCTCGCCGGCATGGCGCTCGGCCAGCTCGTCGTCGGACCCATGAGCGACAAGTGGGGGCGGCGTCGGCCCCTCCTCATCGGGATGGCCGTGTACGTCCTGGCCACCGCCGTCTGCGCCTTCGCCCCGAACGTGGAACTCCTCATCGCCTTCCGGCTGTTGCAGGGCCTTGCCGGGGCCGCGGGCATCGTGATCGCCCGGGCCGTGGTGCGTGACCTCTACGACGGGGTCGAGATGGCCCGGTTCTTCTCCACTCTGATGCTGATCTCCGGCGTCGCCCCCGTGGTCGCCCCGCTGATCGGCGGACAGATCCTGCGGCTGACCGACTGGCGTGGCGTCTTCGCCGTGCTGACCGTGATCGGTGTCCTGCTCACCGCCGTGGTGTTCAAGTGGCTGCACGAGACGCTGCCGGCCGAGCGCCGCCACTCCGGCGGCGTGGGTCAGGCGCTGCGCACCATGGGCGGGCTGCTCAAGGACCGCGTGTTCACGGGCTACATGCTCGCGGGCGGGTTCGCCTTCGCCGCCCTGTTCGCCTACATTTCGGCCTCCCCCTTCGTGGTGCAGGAGATCTATGGCGCCTCCCCGCAGACCTTCTCGCTCCTGTTCGGCCTGAACTCCGTCGGCCTGGTCGTCGTCGGCCAGATCAACGGCAAGCTCCTCATCGGCCGCGTCAGCCTGGACAAGGCGCTCGGCTTCGGCCTCGCCGTCATCACCCTGGCGGCCACCGCCCTGCTCCTCATGACGTCCGGCGCGTTCGGTGACGTGGGCCTCGCACCGATCGCGGCCGGCCTGTTCGTCCTCATGTCGGCGATGGGTCTCGCCATGCCGAACACCAATGCCCAGGCCCTGATGCGCACCCCGAACGCCGCCGGCTCCGCCTCCGCCCTGCTCGGCACCTCCTCCTTCCTGGTCGGCGCCGTCGCGTCCCCGCTGGTCGGCATCGCCGGCGAGGCGACCGCCGTGCCCATGGCGGTCGTCCAGCTCGCCTCGGCGGTCGCCGCGCTGCTCTGCTTCCTGCTCCTGTGCAGGCCCTGGCAGCGGGGGCACGCGTCGCCCGCCTCGGTGACGGGACCGGGGTCCGCCTCGGTGACAGGACCGGGGTCCGCCTCGGCGGCCGGTGACACGGCGCCGTAAAAGTAGACTCCTTCGGTGAACGACTCCCTCCCCATCCCGGACGTCCTGCGCTCGGCCCTCGCCGGACTGCTCGACGGGCTGCCGCCCTCGGGGACCGCAAGCGCCGTCGACCGGCTGATCAGCCACTATCGCGGCGTCGTCCCCACCCACGCCCCGGTGCTGCGCGACCGCTCCGACGTCGCCGCCTACGCCGCGTACCGGATGCCCGCCACCTTCGAGGCGGTGCGCTCGGCGCTCGGCGCGTTCCGGGACGCGAGCGGGGCCTGGACCCCGGCCACCCACACCGACATCGGCGGCGGCACCGGCGCCGCGAGCTGGGCGGTCGCCGAGGCCTGGCAGGACGCGGAAGCCCCCGTGGCCACGACCGTCCTCGACTGGGCGGAGCCCGCGCTCGTGGTCGGCCGCGAACTCGCCGAGGCCTCCGGGCTTCCCGGGCTGCGGACCGCCCGCTGGGAGCGCGCCCGTATCGGCTCGGCCCTCACCCTGGAGCGCGCCGACCTCGTCACCGTCTCGTACGTCCTGAACGAGCTCACCGCCGAGGACCGCCGTTCCCTGGTGGACGCGGCGATCGGCGCCGCCACCGGAGCCGTCCTCATCGTGGAGCCCGGCACCCCCGACGGCTACACCCGGATCATCGAGGCGCGCGACCGCCTGATCGAGGCCGGCCTGCACATCGCCGCCCCCTGCCCGCACAGCGCGGCCTGCCCCATCGAGCCCGGCACCGACTGGTGCCACTTCTCGGCCCGGGTCAGCCGCTCCTCCCTGCACCGCCAGGTCAAGGGCGGCTCGCTTGCGTACGAGGACGAGAAGTTCAGCTACGTCGCCGCCACCTTCCCCCAGGCTCTCAAGGAGCAGGGAGGGGACCTCACCACGGCCGAACCCGCCCCGGCGCGCATCATCCGCAGGCCCCAGATCCGCAAGGGCCAGGTGCTGCTCGACCTGTGCGGCCGGGACGAGCGGCTGCGCCGCGAGACGGTCAGCAAGCGGCACGGCCCGCTGTACCGGGCGGCCCGGGACGCCGAGTGGGGCGACCCCTGGCCGCCCCACCCCGCCGACCCCGCCTCCTGATCAGGGACGCAGTTCCTGCGTGCAGCACTTCACGCTGCCGCCTCCCTTGAGCAGTTCGCCCAGGTCCATGGCGATCGGCTCGTAGCCCCGCGCGCGCAGCGGGCCGAAGAGGCCGACGGCGCCCTGCGGGAGCAGCACGTTGCGGCCGTCGCTCACCGCGTTGAGTCCGAGCGCGGCCGCGTCCGGCTCCTCGGCGATCAAAGCGTCCGGGAACAGCCTGGACAGCACGGCGCGGCTGCCGGGGGAGAAGGCAGGCGGGTAGTACATGATCTCGTCGGCCGTGTCGTCGAGCACGCACAGCGCCGTGTCCAGGTGGTAGTAGCGCGGATCGACGAGGTCGAGGCCGATGACAGGGCGGCCGAAGAACTCCTGGGCCTCGTCGTGCGAGAGCGGGCTCGACCGGAAGCCGCGGCCGGCGAGCACATAGGAATCCGTGACGGCGAAGTCGCCCTCGCCCTCGTTGATGTGTGCCGGTTCGTGCACGGTGGCGAAGCCGTGCGCACGGAACCAGTCGCGGTGGACCTCGGCCTCCGCCGCGCGTTCGGGATGCGCGAAGCGGGCGCCGAGCACCCGGCCCTCGATCACGGTGGCGCCGTTGGCGGCGAAGACCATGTCGGGCAGGTCGGGGCGGGGGTCGAGCAGGTCGACGGTGTGGCCGAGCGCGCGGTAACGGTCGCGCAGGACCTCCCACTGGGCCAGGGCCAGCGGCAGGTCGACCGGCTTCTCGGGGTCCATCCAGGGGTTGATGGAGTACGTGACCTTGAAGTGTGCCGGTGGGCACATCAGATAGCGCCGGGGTCGGGCGGTTCTCGGGGTACGGAGGTCACGGGCTGCAGGAGGCAATGAGGGCTCCTCACGGGCGACTTGGGCCGCACGGACGTGCAGCCGCGTGCAGCCCATGGTCCGCCGTGGCGGGCGTCCGCGCAGTGCACCGTCCGGGTGTTTTTCAACCGGCCCGTACGGTTCATCCGTGCGCCCATGGCACTCGTGTCGCCGTAGGTGTCCGCAGCCTCTTCCGCATCAGGGGTGCTGGGAGCCCCGGCGTACTTGGTCATGGGCGGGTCATGTCACACACCCCGGATGTCCGGTGCGGTCACCCGGGGAGCAGGATGGTGGGACGATATCGGGGTGGACGCGAGTCCCTTGGGGTCGACGGTGAGGTGAGGGGATAGATGGGCGCTGAGTTCGGCCGTTCCCGCGGCGAGGAGAGCAAACTGTCCCGCTGGCTGCGCAGGCGGCCCAAGGACGCTCCTGGCGCGGACCAGGGCCGGCTCGGGCTGCTGCTGGCGGTGGCCGCCGCCGGTCTGCCGCTGGCGCCCGCCGCGTACCCCGTCGGCTTCAGGTGTTCCTGTGAGCGCGTCGGGTGTCCCACGCCGGCCCGCCACCCCGTCTCCTTCGCCTGGCAGACGCAGTCGACCACCGACCGCGCGCAGATCGAGCGCTGGGCGCTCGGCCAGCCCGAGGCCAACTTCATCACCGCGACCGGCATGGTCCACGACGTGCTCGACGTACCGCTGGACGCGGGCCGTGAGGCGCTGGCCCGGCTGCTCTCCGAGGGCATCGATGTGGGGCCCGTCGCCGAGGCCGCCGGTGACGGCGACCACGGGCGGATGCTGTTCTTCACCGCGACCCGGGGCACGCCCGAGGACGAGGACGAGTGGTGGCCCTGCGAGCTGGACTGCCACCCCGAGACGATGGACGAACACCCGGGGCTGCGCTGGCACTGCCGGGGGAGCTATGCCCTCGTGCCGCCGGCGCGGCTGCCGGGGGAGCTTGAGGTGGCCTGGGTGCGGGGGCCGGAGCATGCGCTTCCGGATCCGCTGACGGTGCTTGAGGCGTTGACGGATGCGTGTGCGCGGTACGCGGGCGAGGCCGGCCCGCACGCAGCAGCCTGGCCCCTGGGCCGCTAGCCCCCCGCCGGGGCTCCGCCCCGGACCCCGTCCGCGCCTGAACGGCGCTCGTCCTCAATCGCCGGACAGGCTGAAGATGCCCATGCCGGCCAGCACCGAGCAGCCAGGGGCGCGGGGAACTGCGCGGGAAGCGGGCACGGTCCGCGGTCGAAGGCGGGTTGAGGGGCGCGGGGAACTGCGCGGGAAGCGGGCACGGTCCGCGGTTTCAGGGGCGCGGGGAACTGCGCGAGAAGCGGGCACGGTCCGCGGTCGAAGGCGGGTTGAGGGGCGCGGGGAACTGCGCGAGGGGCGGGCACGGTCCGCGGGCCGGGACGTATGGGGGGCCGCAGGCCATGCGGGAGGGCGGGGTTCGCGGCGCAGCCTATTCGCCCTTCGTCGCGACAAGCCCCTGCACCCGGTTCGCCACCACGACCGCCCCCGTCGCCGGCACAAGCGCCAGCTCGTTGGAGATCCACTCCCGGGTCAGCGAGGAATTCACCTGCCCGGTCAGCAGCGCCTGCTCATCCGCGCTGATGTCGAGCCGCACCCCCTTCGCCGCGGTCCGGCGCTCGAAGTGGCGGGCGGCGAAGAAGACCAGGGCGCGCCCGTCCGCGGTGCGCAGACCCAGCGGTGCGAAGTCGCCGTCGGACAGCGGCTGGTCGACGAACTGGCTGATCCGGCCGGACTGCACCGCGTTCTTGCGGCGCGCCTCCCGCCAGCCGCTGGTGTGGTCCCCGTCCGCGAACACCGCCGGCTTCCCGTCCTGGAGGTAGGAGGCGTAGTCCGCGCTGAGGTCCTTGGGGGCGACCGCGAGCGCGTGGTCGTCGGCGCGTACCGGCTCCGCCCAGCCGTCCTTGTCCTTCTTGAAGGCGGGCACGTCACCCGCGCCCATGATCGACAGGTAGGCGAGCTTCCACACCTGGTCGGGGCCGCCGCGTACGAAGAGCAGCAGCCAGCGGGTGTCGCCCGGCCCCTTGTCGTCCTGGTCGCGGTTGGAGTCGGTGTCGGCGACGAACCAGCGCGGCCAGCCGGCCTGCTTGGGGATCGTGTACGAGGCGTCGGTCAGGGCCAGATCCGAGTGCTGGGGGTTGCCGCCCGGGCTCGTCACATGGCGGGCCGTGAAGCCCGCCTGGGTGGTGGCACCGAACGCGCCGGTGACCCGGCCCGCGTCGAGGGCCGGGTCGTAGGCCTTGTCGGCCTTGTTGTAGGCGACGGTGAAGTCGGTGAGCGCCTGCGCGGCCTCAGCCCTCGTCGCCGACGGTACGACTTCCCGCTCCCCGTGCACCGTCACGCAGCCGCTCGCGGTCACCGTCAGTACGGTCACCGTCGCGAGCCCCGCCGTCAGCCGACTCACCCTGCTCATGAACCGCCTTCTGCCCCTCGACCCTCGTAGCCCCCACGGACTTCCGGAACCCTACCGGGGCGAAGAACAGACCGAGCGTGGGGATCAGGTACAGGGCCCAGATCACGGCCTGGAGGACGGTCGGGTCGGGCTGGAAGTTGAACACACCCTTGAGGAGGGTGCCGTACCAGCTGTCCGGCGGGATCGTCGAACTGATGTCGAAGGCATGGGAGTTGATGCCCGCGATGAAGTCGGCCTCCTGGAGGTCGTGCACCCCGTACGCGAGGACGCCCGCCGCGACGACCACCAGCATGCCGCCGGTCCACGTGAAGAACTTCGCCAGGTTGATCCTCAGCGCGCCGCGGTAGAACAGCCAGCCGAGGAACACCGCGGTCGCCAGGCCGAGCAGGGCGCCGATCATCGGCTGGAAGGTGCCGTTCTCGGAACCGGCGGCGTGCACCGAGGTCCACACGAACAGCGCGGTCTCCAGGCCCTCGCGGCCGACCGCGAGGAACGCCGTGGCCACCAGCGCGCCGGTGCCCATCATCAGGGCCGAGTCGAGCTTGCCCTGGAGCTCGCTCCTGAGGTGCCGCGCGGTGCGCCGCATCCAGAACACCATCCAGGTGACCAGGCCAACGGCGATGATCGACAGCGAACCGCCGAGCGCCTCCTGCGCCTTGAACGTCATCTCCTGGGAGCCGAATTCGAGCCCCGCACCGAAGGCGAACGCGACGACCACGGCGACCGCGACACCGGCCCACACCGGCTTCAGGGCGTCCCGACGGCCGGTCTTCACCAGATAGGCGACCAGGATGCACACGACGAGGCTTGCCTCAAGCCCCTCGCGCAGACCGATCAGATAGTTGGCGAACATGTCTCCCTCTCAGCCGAAGAGTCCCCGGCCCCACCAGTCGCCCTTGTCGCGGACGCCCGGCGGGATCGCGAAAATCGCCGAACCCACGTGCTGGATGTATTCGTTGAGCGCGTCGTGGCGGGCCAGCGCGCGCTGGATGGGCAGGAAGCCCTTGCGCACATCACGCTGGTACGCCAGGAAGAACAGGCCCGCGTCGAGGCGGCCGAGGCCGTCCGTGCCGTCCGTGAAGGAGTAGCCGCGGCGCAGGATCCGGGCGCCGTCGTTGGAGTCGGGGTGCGCGAGACGGACGTGCGCGGTCGGCTTCATCGCCTTCAGGAACGGCTCGTCGCGCTCCTTGGCCTTGCCGACCGGGGCGCCCTCGCCCTTGTCGCGGCCGAAGACGTCCTCCTGCTCCTGGAGCGAGCTGCGGTCCCAGGTCTCGATGTGCATCCGGATGCGGCGGGCCACCAGGTAGGAGCCGCCGGCCATCCAGTCGGAGCCGTCCTTGGCGCCGGCCCAGACGTGGTCGTCGAGCGCCTTGGTGTCGGTGCCCGAGACGTTCCGGGTGCCGTCCTTGAAGCCCATCATGTTGCGCGGGGTCTGCGCGTCGGGCGTCGTCGACGACGTCTTGCCGAAGCCGAGCTGCGACCACCGGATGGCCACCTTGCCCATGCCGATGCGGGCCAGGTTGCGGATCGCGTGCACCGCGACCTGCGGGTCGTCGGCGCAGGCCTGCACGCACAGGTCGCCGCCGCTGCGCGCCGGGTCCAGGTTGTCGCCGGGGAACTGCTCGATGTCGACCAGCGCATCGGGCCGCTTGGCTTCGAGGCCGAAGCGGTCCTTGGCGAAGAGCGAGGGGCCGACGCCGAACGTCAGGGTGAGCCGGCACGGCTTGAGGCCGAGCGCCTCGCCCGTGTCGTCCGGCGGCGCCTCGGCGAGGCCGCCGTACGCCCCGTCGCCGACCGTCTTGCCCTCCGTCATCGCGGCCGCGGCCACCGTCCAGTCCTTGAGGAGCTGGACGAGTTCGGCACGGTCCTTCGTCGTCACGTCGAACGAGGCGAAGTGCAGCCGGTCCTGGACGGCGGTGGCTATGCCGGCCTGGTGGGCGCCGTGGAAGGGCACCGCGGCGCCCGAGTCGCCGGCCGGCACCGCGTCGCTGCCGTCGCCCTTGACGACGGCGACCGCACCGCCGGCCGCGGCCGCGCCGAGCGCGAGCCCCGCGCCGCCCCAGCCGAGCAGCGCCCGGCGGGAGGGGGACGTGACGGTCCCCGAGTCCTCGGTCGTGTCGCTCATGACGGTTCTCCTCCTGGCTCCGGCGTTACTTCGTGACGGCTGCGGCGAGCTTCGACAGCGGCTCGGCGAGCGCGTTGACCGTGTCGGAGAGCTGCTTGCGGTCGCTCTCGCCGACCTTGTCGTACGAGGTGAAATCGTAGGAGGTCTTGTCCGTGCGGTACTGGTCGAGCAGGGTGTTCAGGGCCGCGAACTGCTTGTCGAGCTCGGTGGTGAGCGCCGCGTCGTTCTTCGATGCGACCGGCTTGAGGAGTTCGTACGCCTTCTGCGCGCCCTCGACGTTGCCCTTGAAGTCGGACAGGTCGGTGTGGCTGTAGCGGTCCTCCTCACCGGTGATCTTCCCGGTGGCGACCTCGTCGAGGAGTTCCTTGGCGCCGTTGGCCATGGAGGTCGGGGTGATCTCGGCGGTGCCGACCCGCTTCTGCCAGTCGGCGAGGTCCTTGTCCAGCTCGGTGGCGAGGTCCTTCTCGTCCGGGCCGATCTTCTTGTCCGCCCAGAGCGACTTTTCGAGCCGGTGCCAGCCGGTCCACTTCTGGCCCTTCTCCAGGCCGTCCTCGCGGGTGTCCGTCTTCGGGTCGATGTCACCGAAGGACTCCGCGACCGGCTCGGTGCGCTCCCAGCCGAGGCGGGAGGGGGCGAACGCCTTCTGCGCGGCGTCCAGGTCGCCGGCCCGCACCGCGTCCGTGAAGACCTTGACCTTGGGCAGGGTCTCGTCCGCCTGCTCCTGCGCGTACTTGCGGTACTCGGCGACGGCCGTGTCCAGCTGCGGGTTGCGCTTGGCGGCGGCGCCGCCACCGGTGACGGTGACCTTCTGGCGGATGCCGTCGCCCTTCATGCCGGGCTTGCAGGCGACCTCGTACGACCCGGCCTTGACCTCGGCGGTGAGCTGCTGCTTGAGGCCGGGGCCTATGTTCTCGCGCTCGGCGACGATGCGGTCGTCGGGGAAGAGCAGATAGACCTCGGTGACCTTGGAGCCCTTGTTCTCGATGTCGAACTTGACGTGCCCGGCCGGAAAGTCGGTCTTCGACAGCTTGCAGGAGCTGTCGGTGGCGGTCACCTGGACCGAGCCGGCGGCGCCGTCTGCCGTGGCGTCGCTCTTCTCGGCGCATCCCGTGACGGCGGTCAGGGCCGCGACCGCAGCGGCGGCGGTGACTACGGAGGTACGGACGGGTCGCATGCGGGCTCCACGCTGGGTCAGGGTCGACGGGTCGACTGAGGCGGACCTAACTTAACCGAGGCTTACCTGACCGATACCCCCGGGGTGCGTGATTCACCTCTCATCGGCGCATCCGCGTCCTGCCCGGAGGAGGGGAAGCGCGCCCCTTTGCTTCAATGCGAGGCGTGAGTGAACTGGACGTACGGATTGATGTGCTCAGGGTCTTCTGCGGCCCCGACGGCCGACACGGCAATGCCCTCGGGGTGGTGCGCGAGGGCGCGGAGGTGCCGGGCGAGCCGGCCCGGCAGGAGCTCGCGCGTCAACTCGGCTTCAGCGAGACCGTGTTCGTGGACGACCCCGACCGCGGCGCCCTGGAGATCTACACCCCTGGGGTACGCCTCCCCTTCGCCGGCCACCCCCTGGTCGGTGCGGCCTGGCTCCTGGACCTGGACGTGCTGCACCTGCCGGTGGGCGACGTCACGGCCCGCCGGGACGGGGAGTTCTCCTGGATCACGGCCCGCGCGGAATGGGTGCCACCGCGCACCCTGCGCCAGTACGCGTCGGCCGCCGAGGTCGATGCGCTTGCCGTGCCGGAGCCGGGGGAGTGGGTGTACGCGTGGGCCTGGGAGGACGAGGCGACGGGCCGGGTCCGCGCGCGGGGCTTCCCGGGCCGGGGCGACGGCATCGACGAGGACGAGGCAACGGGAGCGGCCGCCCTGCTCCTCACCCACCACCTGAACCGCCCCCTGCACATCACCCAGGGCCAGGGCTCCCACCTCCTCACCACCCCGACCACCAACAACACGATCGAACTGGGCGGCCGAGTGGCCCGGGTCTAAGGGCCACGAGAAACGGCGCAAGCAACCGACGTTGACCCGCGGCCGACCGCGGGTCCAGGGGGCGCGAGGAACGGCGCGAGCAACCGACGACAACCGGCAGCCGAAGCGCGACCCCATAAGGGGCGCGAGGAACGGCGCGAGCAACCGAACACGACCCGCAGCCGACCGCGGGTTCAGGGGCGCGAGGAACGGCGCGAGCAACCGACGACAACCGGCACCCGAAGTGCGGCCCCATAAGGGGCGCGAGGAACGGCGCGAGCAACCGACGTCGACCGGCACCCGAAGTGCGACCGCATAAGGGGCGCGGGGAACGGCGCGAGCAGCCGACGACGACCGGCACCCGAAGTGCGACCGAATAAGGGCCTCGGGGAAACGCCCCCCGCCGCGCCCGAACGCGACATCCCGCCGGAAAAGGCACCCGCTACGGCAGCGTGAGGATCTCCGTACCGGTCTCCGTGACCACGAGCGTGTGCTCGAACTGGGCCGTCCGGCGCCGGTCCTTGGTGACGACCGTCCAGCCGTCCTCCCACATGTCGTACTCGTGGGTGCCGAGCGTCAGCATCGGCTCGATGGTGAAGGTCATGCCCGGCTTGATCACGGTCGTGGCGTGCGGGGCGTCGTAGTGCGGCACGATCAGTCCGGAGTGGAAGGCCGTGCTGATGCCGTGACCGGTGAAGTCCCGTACGACGCCGTAACCGAAGCGCTTGGCGTACGACTCGATGACGCGGCCGATGATGTTGATCTGACGGCCGGGCCGGACCGCCTTGATCGCGCGGTCCAGGGATTCCCGGGTCCGCTCGACCAGCAGCCGGGACTCGTCGTCGACCTCGCCGCAGAAGTAGGTGGCGTTGTTGTCGCCGTGGACACCGCCGATGTACGCGGTGACGTCCAGGTTCACGATGTCGCCGTCCTTCAGGACGGTCGAGTCGGGGATGCCGTGACAGATGACCTCGTTCACCGACGAGCACAGCGACTTGGGGAAGCCGCGGTAACCGAGCGTGGACGGGTAGGCGCCGTGATCACACATGAACTCGTGGGCCACCCGGTCGAGTTCGTCCGTGGTCACCCCCGGCGCGATGTGCTTGGCCGCCTCCTCCATCGCCTGCGCGGCGATCCGGCCCGCGGTCCGCATCAGCTCGATGGTTTCGGGGGTCTGCACTTCGGGGCCGGTGTACGGCGTGGGCATGGGCTTCCCGACGTACTCGGGACGCGGAATGCGGCCCGGTACGGAACGGGCCGGAGAGATCTCCCCGGGCACGAGCAGGGACTGCGACTTCGGCTGGCCAGACATGCCGGCGAGTCTATCCAGCGGGTGTGGGGCAGCATGGCTTTGAGGCCCCGGGCCGCCTGGACCCGGCCGCCCGGTCCCAGGTCATCGTCCGAGGAAGTACAAGAAAGCCGAAGGAAGAGGCACCCATGGCTCTGTTCAAGAGGCGCACCACCGGCAAGCCCGGCGAGTGGTTCTACTGTCTGACCCACCACACGGTCGAGGAGGGCCCCGAGTGCCCCGCCAAGGACCGCTTCGGCCCGTACCCGACCCGCGAGGAGGCCGAGCACGCGATGCAGAGCGCGCAGGAGCGGAACCTGGAGTGGGAGAACGACCCCAAATGGCACGACAAGTCGGCGCCGCAGGACGGTTCCGACTAGGACGGTTCCGACTAGGACGGCTCCGACCAGGACGACTCCGACCGGCACGGCTGTGGCTGGGCCGGTTTCGACTGGAGCCGCTACGGCCTTCGGCCAGGGCGCGTACGGGCGGTCACACGGGGCCGCCCCGGCTCCGGGCGTCGTACGGAGCGGCGCCCCCGATGGCGTCACCGGTCGGCGTCACCGGTCGGCGTCACGGCCCACGGCCGCGGGCCGGCGTCACGAACGGGTGTCGCGGGGTTACGGGCTCGTCGATTCGGCGGCTCGGCGGTATTCGGCGTTGATGCGCTGGGCCTCTTCGAGCTGGTCTTCGAGGATGACGATGCGGCAGGCGGCCTCGATGGGGGTGCCCTGGTCGACGAGCTCGCGGGCGCGGGCGGCCACGCGCAATTGGTAGCGGGAGTAGCGGCGGTGACCGCCGGGTGAGCGCAGTGGGGTGATGAGGCGGGCTTCGCCGATGGCGCGGAGGAAGCCCTGTGTGGTTCCCAACATCTCGGCGGCCCGGCCCATGGTGTAGGCGGGGTAGTCGTCGTCGTCGAGACGGCCGTTGAAATCGTCTGCTGTCATTTGCACCTCTCCGTGAAACACGTTGAGGGGCTCTGGTGCCATGTGGCACCAGAGCCCCGAAGGAACGGCTACACCATCTGCCGACCGTGTTCCTGCGTCGGCGCTCTGTTTCCGCGGGCCCGACCGGTATGGCGTCGGGGTTGCGGGGATCGCAGTTGCTTGACCGGAGACCACCTCACTATCGATGTCCTGCGGTACCCGGACTCATCACGTACGTCCGGGCGATCCTGATGGCGCTGGCTCCTCCGTTCTTCCCTCTGACTTACTTGCTTCTTACTTGACGGGTACTGCGTACTGCGGGGTGTTGCCGGTTACTGCGGTACTGCGTACTGCACCTACTGGTACTGCCACTGCGTGTACTGCGTACTGCTGATGGCGGCCCCTGATGACTGCGGGCCACCCGGTCCGGCCGTCAGTCCCGTCGCCGTCCTGCACTGCTCTGGCTTCGGAACTCCACCGCCGCACCGTCCTGCGAACCGCACGACGTGCGGGTGTTGCTGCCCGGCAGTTCATCTCTGCCGGGCCTTCTTGATCTCGGCTACGAGAGAAACCATAGTCACGCGATCGCCCAATGTCTACTCCGGCCATGGCAGATTTTCTCGTGTTCGACAGCGAGACAGTCGGCATCGAACGGATCGGGCAAATCAGGGGGATCGAACGACACGGGCGGGTCGAGGGATCAGGGCAGGTCGAGGGACCGGGGCGGTAGGGGGATCGGGGCGGCCGAGGGATCAGGGCGGGCCGAGGGGTCAGGCGCCGTCCCGGTCGCCGCGCCGCTCCATGAGGGTGTCGAGCTGCGTGGCGATGCCGGGGTGGGCGGACAGGTAGGGGTGGGCGGCGGCGAGGGGGTGGACGAGAGCCGCGGGGTCGTCCTGCGCGAGGGCGGCGTCGAGTCGGCCGAGTGTGGCGCGCGAGTCCGGCGGGAGGTCGGTGAGGGCGGTGATCTGACCGGCGAGGCGGCGCAGGGTGGCGGCGTTGTCGCGTGCCCAGGCGGTGTGGCCGCGGTCGGCGGCGCGGCGCTCGCGGGTGGCCTGGACGCGTTGTTCGCCGGTGCTTCCGGCGGGACCCGGGCGGTTGCGCAGATAGCGGCGCTCGGCGGCCTGGCGGCTTGCCACGCCGAGCGGATGGGCGAGCTCCGCCCAGCTGGCGCCGGCGTCACGGGCGGTTTCGATGAGGCCGGTCTCCCATCCGGCCAGCTGCTCGCGTACGTGCCGCAACAGCAGGAGGGAAGCCAGGGCCTGCTCGGGTCCGATGCCCGGGTCGAGCGGATCGGCGGCCCCGCGGTGGGCGTCGTGCACGGCGTGGTCGATGGCTTCCAGGGCCGCGGCGGCGGCCAGGAACGATGCCGGGCTCTGGGCGTCGGCGGAGTCGGGGGGCGGCTGGCCTGCTGGTGTCACGAGAACTCCTCGGGGGAGGTCGGGGCTGGCGGAGGGCTGACAGAGGGCTGCAAGGGGGCGCTGTCGGGGGCTGCCGGAGGGCCGACAGGGCCCGTCATCCTTTCGATGACACGCCATGTTTGTCATCCATTGGATGACATGCTACAACGGTGGCAGTGAAGCGCATTGGCGGGTACAGCCCAAACCTTCTGGAGGTGTTTCGCGATGTTGATGCGCACTGACCCCTTCCGCGAGCTCGACCGGCTCGCCCAGCAGCTGACCGGCTCCGGCACCTGGACGCGTCCGTCCGCGATGGCGATGGACGCCTATCGCGAGGGTGAGGAGTACGTCGTGGCCTTCGACCTCCCCGGCGTCAGCGCGGAGGCGATCGACATCGACGTCGAGCGGAACATGCTGACCGTCAAGGCGGAGCGCAGGCCCGCGACGAAGGCCGACGACGTGCAGATGGAACTGTCGGAGCGGCCCCTCGGCGTGTTCTCCCGCCAGATCGTGCTGGCCGACGCCCCGGACACCACCCGCATCAAGGCCGACTACGACGCCGGGGTGCTGACGCTGCGCATCCCGATCGCCGAGCGCGCCAAGCCCCGCAAGATCTCCGTCAGCGGGACCTCCTCGCACAAGGAGATCGCCGGCTGAACCCGGCGCGGCACCCGTGCCGCGCCGCGCAGGACGGGCGCACCGTCCCCCGCCCGTCCTGCGCGCCCCCCTCCCGGCCCCGGCTACGAGAAAGGCGATACCGCAGTGATGTCCGACCAGCGTGAACCGCTTCGGCACCGGACGGCGATGACGTACGAGCAGATGCTGGAGAAGGTCCGCTACGAAGGGGCCTACCCGACCAGGGAACGGGCCGCCGAAGCCGTCCGCCTCGTCCTTTCAGGACTCGGGCGCAGACTGGTGGGCGAGGAACGCGTCGAGCTGGCCGCCCGGCTGCCCTTCGAGGCCGCCCAGATCTTCACCGGCGAGGTCCCCTCGGCGGAGCGACTGACGGGCTGGGCATTCGTCAAGGACCTCGCGAGCCGCACCGGCGCGGCCCCCGCCACCGTCCGCTGGGACACCGGCGCGGTCCTCACCGCGGTCGCCGCCCTCGCCGGGCCCGGCCTGCTCACCCGCATCCTCGACCAACTCCCCTCCGGCTACGCCCTGTTGTTCGGCCGCGCCGAACTCGTACAGGCAGCCTGAACCGGGGCGGGCGGCGTCGGCCGGCGCGCGAAGAACCGTGCGCGCGCCGCACACCGGACAGCTACTGGGCGGCGGTGGAGGCGAACTGCTCGGCCGCGCGGCGGCGCGCCGCGTCCTCGTCGGTCGCCGCGTCATAGGTGAGCAGCCTGGGCAGCGCCGTCGCCAGCAGCCCCACCGCCGCCACGCACGCCACGCCGCCCGACCACACCGCGGCCCTGGTCCCGGTCCAGCCGGCCATCGCGCCCGCCCGGACCTGGCCCAGCTGCGGGCCGACGCTGTACGAGAGCACTTCTATCCCGGCGAGCCGGCCACGCAGCTCGTCCGGGATCGTCTGGTTCCAGATGGTGGAGCGGCCGAGCCCGCTCAGCATGTCGCCCGCGCCCGCCACCGCGAGGCAGGCCAGCACCAGCCACACGTTGCCGAGCAGCCCGGCCCCGGCCATCGCCGCGCCCCAGACTGCCGCCCCGCACACCACGAACAGGCCGTGCCGCCGCACCCGCGAAGTCCAGCCGCTGGTCAGGCTGAGCAGGACCGACCCCACCGAGCCCGCCGCGTACATCAGGCCGAGCGACCAGTCGGCGTCCAGGCTGTCGGCGAGGAAGGGGAAGATCGCGTTGGGGAAGGCGAAGAACATGGCCGCCAGGTCGACGGCGTAGGTCCCCAGCAGCACCGGCCGCGACCACGCGTAGCGGGCGCCCTCCGCGATGCCGCGCAGCGAGGGCTTCGCCGCGTCGTGGGCGGGCGGCGCCGGGGTCAGCCGGGCGCACATCACCACCGACACGGTGAACGTGCCGATGGTCGTCGCGTACGCCGTGGCCGTACCCGCGTACGCCACGACGAGGCCGGCCAGGGACGGCCCCGCGATCGCGCCGAGCTGCCAGCGCAGGGCGTTGAGGGCGGCCGCCGCCGTCAGCTGGTCGTGCGGGACGATCCGGGCCATCAGCGAGTCCAGCGCCGGGCGTTGCAGTCCCGCCAGCGCCGAGACGCCCGCGGCCACGACGTACAGCGGCCAGAGCATGGGGCTCGGGAGCAGCGCGTTGACCAGCAGGACGAGTGCGAGCAGGCCGAGGCCCGCCTCGGTGGCGAGAATGACCTTGCGGCGGTCCACGGCGTCCGCGAGGGCGCCGCCGTACAGGCCGAAGACGATCAGCGGGACGAGTTCCACCGCGCCCATCGCGCCCACCGCGAGCGGTGAGTCGGTCAGCTCCTTGATCTGGAGCGGCAGCGCGACCATCGCCATGAAGCTGCCGAAGTTGGTGATCAGGCCCTGCGTCCAGAGCAGCCGGAAATCGGCCGACGCCCGCCACGGAGCGAGGTCGGGCAGGATCGAGCGCAGTCGGGACGCGGGAGGTTCATCGGGCACGAGCGGCCATGTTCCGGGCCGAGGTCGCCGGGCGCAATCGAATTATCGGTACGCACCCGGTGCGTACCGACGATTCATCGGCCGGTCACCAGCGCCCCGGCGGCGGCGCCGTCAGCTGGTCGGCGAGACGGCCGAGCCGGTCGCGCAAGCGGCGCGGACCGCGTTGCGGGGGCAGCGTGTTCTCGCCGGCCGCCGCGCTCACCAGGTGCTGCACGGTGTCCAGGTCGAGTTCCGCGTCCGGTGCCACGGTGAGGGATTCGTGGACCAGGCCCCGCACCTCGCGGTCCCCGCCGTCCAGGGCGAGGACCGTCGCGCCCGCCCTGCGCGCGTCGTGGACGCGTTCGAGCAGGCCCTCGGCGGGCCGCTCGGGCGCCACCAGGAGCAGCGTCTCGCCGCGGCGCGCCGCCTCCAGACGGCCGAGCCCGACCGACAGATGGGGCGGCCCGCCCGGCTCGGTGCGGTGGCGCACCAGCGTCGGACTCAGCTCGGGCAGCCCCGACCAGGCGGCCTCGTCGGTGAGGTGGGCGGCCAGGTGCCACGGCTCGTACACCTCGGTGCCGACCAGGAGCAGCCCGCCGCCGTGCGGCAGGACCGAGGAGCGGAGCACGCCCGCGAAGCGGCGGGTGGCCCGCAGCCACTCCGTCCCCGCGAGCACTTCCCGCAGCAGTGCGACCCGTACGGCATCCATGCCCGCAGCCTGCCCCACCCGGCGCGCCCACGGGCCCGAATCGGGCCCTTCGTCATCCCAACGAAGGGCCCGGCTACGGCCGAGTAAGGTCGCCCTCATGACTTCCACTGACAACGCGGGGAACGCTGCGAAGCCCGCCGCCAGGGACCCCTGGGACCTTCCGGACGTCTCCGGTCTCGTCGTCGGCGTGCTCGGCGGCACCGGCGACCAGGGCCGGGGCCTGGCCTACCGGCTCGCCCGGGCCGGCCAGAAGGTGATCATCGGCTCGCGGGCCGAGGAGCGGGCGCGGACGGCGGCCGACGAGCTCGGGCTGGGCGTCGAGGGCGCCGACAACGCCGCGTGCGCGCGGCGCAGCGACATCGTGATCGTGGCGGTGCCGTGGGACGGTCACGCCAAGACCCTTGCATCACTGCGCGAGGAGCTGGCGGGCAAGCTCGTCGTCGACTGCGTCAACCCGCTCGGCTTCGACAAGCAGGGCGCGTACGCCCTGAAGCCCGAGGAGGGCAGCGCCGCCCAGCAGGCCGCCGCCCTGCTGCCCGACTCCCGGGTGACCGCGGCCTTCCACCACCTGTCGGCGGTGCTGCTCCAGGACACCTCGATCGAGGAGATCGACACGGATGTGATGGTGCTGGGCGAGGCCCGCGCCGACACCGACGTCGTGCAGGCGCTCGCCGGCCGCATCCCCGGCATGCGCGGCGTGTTCGCCGGGCGGCTGCGCAACGCGCATCAGGTGGAGTCGCTCGTCGCCAACCTGATCTCGGTGAACCGCCGCCACAAGGCACACGCCGGACTGCGCGTCACCGACGTCTGAGCCCCTGCGCCCGCGATACGCGGGGCCGCGCGGGCGTGCCGGGGTACGCCGTGACCGCGGTGCGGGGCGGCGACGGCGATGGGGGACACTGGACGGGTGGGCGCCGTGTGCCCGCCCGTCCGTTGCACCCCGTGCGGCAGGTGTAGATGCCGCCGAAGTGCCGAAGTACCCGACAGGAGCCGACCTCCATGCCCCGCCTCGCTCTGTACGCCCTCGCCGTCTGTGTCCTCGCCCTCGTCGCGGCCGTGGTCTCCTTCGTCGAGGGCAGCTGGCTCGGAATCATCTGGGTGCTGCTCGTCGGGCTCTCGTCCAACATGGCGTGGTACTACCTGCGCCGGGCCCGGGCCACCACCCCCGCGGAGTGAGCGAGCCGCCCGCCACGACCTCCTCGGAGTGAGCGAGCCGGGCCCGCGGGCCACTACCCCTGCGGCGTGAGCGAGAGGTCCGGCCAGAACTGGTAGAGGCTGCGGCCGATCGCGGCGTCCAGGTCGGACACCCCGAGCCCGTTGAGGATCGCGTAGATCAGCCGGAAGAACTCCTGGTTGATCTCGGGGATCCACAGCAGCCCGAACACGGCGAGCAGCCCGAACGGGGCGAACGGCTCCACCTGGCGCCGCGCGGCGTGCGACAGCCAGGGCTCGATGATCCCGTACCCGTCGAGGCCGGGGACCGGCAGGAAGTTCAGGAGCGCCGCCGTCACCTGGAGCAGCGCCAGGAAGGCCAGCGCGGCGCGGAAGTGACCCGGCACCCCGTCCAGGGCGTGCAGCCAGAACGGGGCCGTGCACACGAGGGCGAACACGACGTTGGTCAGCGGGCCCGCCGCCGAGATCAGGCTGTGCCGCCGGCGGCCGCGGATCCGGCTCCGCTCGATGAAGACCGCGCCGCCGGGCAGACCGATGCCGCCCATGATCACGAAGATGACCGGCAGCACGATCGAAAGCAGCGCGTGGGTGTACTTCAGCGGGTTGAGCGTGAGGTAGCCCTTGGCGCCGATCGTGATGTCCCCGCCGTGCAGCGCGGTGCGGGCGTGCGCGTACTCGTGCAGGCACAGCGACACGACCCACGCCGACGTCACGAACAAGAACACGGCGAGGCCGGGCGAGGAGGCGTAACTCGTCCACACCGCCCACCCGGAGACCGCCATCACGGCGACGATCCCGAGAAAGACCGGGCTGATCCGCCGGTCGTGGTGGCGGGAGGTAGCGGTGGCCATGCGGTGGGCTCCAGTGCTGGTGGGACGGTCGGGCGGGACGCGCCCGACCGTACAGGGGGTGAGCGTCAAACGTCTCGGGATCCCCGGGGAGTTCCCCGCCGGGGCGCTGGTCGCGGCGCGCGTCGATGAGAATGGGGGGTGTGCGCTACCGGCTTCTAGGCAACACCCAGGCCCAACACCTCGACGGCACGCCCGTCGCCCTCGGCGGAGCGCGGCTGCGCGCCCTCCTGGCGGTGCTCGCGCTACGGCCGGGCCGTGCCGTGCCGGTGGCCGTCCTCGTCGACGAGGTGTGGGGAGCGGAGCCGCCCGCCGACGCGCCGGGCGCGCTCCAGGCACTCGTGGGCCGGCTGCGCAGGGCGCTGGGCCACGACGCCGTCTTCTCGGCGGAGAGCGGTGGATACGGGCTCGCCGCCGAGGCCGACGACATCGACCTGCACCGTTTCGACCGGCTCGCCGCCGACGGCGCGCGCGCCCTGGAGGAGGGCGACCCCGCCGAGGCCGTGTCGCTGCTCGACGACGCGCTCGCGCTGTGGGCCGGGCCCGCGCTCGCCGATCTGCCCGACCCCGGCGCCCTCGCCACCCGCGCCGAGGCCCGCAGGCTCGACGCCCGGCGGCTCAGGCTCGCCGCCGCGCTCGCCCTTGGCCGCGCCGAGGAGACCCTGGCCGAGCTCGCCGCCCTGTGCGGGAGCCACCCGCTGGACGAGCCGCTGAACGCCCTGCGCATCCGGGCACTGCGCGCCGCGGGCCGCCCCGCCGAGGCGCTGGCCGCGTACGAGAGCGTGCGGGCCACCCTCGCCGATGAGCTCGGCGCCGACCCGGGGCCCGAACTGCGCGCCATCCACGCCGAGTTGCTGAACCCGGCGCCGCCGCCGCCCGCCGCCGCGCCCCCGGTGTACGGAAACCTGCGGGCCCGTCTGACCTCCTTCGTCGGACGCGAAAGCGAGCTCGCCGACATCCGCGGCGACCTGGAATCCGCCCGGCTCGTCACGCTGCTCGGGCCCGGCGGCGCCGGCAAGACCCGGCTCTCGCAGGAAGCCGCCGAAGGGGTCGCGGCCTGCTGGCCGGACGGGGTGTGGCTGGCCGAACTCGCGCCCGTCGACGACCCGGCCGGGGTGCCGGCCGCCGTGCTCACGGCCGTCGGGGCCCGCAAGACGGTGCTGCACTCGGCCGGCGCCGAAGAACTGAGGGCCGCCGACCGGCACGCCGACGACCCCCTGGTCCGGCTCGCCGAACACTGCGGGCCGCGCCGCATGCTGCTGCTCCTGGACAACTGCGAGCATGTGATCGGCGCCGCCGCGGAACTCGCCGAGTACCTGCTGGCCCGCTGCCCGCAGCTGGTGGTCCTCGCCACCAGCCGCGAAATCCTCGGCGTGCAGGGGGAGTTGGTGCGGCCCGTCGAGCCGCTGCCCGCGCCCTACGCGCTGCGGCTGCTCGCCGAACGGGGCGCCGCGGCCCGGCCGGGTTTCCGCGTGGAGGACGATGCGGACGCCGCCGCCGAGATCTGCCGGCGGCTCGACGGACTCCCGCTCGCCATCGAACTGGCCGCCGCACGCCTGCGCATGCTGACCACCCGTCAGATCGCGGACCGGCTCGACGACCGCTTCCGGCTGCTCACCAGCGGCAGCCGCACCGTGCTGCCGCGCCAGCAGACCCTGCGGGCCGTCGTCGACTGGTCGTGGGAACTCCTTGAGGCGTCCGAGCGCGCCGTGCTCGGCCGGCTGGCCGTGTTCGCGGGCGGCTGTGACCTGGAGGCCGCCGAGGCGGTGTGCGCGGGCGACGCCACCCCCTCGGGGGCCCCTGAGGTGAGCGCCCACGACGTGCCCGACGTACTGGGCTCGCTCGTCGACAAATCGCTCGTGGTGGCCGCGCCCGACACCACCGGCCACATGCGCTACCGGCTCCTCGAAACCGTCGCCGAGTACGCGGGGGAGCGCCTGGACGGTGCGGGGGACCGCTCCGGCGCCGAGCGGCGCCACCTCACGTACTACCGCGAGCTGGCCCGCCGCGCCGACGGTGAGCTGCGCGGACCCGGGCAGCGGGCGGCGATCGAGCTCTTCGAGGGGGAGTACGAGAACCTGCGGACCGCGCTGCGCCGCTCCATCGCGCTGCGCGACGAGCAGGAGGCGCTCTGCCTGGTGCACGCCCTGGCGTGGTACTGGCAGATACGCGACCAGCGAGGCGACGCACGGTACTGGGCACAGCAGGCCGCCGCCCTCGGCCCCGACCCCTTCGCGCCACCGCTGACGCCCGCACCGGCGGTGTACCTCCGCTGCGTGGACAACCCGCCGCCCATGGACCCCGATGTGCTCCAGGAGGCGCGGCGCGCCATGCACCTGATCCAGGTGGCCTCCATGGACCACGCGGCGGACGAGTGGAGCACGCCCGAAGCCCTCGAACGGCTCCGCGCCATCGTGTCCGTCTACCGGCCGGGCCTGCCGCAGACCTGCCGCACCCCGGGCTCGCTCTGGTTCTTCCCGCTGGTGTTCACCGGAGACGAGGACAGCCTGAAGGAAGTCCTCGACGCCACCGTGACGGCCTGCGAGGAACTGGGGTACGCGTGGGAACTGGCCGCCGCCCTCCAGATGCGCGCCAACGTCCTGGCCAACCGCACCGCCTGGGCGGGCGACGCGGCTAAGGACGCCGAGGTCAGCCTGCGGATGTTCCAGCGCATCGGGGACGCCTGGGGCGCGGCCGAGGCGCTGGCGGCCAGGGGCGAGGCGCGGGAGAAGAGGGGCGAGTTCGCCGCGGCGGCCGAGGACTTCGCCGACGCCCTGCGCCACGCCGAGCAGTTGGGCGCCAAGGCCCAGGTCACGCTCCTCAAGGCGCGGCTCGCGGGCATGCTCCTGGAGACCGGGGAGGGGGACCGTGGCGAGGCGATGCTGCGCGAGATCCTTGCCGACGGGCACGGCGCCGGTGTCGAGACACGGCCCGCGGCCCGGCTCTTCCTCGCCGTATGGCTGGGCCGTACCCGCCGGTTCGACGAGGCGCGCGAGCAGATCGAGGAACTGCTGCGGGAGTTCCACTCCGCGAACCTCATGATGTTCGAGGGTCTTGTCGTGGGCGTGCGGGCCTGGCTCGACAACGAGCAGGGCCGGTTCGCCGACGCCCTCTCGGGAGCGTTGACCGCGCTCGACCGGGCCCAGGAGCCGCTGTCGCGGATGGTCGCGCCGGAGATGATCGCTGTCCATCTGCTCACCGCTGCCTGGGCGTTGGCCGGGCTCGGCGGCGCCGACCGCGCCCTGGACGCGGCACGGCTGATCGGCGCCCACGACGCCCTGCTCCCGGAGGGCCACTTCTCGCCGCCCGTCCAGGCGGAACAGCGGGCCGCGGCCGAGCGGGCCGCGCGCGCCGTGCTCGACGACGCCGCGTACGCGTCGGCCCACGCGGAAGGCGGCGGCCTCGGTGTGGAGGAGGCCGCCGCCGTCGTGCGACGCGATCGCGAGAGCTGAGGGAGGGTCAGGCTCAGGTGCGCTTGCGGAACTTGGCGACCGCGAGCGGAGCCATCACCAGCGTGATCCCCGCCGACCAGGCGAGCGTCATCAGGGCGGAGTGGGCGACCGGGCCGCCGATCATCAGGCCGCGGGCCGCGTCCGCCAGATTGGACAGCGGGTTGTAGTCGGTGAAGGACTGCAACCAGCCGGGCATCGTGGTCGGCTTGGCGAAGATGGACGAACCGAACTGCAGCGGCATCAGCACGAGCATGGCCACTCCCTGGACGGCCTGGACGGACTTCATGGTGAGTCCGAGCAGGATGAAGATCCACATGAGGGACGCGCCGAAGGTCAGCGAAAGACCGACCGCGGCCAGCAGGCCCCACACCGAGGTGCTGATGCTGAGCCCCAGGATGAAGCCCATGATCAGCAGGATCGTGGTGGCCACCAGCATGCGGCCGACCTCGACCACCATCTTGGCGATGAGGACGGACGACCGGGCGATGGGCATCGTCCGGAACCGGTCCATCACGCCCTTCTTGAAGTCGTCGTTGACGCCGGAGCCGACCGCCATCGCGATGTTCAGGCCCATCATCGCCATCAGGCCGGGCACCAGGTAGTTGACGTAGGCGCCCTGGTTGCCGTCGCCGAACATCGCGCCGCCGAAGACGTACACGAACAGCAGGATGAAGATGATCGGCATCAGGACGGCGTCGAACATCGACTCCGGGTCGGCCTTGATCTGGAGCATGTTGCGGCGCGCCAGGGCGCCGATGTGGCGCAGATTGGCGCGCAGCCCGATGCGGACGTCGTCGGATCCGACGGCCGGCCGCGGGGCCGGAGGGGTCTGCTGGGCAGGCGCGTCGACGGTGGCAGTGGTGGTGGTGCTCATGCCGCGACCTCCTCGGTCTCACGGGTGGCGTCCTGGGAATCGGCGGTCTTCTGGCCGGTGATGGCCAGGAACACCTCGTCCAGGCTGGGAAGGTGGGTGCCTATGTGGGCGATGCCGAAGCCGCGCGCCCCCAACAGGCCTACAGCGGCCGTCAGTTGCTCGTCGCTGAGGATCGGCACATTCAGCACGCTCTCGTCGGGCACGACCTGGGTGCCCGAGATTCCGGCGAGGCCCGCCTCGGTGACGGCCCGTGCCATCGCGCCCAGCTGCTCCGGGTCGGTGGGCCGGATCTGGAGGGTGCGGCCGCCGACCCGCGCCTTCAGCTCGTCGACCTCGCCGCTGGCGATGACCTTGCCGCGGTCGATGACGGTGAGCTCACGCGCCAACTGCTCGGCTTCTTCCATGTACTGCGTGGTCAGCAGCACGGTGGCGCCCTCGGCGACCATGCGGCGCACCTCGTCCCACACCTCGTTGCGGGTGCGCGGATCGAGGCCGGTCGTCGGCTCGTCCAGGTACAGCACGGCGGGGTGGCCGATCATGGAGGCGGCCAGGTCGAGCCGGCGCCGCATGCCTCCGGAGTACGTCATCGCGGGCCGCTTGGCGGCGTCCGTGAGCGAGAAGCGCTCCAGGAGCTCGTCGGCGCGGGAGCGGGCCTGCGTGCGGGACAGGTCGAGCAGCCGGCCGATCATGTACAGGTTCTCGCGGCCGGACAGTTTCTCGTCGACCGAGGCGTACTGCCCGGTCAGGCCGATCGTGCGGCGCAACTGGCGGGGCTGCTTCACCACGTCGTACCCGGCGACGACCGCGGTGCCGGCGTCCGGCACGAGCAGGGTGGACAGGCAGCGGACGAGGGTGGTCTTGCCGGCGCCGTTCGGTCCGAGCACACCGAGCACGGTGCCCTCGCGGACGTCCAGGTCGACGCCGTCCAGCGCCTTGGTGTCGCCGAAGTGCTTCACCAGCCCCCGTACGGAGACGGCGTGCTGGGCGCCGCCCCCGCTGTTGCCGGGCTTCTTGTCGATTCGCGTCATGGACATCAAGGTGCCAGGCGCCACCGACAATCCGCCGACAGGCCGCCGACACCTCGGGGACACCCTGTCGGCAGCCGGCGAGAGGACTGCGGCACCCGCCCCCGCCAACGACGGACAGCCCGCCGATGGGGGAAGTCGGCGGACTGTCGTCGTGACCGCAGTGGCTGGTGGAAGGTGCGTTGTCCCGGTAGGGAACGTGGCTGGTGGACGATGTCCCCCGGCCGGAACGCGGTGGGTGAAGGGTGCGCCCTCCGGCCGGAACGCCGTTAGTGGAAGGTGTGTTCCTCGGCCGGGAACGCCCCGCCGACGACCTCGCCGGCGAAGGCCTTCGCCGCGTCCCCGAGGGACTGGCGCAGGTTGACGTACTGCTTGCTGAAGCGGGGGGCCTTGCCGGGGGTGAGGCCCACCATGTCGGTGTAGACGAGCACCTGCGCGTCGCACTCGATGCCCGCGCCGATGCCCACGGTCGGGATGTGCAGGATGCGGGTCACCTCGGCGGCGAGCTCCGCGGGGACCAGCTCCAGAACGATCGCGAAGGCGCCCGCGTCCTGGACCGCCTTGGCGTCGCGCAGCAGTTGGTGCGCCGCCTCGTCGCCGCGGCCCTGCACCCGATAACCCAGCGTGTTCACGGACTGCGGCGTCAGCCCGATGTGGCCCATCACCGGGATGCCGGAGTCGACGAGCAGGCGGATCTGTTCGTGGCTGCGCTCGCCGCCCTCCAGCTTGACCGCGCCGACGCCCGCGTCCTTGACCAGGCGCATGGCGGTGCGCAGCGCCTGCACCGGGCCCTCCTGGTACGAGCCGAAGGGCAGGTCGCTCACGACCAGGGCGCGCGAGGTGCCCCGTACGACAGCGGCGGACAGCATGGTGATCTCGTCGAGGGTGACCGGCACGGTCGTCTCGTATCCGAGGTGGCAGTTGCCCATGGAGTCGCCCACGAGCAGGACCGGGATCCCCGCCTCGTCGAAGACGGACGCGGTCATCGCGTCGTAGGCGGTGAGCATGGGCCACTTCTCACCGCGCGCCTTGGCGGCCGCGATGTCGTGCACGGTGATGCGCCGGGTGCCCTTGCCCCCGTACAGCGCCTTGGGATCGCTGCTGTCGGAAGTCTTCTGGTTCTGGGCAGCCTGAATGTGTTGCGTCATCGCAACGGCTCCTGTTCGTCATCTCGAAGCGCCCTTACGGCGTCTCCGGACCACATCCATGGTGGCATCCCGTGCCCCTTGCCGGGAAGTGGGTGTGACACGAAGGGCACGGCCCGCACCCATGGGCGAGCGACGTCGGACCGGGCCGCACCCACGGGCGAGCGATGCCGGGCCGGGCCGCACCCACGGGCGAGCGATGCCGGGCCGGCCCGGCCGTACCCGCGGCAAGCGGCCCCGGCACAGCCCGTACGGTAAAGACATTCCTATACGAGACGGTTCCGTATCGGAATTGCTCTAGGGTGGTAGACATGTCAACCACGCCTCCCGCGTCCGGCGCCCCTGCCGCACCCCGGATACCCGAAGCCGTCCACCGCCGGCGCTGGGCGATCCTCGCCGTCCTGATGCTCAGCCTGCTGATCGTCGTTTTGGACAACTCGATCCTGAACGTCGCCGTCAAGACCATCGCGAGCCCCGCCCCCACCGGTCTCGGCGCCACCCAGAGCGAGCTGGAGTGGGCGATCAACGCCTACACGCTCGTCTTCGCCGGCCTGCTCTTCACCTCGGGACTGCTCGGCGACCGGCTCGGCCGCAAGCGGATCCTGCTCTTCGGCATCACGGTGTTCGGCCTCGGCTCGGTGCTCGCCGCGTTCTCGAACTCCCCGGACCAGCTCATCGCGTTCCGCGCCCTGATGGGCCTCGGCGGCGCCTTCGTGATGCCCGCCACCCTCGCCGTCCTCATGAACGTCTTCGAGCGCGACGAACAGCCCAAGGCGATCGGCATCTGGGCCGGCGGCGTGGGCCTCGCCATCGCGATCGGCCCGATCACCGGTGGCGTCCTGCTCCAGCACTTCTGGTGGGGCTCGGTCTTCCTGGTCAACGTGCCCGTCGTGATCATCGCCCTGATCGCGATGATCGTGCTCGTGCCGGACTCCAAGGACCCCAACCCCGGCAAGCTCGACCCGGTCGGCGTGCTGCTCTCCGTCGTGGGACTCGTGCTGCTCGTCTACGGCATCATCCACGGCGGCGAACTCGCCGACTTCACCGATACGGGCGTCCTCGCCACCATCCTCGCCGGTGTCGCGGTGCTCGTCGCCTTCGTGTTCTACGAGAAGCGCTGCGACCACCCCGCCATCGACATCACCTACTTCAAGAAGCCCGCCTTCTCGGCCGCCGTCGTCGCCATCGCGCTGACCTTCTTCGCGCTGATGGGCGTGACCTTCTTCTCGGTCTTCTACATCCAGAGCGTGCGCGGCTACAGCGCCCTTCAGTCCGGGCTGCTCATCCTGCCGCTCGCCGCCGCCCAGATGATCTTCGCGCCGCGGGCCCGGCTGGTCGTCGACCGGTTCGGCGCGCGGGCCGTCTGCACCGCGGGACTCGTCCTGGTGGCCATCGGCCTCGCCGCCTTCGGCCTGTTCGACGCCGGCACCCCGATCTGGGTCATGGAGGTCGTCTTCTTCATCCAGGGCGCCGGAATGGCCCACATCATGCCGCCCGTCACCGTGTCGATCATGCAGGCGCTGCCGCGCGAGAAGGCCGGCTCGGGCTCGGCCGTCAACAACACCTTCCGCCAGGTCGGCGGCGCGCTCGGCGTCGCCGTGCTCGGCTCGCTGCTCTCCACCGTCTACCGCGGCGACATCCAGAGCCACCTCGGCGCGGTCCCCGAAGGGGCGCGCAAGGCGGCCGGCGAATCCATCGAGGCCACCCTCGGCGTCGCCGAGCGGATGGGCCCCGCGGGCAAGGCGCTGATCGGCCCCGCCAACGACGCCTTCATCCACGCCATGCACATCACCGCCTTCGCCTCGGCCGGAGTCGCCCTGCTCGGCGCGGTCGTCGTCGCCCTCTTCCTGCCGCCGAAGCCGCCCGCGGCCCAGGCACCCACGGAGCAGGACAGGCCCACCGAGGCCGCCCACCGCTAGGGAGCGTCTTCGAAGTGGCGTCGTCCGCCCGCCGGCCAGACGGGACTTCGAAGACACGACCTAGGGGGTGTCTGGTGGATCATGGCCGGGGGTGCGGCGCCTGGCACGGCACCTCGCGGCGTTGCCGAAACGCCCCGATAGCTCCGCTATCA
>NZ_JBICXU010000029.1:0-108939 GCF_043200435.1 Streptomyces sp. NPDC048416
GCTCCGCTATCACGACGTTCCGGCGCCTTGCGATGCACCGCACCAGGCGCCGCACCCTGACCGACCCTGATCCACCAGACACCCCCTAGCCGGCCCGCTCGACGTGACCGACGGCCCGCTCGTCCGGTCGGGCCTCGGCTGAGGGGGAACTGCTCGTGCGCATCCGGGCGAACGCGTACACACAGCCGGCGAGCGCCAGGTCGGACAGCAGCATGAAGCCGATCGAGTACGAGGCCTTCGCGCTGTAGATCGCGCCCATGACCAGCGGCGGTACGAATCCGCCGAGACCGCCCGTCGCTCCCACGATGCCGGTCACGCTGCCCACCTGCGGCTGTGGTGTCACCTGCGAGACAAGGGCGAAGACGCTGCCGCTGGCCGTTCCGAGGCCGGCGCCCATGCACAGCAGCGCGATGGTACCGCCGGGGTACAGCGGAGGGTCGAAGGCCTGCACGATGGCGAGCAGCGCGACGGCGGCGAGCGCCGCAGCGGTGACGACGGCGGGGTGCACACGGTCCGAGAGCCAGCCGCCGACCGGGCGGAAGACGACCGTGGCCAGCGCGAACCCCGCGGCCTTGGACCCCGCGTCGGTCGGCGAAAGCGCGTACCAGGTCTTGAGGTACGTCGGCAGGTACACGCCGAACGCGACGATCCCGCCGAAGCCGATCGCGTACAGCGCGGACAGTTCCCACGTCACCCGCAGCCGTCCCGCCCGACCGAGCCGCGTTCCCAGCGTCGCCGTGGGGACGGGCCGGTCCGGGCGGTCGGTGATCAGCAGGGCCGCGAGGACGGCGTACCCGGCGAGGGCGATCGCCACGACGAGGAAGGGCACGTGATAGCCGTGCTCGGCGATCCGCGGGGTGAGATACCCGGAGAGGGCCACGCCGCCCATGCCCATGCCGAACACGCCCAGCGCGAACCCCCGTTTGTGCGGCGGGAACCAGGAGTTGACCAGGGGGATGCCGATCGCGAAGGTCGTGCCGCCGAGCCCCAGCAGGAAGCCCACCACCAGCATCAGGCCGTAACTGTCGCGCGCGGGGATCAGCAGGAGCACGGGCACGATGGTCGACGCGGACATCAGCGGGAACATCAGCTTGGCTCCGTAGCGGTCGGTCAGCGCGCCCACCGGAATCCGGCCGAGCGACCCGACGAGCACCGGGACCGCGACGAGCAACGACTGCTGGAGCGAACTGAGATGCAGCCGGTCCTTGTAGTCTCCGGCCAGCGGCGCGATCAGATCCCACGCCCAGAACGTGAGCGTGAACCCGACCGTCGCCAGCACCAGGTTCCGGTACGCCGCGGCGGAGGGCTTCGAGGTGTCCACGCCCTCAGTCAAGGGGCCCGACCGTGCGGCGGCGCGCCGGATGAGCCGTACGGTGTACGCCCCAGGCCGCCACGGCATCACGGTACGCAGAGGTGGCCGGGGCCGCGCGCCGCGACGCGGAACCCGCTACGACGCCGGGCCGGTCAGGACGCGCCGGATCAGCTCTCGGCGGACGACATGGACAGCCGCGCCTGCCCCGGACCACGATCGACGGTGGGAACACACGGGCTGTGGGACGTGGGCTCCGGAAGCAGGCGATGGGGGCATGGGCGATGGGGACGCAGGCGATGGGGGCACGGGTGACGGGGACGCAGGCGATGGGGACGCAGGCGATGGGGACGCAGACGTCAGTACGCAGGCTCGACCTGGGGTACTTCATCCGCCCCGCATCGGAGACCGGCGGCCCGGAGCCGCGCCCCGAGCCGGCGCTCGCCTACCTCGTACGCCACGATCGGGGGCTGCTCCTCTTCGACACCGGCATGGGCGAGGGCTCTCCCGAGACCGACGCGCACTACCGGCCCCGGCGCCGTTCGCTGCGGGGCGCCCTCGCGGCCGCCGGAGTCACGCCCGAGGACATCTCCCTCGTCGTGAACTGCCATCTGCACTTCGACCACTGCGGCGGCAACCCCCTGCTGGCCGGCACCCCGGTCCTGGTGCAGAGCACAGAGCTGGCGACGGCGATGCGGGGCGATTACACGATCGACCGGCTCGTCGACTTTCCCGGAGCCCGATACGAGGAATTGACCGGCGAGGCGGAGATCTGGCCCGGCGTGTGGATCGTCCCCACCCCGGGGCACACCGAGGGCCACCAGTCCCTGATCGTCCGTCGCGACGCGGGTTCCGTCGTCCTCGCCGGACAGGCGTACGACACCGCATCCGCGTTCGCCTCGGCCGAGCTGGCAGCCCGAGCCGTACGCGAGGGGGAGAAACAGCCCCTTCCCTCCTTCCCCGGGTGGCTCCGGCGGCTCATGGACTTCGATCCGCGCCGCGTGCTGTTCGCCCACGACTGCTCCGTGTGGGAACCGGCCGAGTGACCGGTGCACAGCCGATGTCGACTCCTGGGCCCCCCAACGCCGGTGAGAATGACCGCCGTTGGGGACCCGGCGCTAGCCGGTTGTGCCGCTGCTCGGCCCGCCACGGGGCAGCGCCGCGGGCCTCAGCTGTTCTGGCCTCAGCTGTTCTGTGCGGCCGGTCCGTAGAGGGCGGCGATGGCGTCCGAGCGCGTCCACCGGCTGTAGGTGGGTGACTGGGGCCAGCCCTTGGGAGAGTCCTGCCACTCCTCCTGGCGTCCGTAGGGCAGCAGGTCGATGAGGGCGAAGGTGTGGCTCAGCTGCTCGGTGCCCCGGCCGGTGGTGTGCCAGGTGCGGTAGACGGTGTCCCCGTCGCGCAGGAACACGTTGACCGCGAAACCCCCGCCGGGTGGAGCGCCGACGTCGGTGCCGAACGAACTGTTCGCGGTGGAGTACCAGCTCATCTTGTTCCCGACCCGCCGTTTGTACGCCAGGGCCTCCTCGATCGGGCCCTGGGTGACGATCACGAACCGGGCGTCGTAGGCATCCAGGAAGTCCAGCCTGGTGAACTGCGAGGTGTACCCGGTACACCCCGGGCACTGCCACTCCTCGCCGGGGAACCACATGTGGTTGTAGACGATCAGCTGGGTCTTGTCGCCGAAGACGTCCGCGAGGGACACAGGTCCCTCCTCGCCTTCGAGGGTGTAGTCGGGCATCTCGACCATCGGCATCCTGCGGCGCTCGGCGGCAATGGCATCGAGCTGCCGGGTGGCGGCCTTCTCGCGCACGCGCAGCTCGTCCAGCTGCCGCTGCCAGGTCTCGGCGTCGACGACGGGCGGTAGGGCCTGGGCGGTCATGGGCTCCTCCAAGGTTCACGGCACGGCACGGGACTCATCAGGGCAGACCGTGCCGGGAGCCCGAACTCATCGCCCGCAGGAAAATCGCCCGCAGGGAAATCGCCCCCAGGAAAACTGCGGGCGCGAACCCCCGGCGCCCGGGCCGCTCGCGCCGGTGTCAGCCCAGGCGGGGGTAGTGCGGGAGGGCGATGGAGTGGGCGGCGCGGGCGAGGTCGTCCGCCGTGCGCTCGCTGCCGTCGGACCTGTGCTGGGCCAGGCGCTGGTTGGTGTGGACGTAATCCCGCATCACGTCCTGGTAGCGCGAGAAGGCCGCGCGGTGGTCGTCACGGCTGTTCGCGAGTTCGCCCGCCAGGACGTACGCGCCGACCAGAGCGAGGCTCGTACCCTGGCCGGATCGCGGCGAAGCACAGTACCCCGCGTCGCCGACGAGCCCCACGCGCCCCTTCGACCAGTGGTCCAGGTGGATCTGGCTCATCGAGTCGAAATGGAAGTCGGGCGCGTCCCACATGCTCGCCAGGAGCCGGGGCGTCTCCCAGCCGACATCGGCGAACCGCTCGGCGAGAAGCGTCTTCTGCCGGTCGACGTCCCGGTGGTCGAAGTCGAGTTTCGGCGACCCGAACAGCAGCATCGCCCGCGCCTCGGTGTTCCGCCGGGCGCTGTAGACGCCGACCAGCGCGTCACCAGTGGTGTGGTACGTCTGCCAGCGGTCGAGATCGAGGAAGTTCTCCACGCTGAAGACCGCGAGATAACTGCCGAGGAAGTGCAGGAACTTAGCCTCCGGTCCGAAGACCAGCCCGCGCACGTGGGAATGCAGGCCGTCCGCGCCGATCACGAGGTCGAAACTACGCGGCGGCCCGTTCCGGAAGCGGACGTCGACGCAGTCGTCGTCCTGCTCGATGGAGGTGATGACATCGCCGAACAAGAACTCCGCGCCGTAGTGACTCGCGTCGAACAGCAGGGTCGTCAGGTCGTCCCGCATGATTTCGACGTCGTCGTTGTCTATCAGCCCGCCGGTCAGCGTGGCCTCGGTGGACCTCGACAACTCCGCACCCCGGCCGTCCACATAGGCCATCCCCCGCATGTCGGTCGAGGCCGCCCGGATCTTGTCGAGCAGACCCATCCGCTCGACGACGGGTAACGCGGAGCCCCGGATGTCGATGGCCTGTCCGCCCCGGCGCAGACCGGGCGCCCGCTCCACCACGGTGGGCTGGAATCCGGCCTGTTGCAACCAGTAGGCCAGCGTCAGCCCCGCCACACTCGCTCCGGAAATCAGTACGTTCATGGTGCGCATGGCCATCTCCCAGTACTCCGATGGGTGTTCCGGTGACTGACTCGACCGCGTCACGTGCCCGTGTTCCACGTTCCGTTTCCCCCCGAGTTCCGCGGACTCGTCGCGTCACGTCACGTCACGTCGAGTCTTGACGTGCGACAACGCGGAGGCAATGCACAGATCGGCAAGCAATAGTTCCATTCAGGGCAAACATCCGGGCCAGCGGCCCGCCGAGCCCGCCGACGGCCCCGAGCCCGCCGACGGCCCCGAGCCCGCCGACGGCCCAGGGCCCGTCGCTGGAGGGCGAGCAGCACCGCGAGGAGCGTTCCTCCGATGAAGGTGGCGAACCACTGCCACGAGCCCTGGGCGAGCGCGAAGGTGAGCACCCGCACGTGGCCTGTCCTGTGGCGGAAGGTCCCAGCATCCGTCGCGGCGCCCCAAGCGGCCCGGACACCATGCTCGTCGGGCCTGACACCCACCCGAGCGGCGCACGGTGCCGTGGGCGCAGGGCGCGTCCCGGGCGATCTCTTCCGTGCGGAGGCCGCGCTGTTCACACCTGCGGGTGAGGGCAACTCATACGTCCGGGTGAGGAGAGCCGATTTCGGTGCCCCCGTGACCGATCCTCTCTACCGTGAGTGACAAGGTGACCGTCGGCCGACTGCTCGCGTGTCTCATGCTGGAGGGTGCGTGGTGCAGTACCTAGCGTCTCTCTGGAGGCGCCTGCAATACCGGTTCGACAATCTGGTGTCGCGCAGCACCTCCGCACTCATCGGTTGGTTCACGCTCATCTGCCTGGTCGCCGTCGTTCCGATCAGCGTGCTGCTGGTGCGGACGGACCGCCGCCCGCCCGCCACGCTCACCGGGCAGCTGGTCGCGGTGTGGGTCAGTGTCGGGCAGACGCTGAAGATCGGGGGCGCGGTCGGTCCGCCCCTGTACGTGCTGGCGTCCGTGCTGCTCGCGCTGGTCGCGCTGTTGTTCGTGTCGACGCTGGTCAGTCTGATCACCACGGGGATCAACCGACGGATCCTGGAACTGCGGCTGGGTCACTCCACGGTCCTGGAGGTGGGGCACACCGTCGTCCTGGGCTGGTCCGACCAGATCTTTCCCGTCGTCACGGAACTGGTGTCGGCCAACTCCAATCAGCCGAGAGCGGCCGTCGCCGTCCTGGCGCCGAAGGACAAGGTGGAGATGGAGGAGGCGATCAGCGCCCGGATCACCACCACCGGCACCACGACCATCGTCTGCCGCAACGGCTGCACCACCGATCCGGCGGTCCTCGCGCGGGTCAGCCCCCAGACCGCCAAGGCTGTGCTCGTCCTGCCTCCGGGTACGGATGACGGTGACGCGCAGGTGGTGAAGACGCTGCTGGCCCTCAACGCGTCGGCACTGGGCGCCGCGGCAGGAAGCGGCGACGCCCGTGCGCATGCCCGTACGCGTGCGGGCAGGGGCGGCAGGCCGGATGCCGGGCTGGAACACCGCTCCGGAGCCGGAGCCGGGGCCGATGCGGGGGCCGGTAGTGACACCAGCGGTGACGGCGGCGCCGGGCCCAGCCACCTCGGCGAAAGCGACGCCGCCCACGCCGGCGCCCGTGACGGTGCGGGTACCGACGGCCGCGCGCGTGATGGTGTCGGTACCGACGGTCGCGCCCGTACGGGCGTCAATACCGACGCGGCCGTCGTGGTCGCCGCCGTCCGGGACACCCGCAACCACCTCACCGCCACCCTGGCCGCCGGGCCGCGCGGACGCGTCCTGGCCATCGACGACATCATCGCCCGCCTTCTGGTGCAGACCGCTCGCCAGCCCGGCCTCTCGCTCGTGTACCAGGAGTTACTGGATTTCGCGGGCGACGAGTTCTACGCCGTTCCCGCCGACGCGCTGGTCGGCCGGACGTTCGGGGACGCGCTGCTGGCGTTCACGACCTCCTCGGTGGTCGGCCTGCTGCGGTCCGACGAGTCGGTCGTCCTCAATCCGGATGCCGCAACGACGATCGCGCCGGGCGACCGGATCATCGTCATCACCCGCGACGACGACACGGCCGTACTGGAGGACGCCACACCGTTCGTCGACGAGGGCGCCATCGCCACGGCCGCCCCCCGGGCCGCCGCCTCCGAGCGGCTGCTCCTGCTCGGCTGGAACCGCCGTGCCCCGCTCATCGTCGGACAGCTGGCCTCCTACGCGAGTCCCGGGACCACACTGGACATCGTGGCTCCCGGGGACGACTCGACGATGCGCCGCGCCTACGACTCGGCCGCCGAACAGGGGCCGCTCGCGGTGACCTTGCGCTGTGCGGACACCACCAACCCGGCGGTGCTCAACGCGCTGGACGTGTCGTCCTTCGACAGCGTGATCGTGATCGCCGACCCGGGGCACGCACAGGCCGACGGCCTCGACGCCGGCCAGGTGAGGCCGGACGCGGACGACAGGACGCTGGTCACGCTGCTGCATCTGCGGGCGATCGAGGAGGCCACGGGCCGGGAGATCCCGCTCACCACGGAGATGTGCGACGACCGCAACCGGTTGCTCGCACCGGCACGCGAGGGCGCCGACTTCATCGTCAGCGGACGTCTCATCAGCCTCCTCATGTGCCAGATCTCGGAGAGCCCCTACCTGGCCGTTCTCTTCGACGACCTGTTCACCGCCGAGGGGAACGAGCTGTACCTGAGGCCCGCCACCGACTATGTGCGGCCGGGAGTCGAGGTCACGTTCGCCACCGTCGTCGCCTCGGCACGGCGCCGCAAGGAGTGCGCCGTCGGATACCGGCTGCGCGCGCAGTCCGCACTCAGCCCCTCCTACGGAGTCCGGCTCAACCCCGACAAGGGACGGTCCGTGCGCCTGACGGCCCAGGACTGGGTGATCGTGATCGCGACGGCCTGAGACCGTCAGGACCGTGGTCAACTCGCCGCCAAATCACCCGTGGAGGGATATTGGGGCACGTAGGTGGGCAGCATGGACTGGTGCTCTCCCATGCTCTCGCCTGGTGCCGCGCCCATCTGCCTCGTCCGCGCTTCGCGCGCCGCCCCTCGGCGGACGACGGCCCGATCGTGTTCACCGCGGACTTCGCGTCGCAGACGCAGTGGGTCGCGGGCCGTTCGTCGGCGTATCCGGACGGCGGTCCGGTCAACCCCGGTGACAACAAACTGGATTACCTGGTCGACGATCCGCGGTACACCCGCGGCGGCGTCTTCAGGGCGACCCCGAACCCCAACGGCACATGGAACACAGGCCTGTTGACCACCGAGGGCAGCACCGAGGGGTTCATGGTCCGCGCCGGGGACGTGCTGGAGGCGACCGTGCGGCTGCCTGTCCAGGTGGGGGCGTGGCCCGCCATCTGGACCTGGCGGGACGGCGGTCAGGAGATCGACGTCTTCGAGTACCACCCGGACAACCCCGACCTCCTCGAACTGACCAACCACGTGAGGGGCGGCCAGGACTACTTCCGGAGTCCCGCCGTCGCACCTGGCTCGTTGCTCGACCTGCGGGTCCGTTTCGGAGCCCGGTCCGTGACCTGGTGGGTGAACGGGGTGCGCGTGTTCGGGGACCGCGCGGGGGTGGGGCGCGACTGGCAGGCGTATCTGATCGTGAACCTGTCCGTCAGCGCGGGCCGTTTCCACCCGCAACCCCCGCCGGGCGTGACGGAGCTGTCCTTCGAAGTGCCTTCACTGCGGATCCGGCGCCGCTGAGCAGCGCGTGCGGGCACAGGCGGATAAGCGCTCCCGGGCCATCGAGCCGACTGGGGGCCTTCGGGTCGGGTGCTCGGGCCGTCCGGATCCCTTGACTTCGGGGGCGATCCGGCTCCTGGAACACCACCATCAAAGGGTATGAAGCGTAACAATGCGTCACTTTCGGGCATATCGGTCGTGAGGCGGCCCACAGGACCCACGTCACATACGGCCCTGCCTAGTAGCGCCGATCGGTGTACGACCCCGCGCACCTGCGCCTCCTACCTGCGATGATGCGCGCTGCCCCGCGGGGGCCACAGGTCCTTCGCTGCGAAAGCCGCTAGTAAGAGGGGGGCATTGCCAGGCCGCCGGGGGATCGGTAGAACTGGATGAGTCGCCAAGCGGCACGGGTGCTTTCACCCACGGGTGCTTGCCCCAAGGGCGCTTGCCCGCCGCAGACGAAACCCTCCACTTCCTGCGAGTGGTTCATGCATGTCCCCGGCATGCCGCGACCATCCCTGTCCCCTTCGGAAGGCTTTTTCGTGTCCAACGCCGTCATCCGCCGCATCGCCGCTTCCAAGAAGACCCTCGCGGGCACTGTCGTCGCCGTGGGTGTCGCCGGTTCCCTGTTCGCCACGGTTCCCGCCCAGGCGGCGGCCCCGGTGAACGCCAAGGCGATCGCCCAGCAGATGATCAAGGACCCGGCGCAGTTCGCGGCCTTCAACAAGATCGTCTCGCGTGAGAGCGGCTGGAACCACACCGCCACGAACTCCTCCTCGGGCGCCTACGGCCTCGTCCAGGCCCTGCCGGCGTCGAAGATGGCCTCCGCCGGTGCGGACTGGAAGACCAACCCCGCCACGCAGATCAAGTGGGGCCTGGACTACATGAACTCCCGCTACGGCAGCCCGGTCGGCGCCTGGAACTTCTGGCAGGCCCACCACTGGTACTGAGCCACCAGCGGGTAACAGACAGACGAAACGCTCGGCGGGCACCGTCCCCGCCGAGCGTTTCGGCGTCCCCAGCAGGGGACGGCAGCGGACGCCGGCCTCAGTGCTGCGGGACCGGCGAGCACGCGGGCGCACGCCGGGCGGCGCTGCGGTAGACGGAGATGCCCAGAGCCAGCATCCAGTAGCTGAAGATGGCGCCCATCAGGGCGGTGGTGCCCCAGCCGTTCGCCGCGTAGAAGTGTGCGGGGGTGCGGCCGAAGAAGAGAGACGGCACGAAGGCCAGATTGATCCCCGCCAGGACGAAGGCGGAGCGGCTGGTCCAGCGCGGCAGCAGCCGCGTCCGGGCGATCGCGAAGCCCACGGCGGTCAGGAACAGGGCCAGCATGAGGCGGCCGATCGTTCCGTAGAGGATGTACGTGCCGCTGACCGTGACGGTCGGGTCGATCGGGTGGTCGACGGCGATGACCGCGCCTGCCTCAAGCCCGCTGGAGACCAGGGTGATCGTCGAGTACACGAGCCCGGCGGCGAAGGCCATCGTGCCGACCCATTCGCAGCCGGGGTTCACGCGCCTGACCAGTTCCCGGAACGCCGTCACGAAGACGATGAGGAAGGCCAGCGCGAGGATTCCGATCAGCAGCCTGGCGAGGACGTTGGAGTCCGGTGGGGGGCCGGAGTAGATGAAGTACAACGGTACTTCGACGATGAAGGCGGCTGCGGCGGCGATGCCGGCGACGCCCGTCAGGCGCCTGGCGTCGAACTCGTTCATGTGTCCCCCCGGGGTCCGAGTACTGAGTCCCGCGTTGCTGCGGCGAGGTGAATTCTGCTGCTCGCCGCGCTCCCCGTCGGTGGGTCTGGACACCGAACAATGGTGTCCCTGCCAACACCCCGGCCGTACGTCGCGGCCGCCGCCTTCCCCGCCGGGGTGCGTGCCTTCGCGCCACGCGAGGAGGCCCACGGAAGGCACCCGGTTCTACGACTTGCTGCGCTTGCGGTGGCGGGACGACGACGCCGACCCCGAGCAGGTACGCAGGCCGAGTCGCACTAGTGAAGGTTGCTGGGGCCCGGTGCCGCGGTCCGAATGCTCCATTGCTCCCGGTGGAAGCGTACATATTCCAGATTGATGTAATGCCACGGATGAACGGTGAGTGCTCGGAGTTCCTGATCGGTAATGGTGTCTATCACCGTCAACTCGTCGCTGATGACCAGCGCGCCATGATCAAAACGAACATGACAATTGGCGCACAGGCACAGGAGGTTTTCGACGACGTCAGGTCCTGGCGCGGATCCCTTCAAGGGCTGGATGTGGGCTGCTTCGGTGTACGTGCGTTCCGGGGACGGCAGCAACATGGTCTCGCCGCACATCTGACAGCTGTGATACCAGGTCTTGATGCGCTTCACGACGGATGAATCGCGTGACTTGCGGACCGTATCCCGCGTGCGAATTCTGGTCCGCCAACTCTCGCCAAGAGGTGGGGTTTCCGACGTTTCTGTCTCCGTGATGCCAAATATTGCCTCATCCATTTTCGCTGTGAGGGCGCGAGCTGTGAGCTCAGGAACCTGCAGCAGCGCGAGGGTGTCGAGGCATGCCCGGCGGACGAGAGACCAGGCGGCGTCCACGTGCGCACCCTGGATGTGGTTCATTTCGATCGCCGCCAGTGTCCCCGCGATCCGCAACAGATGGTCGCGGTATCGCAGCACGAAGGAGCGACCCAGGCCGGGCAACGCCGTACGCGCCGCCTGCCCGGCGAGGCGCAACGCGAAGATCTTTTCGTCGGCGGCCGCGGTGCATGTCAGGACGGGTCGATGTCGGAACGCCCATCTGTAGGCAGTGGCGAGAGCATGCGGCCACTTCGCATCGTCAGGGGGGACATGCGAGCGCACTTGCCATGCCGTCGTGGGAACGGGGTGCCGGACAAAGTGCAGCGCACGAGAGAAGGTGGCCGCATTGTCCTCCTCGAATCGTTGCCACTCGCCGACAGACAGTTCCCAAAGCACGCCGACTTGGGGAGGGGGCTCGGCAGGTGCGGAGTGACTCCAGTGCGTGGGAAGGAAGTAGTGGTCACCGTCCCAGGCTTGGCGGACAGGGCCTTCCAGCAATGGAGAGATCGGCGATGGCCGCTGGCGTCCGCGTCCAAATGGGCTGCCTGTCAGCAGCACCGCGCCGGTGCCGTGGCCGGCGCGATGAGCTCTGTGGGCAGCCAGCAGCGCGGAGCCGAACGCGCGGTCGCTGTGCACATCGCGTCGTTCGGTGAGCGGAGCCAACTCCTTGCAGTCCAACGCATCGGACAACCGGGCGGAGGGCGTCTGGGCTGCTACGAAAGAGGTCCAGACCGAGAGCGGGGACTCCGGCCAGTAGGCGAGTTTGGCGGCGGGAGCGATCGCAGTTGACCACCAGCACACTGCGGCCGCGTACAAATCCTCGGGTTCCACACCAACGTCCGGAGCCCGGTCCCGAGCCATGTCTCCCAGTGGCCCTCGCAACAACACGGAATCCACGTCTCTCCCAAGCCTGCTGTAACGGTCCTCTTCTCATTTTGCGGCCCAACGATCGCTCCACCGCCCCCCCGACACCGGCCCCCAGGTCATGCCGTCGACAGAGGAGGCACGGCCATACCGGGCCCGGAGGCCGGCGGCCCCATAAGCAGGACCGCGAAAAGATGATGGAGGTATCGGCTGTCGACCGACGGCGCAGGCCGCCTCCGCTTACGCGTAGGTGTCCTCAGTTGTGTGCGGCGGCGTCGCCCGAGACCGTTCCGTTCACATGGTGCGGCGGACAAAGGACGTCTCGTGGCGGCGTCGGCGCGTCGGCCCCGGGTGCCGTACACGGGGCGGGACGACTGCGCGTACGCCGGTCGGGCGCGCAGGGTCCGTGAGGGGGCAGCCCGGCCGATTCCTCCTTCGTCAGGGTCCTGGCGCGGATCCCTCCCGCCTGAGGGTCCCCTCAATCGGGTGGGCGCCCCGTGATGTGAAAGGGCATGGTTCGTGTGCTGGGCGGCAGGAACGATCGATCCCGGGCGTTTGCGGAGGAGCCGGTGTCGGGTCGCCGGAGAATTTGGTGGGCGGGGCCGACGGAACCGGGTACCGTCTTGGACATGTTCTTCCAGACGCCGATTTACGAGTGAGCGCGTGACGGGCCCGCGCTGACGTCCTTCGACCTCGCCGCGCCCGTACCCCACCGATGAATCCGTAGATCACTGCACATCATTACCGGAGCACTCGTGACCGTGAGCAAGAACATCAACAACCCCGTGGGCATGGGCGGCGGCCAGCGCAAGAGGCTGTCGCGCGCCGAGCGGCAGAACAACGGTCCGCACCGCAACCTCGACCGCCAGAGTGCCGCCGACCAGAAGGCGGAGCTGGTGCGCAAGATGCGTGAGAAGACCGGCGCAGCCGACGACGACGCCGCGCAGACCGGCGACGACGACACCGCACAGAGCTGAGCTGACACACCCCGCCGCTCGCAGGGCGGCACCGCACGAGGCAGGGCCCGGACCGCGACGCGCGGACGCTGTTGGTTAATTCGGGCCCGTGCGTGACGTCGGCTCCCGAGACCCGGTTGTGGTCTTGGGAGCCGACGTTGTCGTATGGGGTGGGTGTCGATGTCTGTGCAGCCGAAGGGGCCGGGGGAGATTCCGGCGGAGACGGTGCGGGTGGCGCGGGCGGCGTTCCCGAAGGGGAGCCTGGCGATCCGGGTGCGGGACGAGTTGGGGCCGTTGTTCACCGATGAGGAGTTCGCGGATCTCTTCCCGGCCCGGGGCAGGCCTGCCTGGTCACCGGGGCGTCTGGCGATGGTGCTGGTGTTGCAGTTCGTCGAGGGGCTCACCGACCGGCAGGCCGCCGAGGCGGTGCGGGCGAGGATCGACTTCAAATACGCCCTCGCGCTGGAACTGGCTGATCCGGGCTTTGACTTCTCGGTGCTGTCGGAGTTCCGGGACCGTCTCGTCGAAGCGGAGGCGGGCCGGCGGGTGCTGGACGGCATCCTGGCCGCGGCCCGGGAGAAGGGGCTGCTCAAGACCGCCGGCCGGGCCCGCACCGACTCCACGCATGTGCAGTCCGCGGCACGGGAGCTGTGCTGGTTGGAGATGGTCGCGGAAACGCTACGTTCGGCGTTGAACACGCTCGCACAGGCTGCCCCGGACTGGCTGGCGGAGATCGCCGAACCCGACTGGTTCCGGCACTATGCCACCCGGGCCGAGGACTCCCGGTTTCCCAAGGCCCACACGAGGCGGGAGGAGGTCGGCCGGCGGATCGGGACGGACGGGACGCGGCTGCTTGAGGCCGTCTTCTCGCCCCAGGCACCGGCCGGTCTGCGGGAGCTGGGGCAGGTGAAGATCCTGCGACAGATGTGGGTCCAGCACTTCCACCGAGTCGGGGGCGAGGTGAGGCGGCGGGACCCAAAAGACCGCCCGCCAGGCGCGAAGCGCCTGGTCACGCCCTATGACCCCGAAGCCAGGGGCAGCAAAAAACGCGACATCCTCTGGGACGGATACAAGACCCATCTGACCGAGACCTGTGAGCCGGACATCCCGAATTTGATCACGAACGTGGCCACAACCGTCGCTACCGTCCCCGACAGCGTGATGAGCGAGAAGATCCACGATGGCCTGGCCGAACGGGACTGCCTGCCCGGCGAGCACTGGGTCGACACCGGATATGCCACGGCCGCCCAGATCGCGGCCGCCCGGCGTGAGCACGGCATCGAGCTGCACGGACCGCTGCAAGCGGTCACCGTCACCCAGGCGAAGAACGGCAGGGGCTACGACCAGGACGCCTTCACCATCGACTGGAACCAGCAGCAGGTGACCTGCCCGAACGGAGCCATCAGCACGCAGTGGGCTCTGCGCAGTTCTCAGCAGCAGCTTCCGGTGATCCGGGTCAGATTCTCCCCGGCCGACTGCCGCCACTGCCCCGCGCTGCGTGACTGCGTCAGCTCACCCAGGGCCGAACGCAGGGAACTCACCCTGCGGCAACACGACGAGCACCAGGCCCTGGCGCAGACCCGTGCTCTCCAGCAGACCGAGGAGTGGAAAGACCGCTACAAGATCCGCGCCGGCGTCGAAGGCACCATCTCCCAAGGGGTCGGGCGCTGCGGCCTGCGCAGATCCCGCTACCGGGGCCTGGCGAAGACCAGCCTCCAGCACCAGCTCACCGGCGCCGCCATCAACCTCGCCCGCATCGACGCCCACCTCACCGACACCCCACGAGCTCGCACCCGCACCAGCCACTTCGCAACACTTCGCCCCGCCGACCAACCGGTCGACGGGGCGAAGTAGCAAGCCGGGCCCGAATTAACCAACAGCGTCCGCGACGCGCGGCCCGGGCCCTGCCGGATCAGTGCCCCGTGTCAGACCGGGGCGGGCAGGTTCGGGGAGCGGAGTACCAGCAAGGTGATCTCGCTGGGCGCGAAGACACGGAACGGCGGGCCCCAGAAGCCGGTGCCGCGGCTGGTGTAGAGGAGGGTGCGAGCGCCGTGGCGGCTGAGGCCGGCGAGGGTGGGCTGGTCGATCCCGACCAGATGGTGGAAGGGCCAGATCTGGCCGCCGTGGGTGTGGCCCGAGAGCTGGAGGTCGACGCCTTCGGCTGCCGCCCGGTCGACGAACTTGGGCTGGTGTGCCAGGAGCAGGACGGGCAGGTCGGGGTCGGCGCCGTTCAAGGCTCCGGCGAGATGGGCGCGGTGACCTGCCAGGCCGGAGGACTCGGCGGTGACATCGTCCACACCGGCGACCACCAGGGAGTCACCGCCGCGTTCGAGCAGCAGATGGCGGTTGCGCAGCGGCTCCCAGCCCAGCTCGTCCATCAGGTCCACCCAGCCCTGGGCCTCGGTGTAGTACTCGTGGTTGCCGGTGACGTACACACGGGCCCGGGTCGCCCGCACCGTACCGAGGGGGACGGCCTGGGCGCGGCGGCGTTCGGCCGTGCCGTCCGCGATGTCACCGGTGTGGCAGACCAGGTCGGCTTCCAGCGCGTTGACCGCCTCGCAGACCCGCGTGGACCAGCCCGCGCGATCGAGGGGGCCGTAGTGGGTGTCGGTGATGAGGACGACGCGGGTGCCGTCCAACCCGGCGCCCAGCCGGGGCAGTTGTATGTCGAGTCGGCGCACGCGTGGCACGCGGCGGGCCTCGGCGTACCCCCAGGCGAGCAGGACGGCGGTGACGCCGAGGACGGCCCACGTGACGATGCGGGCCCGGTCCTGTCCTTGGCCGACGCCGGCCACGGTCAGGGCGAGCCGCACGACGATCCCGATCAGAACGGACCACGTGAACAGGACCCAGCTGACGCCCAGCAGGGTGTCACCGATGACCGCCGCCCGGTCCTGCTGACGTCGGCCATGGCCGCGCACCATCGCCAGCGGCATGCCGATGAGACCGAGGACGAACAGGGCGGTGGCGGCCGCAGCGACGGACAGCGGCCAATGCTGGCCGCTGTACAGGAGCACCCAACAGGGCACGCTCCACAGCAGGAGGGGAGCGATCACGGGGAGGGCGCGCATCAGCCGGCGCAGCCGACTCTGCCGCGGCGCTCGCGCCGCACCCTCGGCGGACCGGATGTTGCTGGTGTCGGCCACGGTTCCCTCCCCGGACAGGCTGCCGTCTCGCGCACTGTATCCGGTCGCCCTCGGACCGACCCGACCGCCCTGTCCGCCCCCGATGTGAGGGCCGCTCCGGTCGCCCTCAGCCCGACCGGACCGGCATCCGCCCCCGATGTGCGGGCCGCTCCGGTCGCCCTCGGCCCGACCCGACCGCCCTGTCCGCCCCCCGATGTGCGGGCCCTCGGCGCGATGACAAAGAGCTCGGCCGGTGACATGTCTCCAACCGACCCACGCTGTCCCGCCCAGCTACGGCGCCGGCGGACGGTCAAGGGGTTTGGGCCCCGGCCCGGGACGGGATGCGTTGGGCTGCCCGTTCAGGCCCGCGAGGGCCGAGGCCTGTTGGAGCAGGCCGATGAGCATGGGGGAGGTCAGGCGTCCCGTGAACGTGTTGCGCTGGCTGGGGTGGTAGCAGCCGATCACATGGAGTTCGCTGTCCGCGGACCGGCCGTCGTTTTCGTCCCGGCGCCCTCCGGTCGGCCCCTCGGCAGCCGGATCCGCACGTCGCAGCGTCACCACGGTGCCGTGCGCGAACCGGGGCCGGGGGCGCGGCAGTTGCCAGCCGGCGTCGGCGAGCACGGGCAGGAGTGTCTGCCAGCCGAAGCCCCCCAGGACGACGATCGCGCGAGGGTTCAGCAGCGTGATTTCGGCCGCCAGCCACGGTCGGCACGTGTCCCGCTCCGCAGGTGTCGGCTTGTTCTCGGGAGGAGCGCAGTGCACCGGGGAGGTCACCCGCACCCCGTACAGTTCAAGGCCGTCGTCGGCCGTGGTCGCGGTGGGCTGAGAGGCCAGGCCCACCGCGTGCAGGGCCGCGAAGAGGAAGTCGCCCGATGCGTCGCCGGTGAACATACGGCCCGTTCGGTTGCCGCCGTGAGCGGCCGGAGCGAGCCCGACCACCGCCAGTGGGGCATCGGGCGGACCGAATCCCGGCACCGGCCTGCCCCAGTACTCCCACTCCTGGAAGCCCGCCCTTTTCGTCGCGGCGACCTTCTCGCGCCAGGCGACCAGCCGGGGACAGGCCCGGCATCCGGTCAGGCGGCCGTCCAACTCGCTGATCTCGCCGCAACGCGCCGCGTGGAATGCGGGAAAGCCGCGATCTTCGGCGGGGGGCTGCGAACCTTCAGTGCCGACCTCGTCCATACGCCCACGCTACCGGTGCGTTCCCGCCCCGGCGGCCGGCGACAGGTGGCCAGGCGCGCTGGTAGAGGCAGAGCCGTACCAGTGGTGTGATGTCGGGCGGTCGGGTTTTCCAGAACCGGGCCGGCAACCGCGTGGAAGCGGAACAGGTGGCCTGGTTCTGGACGGCGCCGGGCAGCGGACCGACCGCCTCATCGAGGAATCCATCATGGAGCCTGACGGGGAAAGCCCAGGTCAGAAGCTGTATCTGGGGGCGGGCCCCTAGAAGAACCCGAGCTTCTTCGGCGAGTACGACACCAACACGTTCTTCGTCTGCTGGTAGTGCTCCAGCATCATCTTGTGGTTCTCGCGTCCGATCCCCGACTGTTTGTAGCCGCCGAACGCGGCGCCCGCCGGGTAGGCGTGGTAGCAGTTGGTCCAGACTCGGCCCGCCTGGATGGCGCGGCCCGCTCGGTAGGCGGTGTTCATGTCGCGGGTCCATACGCCCGCGCCGAGGCCGTACAGGGTGTCGTTCGCGGTCGCCATCGCGTCGTCGAAGTCGGTGAACGACGTCACCGCCACCACGGGGCCGAAGATCTCCTCCTGGAAGATCCGCATGCGGTTGTCGCCCTCGAAGATGGTCGGCTGGACGTAGTAACCGCCCGCCAACTCGCCCTCGTAGGTAATCTGTTGGCCACCCGTCAGGACCTTCGCGCCTTCCTGCTGGCCTATGTCCAGGTAGGAGAGGATCTTCTGGAGCTGGTCGTCGGAGGCCTGCGCGCCGATCATGGTGGTGGTGTCCAGGGGATGGCCCGGGACGATGTGTTCCGTGCGGGCGATGGCCGCCTCCAGGAACTCGCCGTAGTGGCCGCGCTGGATCAGGGCGCGCGACGGGCAGGTGCAGACCTCGCCCTGGTTGAGGGCGAACATCGTGAAGCCTTCGAGTGCCTTGTCGCGGAAGTCGTCGTCCTTCGCCCACACGTCGTCGAAGAACAGGTTGGGGGACTTGCCGCCCAGTTCGAGGGTGACGGGCTTGATGTTCTCCGACGCGTACTGCATGATCAGCCGCCCCGTCGTGGTCTCCCCCGTGAACGCGATCTTCGCGACGCGCGGGCTCGACGCGAGTGGCTTGCCGGCCTCCACCCCGAAGCCGTTGACCACGTTCACCACGCCCGGGGGCAAAAGATCACCGATCAGGCCCAGCAGTACGTGGATCGACGCGGGCGTCTGCTCGGCGGGCTTGAGCACCACCGCGTTGCCGGCCGCCAGCGCCGGGGCCAGCTTCCACACCGCCATCAGGATCGGGAAGTTCCACGGGATGATCTGACCGACCACGCCGAGCGGTTCGTGGAAGTGGTAGGCGATGGTGTCCTCGTCGACCTCGCCGACCGAACCCTCCTGGGCCCGCAACGCCCCGGCGAAGTACCGGAAGTGGTCGATGGCCAGCGGGATGTCGGCGGCCAGCGTCTCGCGCACGGGTTTGCCGTTCTCCCAGCTCTCCGCGACCGCCAGCATCTCCAGCTGGGCCTCCATCCGGTCCGCGATCTTGAGCAGGATGTTCGCGCGGGCCTCCGGTGACGTCCGGCCCCAGGCGGGCGCGGCCGCGTGGGCCGCGTCCAGCGCGCACTCGACGTCCTCGGCGGTGCCTCGGGCGATCTCGGTGAAGGGACGGCCGTTCACGGGACTCGGATTCTCAAAATACTGGCCGCGTCGCGGCGGCACGTACGCGCCGCCGATCCAGTGGTCGTAGCGGGACTGGAACGAGACGAGCGCACCCTCGCTGCCGGGCGTTGCGTAACGGGTCATCTTCGTGGCCTCCCTCTGCCGCACCGCCCGCCCCTGGACGGCGCTCGGCGGGCAGACTAGGGGGTGTCTGGTGGATCAGGGTCGGTCAGGGTGCGGCGCCTGGTGCGGTGCATCGCAAGGCGCCGGAACGTCGTGATAGCGGAGCTATCGGGGCGTTTCGGCAACGCCGCGAGGTGCCGTGCCAGGCGCCGCACCCCCGGCCATGATCCACCAGACACCCCCTAGGCGCGGTGAGGTTGCGGTCCCGTTGCGAGTCCCTGTTCCGCCGACAGGGCGGCCAACCGGGCCCGGGGCGCTGCCTGTTGACCTGCGGGGAGCGCGGCAGTCAGGGCGTGCCACACCGCCAGGTCGTCCTCGCCCCACGGGCTGTACGCCCAGTCGGACAGGAGCACCGGATCGGCCCGCGCGATGAGTGCGGCCCGCAGCTGGTCGGCGAGGCAGCGCCGCAGGCGAGTCACTTCGGGCGCCTGCGAGCCCGGCAGGAGCGGCCCGCCGTACACGTTCATCGCGGCGGTCACCGCGCCCGAACCGAGCCGCCGGGACACCGTGTCGAAGTCCGCCTCCACGGGCGCGGTCAGGCGGTAGGGACGCGAGGACAGTACGTCCGGCCCCAACAGCCGTCGCAGCCGCGACAGTTCGGCCCGCAGTGTCACGGGTCTCACCGCCTCGTCCTCGTACAGGGCCATCAGCAGTCCGTCGCCGCTCAGTCCCTCGGGATGCCGGGCGAGCACGACCAGGATCTCGCTGTGGCGGGGGCTCAGGCGCAGCCGGCGGCGCTCGGTGACGAGCAGCGCCTCGGACGTGCCGAGGGCGCTGAGCCGGATCGCCGCACGGGCCGGGGGCGGAGCGAGCAGTGCCAGTTCGGCCTCGGCGGCCCGCGCGACGGCCTGGACGAAGCCGAGACTGTGCGGATGGGCGAGCCCGTCGCCGCCGGTGAGGTCCACCGCGCCGAGCAGCCGTCCCGTGCGCGGATCGTGTACGGGTGCGGCGGCGCAGGTCCATGCCTGCACCGGGCGGCGGAAGTGCTCCGTGGCGAAGACCTGGACCGGTCGGTCCTCGGCCAGTGCGGTGCCGGGCGCGTTGGTGCCCACCGCGGACTCGGCCCAGCGGGCACCGGGCACGAAGTTCATCCGTGCGGCCGCGCGCCGGGTCGCGGGGTGCCCCTCGACCCACAGCAGCCGCCCCTGCGCGTCGCACACGGCCGCCAGATGCTCGCCGTCGCCGGTGTAGGCGTCGGTCAGCTCCCGTACGACCGGCATGACACGGGCCAGCGGATGGCTGTCGCGGCAGGCGGACAGCTCCTCCTCGTCGAGCTCCACCCGCGCCGCGCCGTCCGGGCTGACCCGGGCCCTGGCCGAACGGCGCCAGGACGACGCCACGAGCGGCCGCACCGGACGTACCAGCCGTCCCTCAGCCGTGAACTGCTCGTGAGCCGACTGGAGTTGGCCACGCCGCTCGGCCGGGTCGGCCCCCGCCTCAAGGGCCACCCAGGACTCGTCCCGTCCGTCCGTCAACGCGGCCTCCCCGCACACCGAATGGGCCGCCCCCATCGTCGTCGCCGTACCTCCACCCGGCAAGGAGTCCGCGGGCGGAGGCTGTGGCCGGCGTGTACGCCCCAGCGTGGCGCCCGGGGTCCGCCGCCGCACGATGCGCCTTACCCGGCAGGCCCCGGCAGGCCCCGGCAGGCGTGAACGTGCGCCCAACCCCCAAGCTGTCAGGCGAAGTTGACGAGACGGATGTACCGTACCCAGTCCCACTGCGGGCCGGGGTCGGTGTGGTCGGTGCCGGGGATCTGGTAGTGGCCCAGGATGTGCTCGCGGTCCTTGGGGATGCCGTGCCGGTCGCAGATCGACGCCGTGAGCGCCGCGGACTGCTCGTACAGGGCGTTGGTGAAGTAGGCGGGCTGGTCGACCCACCCCTCGTGCTCGATGCCGATGCTGCGGGTGTTGTAGTCCCAGTTACCGGCGTGCCAGGCGATGTCGTGCTCCCGGACCATCTGCGCGATGTAGCCGTCGGCGGAGCGCGTCACATAGTGCGCGGACACCTTCTTCGCCGGGTTCTGGAAGATGTTGATGGTGTTCGACCAGGTCTCCTGGGTGACATGGATGACGACGAAGTCGATCGGGTAAGCCGTAGGCCTGGTCGACGCCGTGTAGTTCGACGTCGACGCGGGCATCCAGTGCGCCCGCGGATAGTCGGTGGTGCCGTCCGCGGCGGCCTCCTTCGCAGGGAACAGCAGACCGGCGGCGGCCGAGGCGGCCACCCCCTGGAGGATTCTTCTTCGGTTCATCGGATCCCACCTGTGAACTAGGAGGAGAGCGGGGCGAGTTGGGCGGCGCGCTCCCGCAGATGGCGGTGCAGTCCCCGGTGCGGTTCGCCCTGGCGGGGCAGCCACGCTTTGCGGATCTTGGCGACACAGGTGTAGTTGGTGTCGCAGACATTGGCAAGCGGGGCCTCACCCGCCTGGCTCACGAGCTGGTAGGCGTCCAGGGCGGACAGGCCGTAGTCGCGCTCCAGCCAGCGGACCAGGTCCAACTGCGAAATGCGGAAGGCGTCTTCGAGGGGGCGCGCCGAGCCCGTCGACATGATGTGCGTGTCCGACTCGATGCGCGGCGAGGGCGTCACGACGCCCTTGAGGAGTTCGACCACGACGACCGTGTTCATGGCGCATTCGACAGCCACCCCGCAGGTCTCGCCCTCGCCCTGACGGGCGTGCCCGTCGCCCAGGCTGAACAGGGCGCCCTCCACATTCACCCCGAGGTAGCAGGTGACGCCCGCCCGCATCTCGGGGGTGTCCATGTTTCCGCCATGGGCGTCCGGTACGAGGGCGGAGCGCACCTCCAGGTTGGCCGGTGCCACCCCGACCGTGCCGTGCATCGGATCCATCGGCAGCTCGACTTCGATGTCGCTCTCGCGGGCCCGGAACAGGCAGGTCCCGCGCGCCCGGTCGAGCTCCCACATCCACACCGTTTCCGGCAGCGGCGGCTGGAGCGTGGCCGTGAGGTGCGTGGAGGTGAGGGCGCCGAACAGCGGGACGGTCGTCGACGCCGCCCAGTCCCGGGCCGGCCGGATCGACACGAAGTGCACGGCGAGCGTGTCGCCGGGCTCGGCGCCCTCCACGTGGAAGGGCCCCGTCTGCGGATTGAGGAAGGGAAACGCGCAGACACGCGAGACCAGATCGCGTTCGGAGCGCACCCGTCCGGCGAAACAGTCCTCGGTGTACACATCGAGGACGGTGCCGGGTGCCACGCGGGCGACCGGTGGCGCGCCGCCGAACGTCCAGGCGTACTCGTTCTCCTTCGGCCGTACCGTCAACACCCGTGCGTCGTCGCTCATCCCCGTACCGCTCCTGTCGTGTCGTGGTCCTCATCGGGTTCGGCATCGGGTTCGGCGAGGTGGACGCGGCCCATCCGCGCCAGTCGCTCGGGGTGGCGGCGCGCCAGCACCACCAGGACGACGACCCCGGCCGCCATCCACGCCCCGACGACGGGACCCGCGTACGACACCGGTGGCGAGAGCTCGGCGACGAAGGAGAACGCCGGGATTCCCGCCGCGGTCAGCAGGGCCGGGACGAACGCGGCGATCCCGAGCGCCGGGAACAGCATGTGCCGTACGGGCCTGAACAGGTCGCGGCGCCGCCGCAGGAAGTATCCGGCGCAGGCGAGGTCGGCCACGATGTACACGCCGATGATCACGGTGACGATGACGGTGGCGAGCAGGGCGAATGCCGTCACAGGACCGTAGGGGAGGCCGAGCCCCAGCATCGCGGCCACCGCCACCACGCACTGCACGGCGACGCCCGTCACGGGGGAGCGGCGGCGGGGATGGAGCCGGGCGAAGGCGCGCGGGAAGACCCCGGCCCGGCCGAGCGCGAAGGCCGTACGCGTCGAGACGGTGGAGCAGGCGTTGGCGTTGGCGAGGGTCGAGTTGACCACGGCGAGGAACAGGACCACCCACAAGAGCCCGAACGAAGCCCGTGCCACGCCTTCCCACGACGCTTCGCCGGACGCCCCGAACCCCGCGAACCGGCCGGGGCCGAAGTAGACCGCCATCGCGTACGTGGTCAGGACGTACACCGCTCCGATGGACAGGGCCGCTCCCAAGACCGCCCGGCGCATCGTGCGCCGCGGATCCTTGGCCTCCTCGGCGAGCGGGGCCGCCGCCTCGAACCCGGCGAAGGCGAGCACCGTATAGACCGAACCGGCGAAGACACCGCCGATTGCGCCGTAGCCCGGCGCCGTATGGGTAGTTCCGAACACGGAAAGGGTGTTGTCGGAACCGGCTGCCACGATCAGCAGGACGGAGAACGCCACGAACACCAGCACCTCGAAGACGCCGAGCACCGTCCCGAAACGCGCCGATGCCCGCACACCGAAGAACCCCGCGGCGGCGATGATCACCGCGCCCGCCAGCGACCACGGCCACCACAGATCAGCCGGACAGGAGGGCCACTGCTGGTGCAGGGCGGCCGCCGTGGTGAAGCCCAGCTGAAGCAGCAGCAGCGGCGGCACCAGCGCTTCGACGAAGACGTAACCCCAGCCGACGAGGAAGCCGACCGCCGGGTGCAGACCCTGCGCGCCGTAGGTGGCGACCGAACCGGCGGACGGCAACCGCTGTGCGAGTTCGGCCACGCACGACGCGGTGAACAGGCACGCCACGAGCGCCACCAGGACCGACAGCGGCAGGCTGCCGCCCGCGAACGCGGCGCCCGCCGGAATGGACGCCGCGACACCGGCCGCCGGTGCCATCGCCGTGACGCTCTGGAAGAGGACATCGCGCAGGCCCACCGCATCGCGGGCGAGCCCGGCGTCCGCGTCCGTACGGGTTTCCCCCGCCACAGTCGGCTCCCTCGGTCGGCCAACAGGCAAGCGTCTCGCGGGAGTTACCGTACGGTCCGGGGCGTGCGGGGTGGAAGAGGGCGGGCGGAGCGGGAGTGCCCCGCAGCCTGGAGGCGGCGGCCGGCGCCCGACGTCCGCACGGTGCAGGCGGGCGACGCCACGGCGTGGGATGCGCGGCCGCGCTGTGGCGCACCCAGGGGCCGGTCAGTCGCCGTCGGCCGCGGTGCCCTCCGGGTCGGCGCCGTGGTGACGGGCGAGGGAGCCCGCGTGCTCTACACCGATGGTCTGATCGAACGCGCCCCCGGCGCTCCCCGTGCCCCCGTCGGCCCCGGCACCTCCGTCGCCCCCGGCACCTCCGTCGCCCCCGTCGGCCGCGGCGAACATGGCCGCGAGCGCAGCCGCCGGGTCGTCGTCGGCCGGGCCCACCGGACTCCAACGGCCGCGCTCCTTGCGGTAGGGCCACCAGCGGCCGTCGTGGCCGAGCCGCAGCTGTGCGTCCCGGCCGGTCACCGTCCACCGGTTGGCGCCGGTGGCGCGCAGCGACGGGCGTTCGCCCTCGCTCCAGGCGCGATCGAGACCGGCCACGGCCCGTGCCAGCGCTTCCGGCCCGGGGACCCACTCCTCCTCCAGCACGCGCAGCGATGCGACCCCGCCGAACCGCCAGGCGCGTACGGCAGCCGTCAGTTCCGCGGCGCGGCGACCCGACGCGGCGCCGAGCCGGGCCAAGACCGGCCCGTCGTGGCAGCCTGCCGCAAGCCGCACCGCGTCCTGATCCTCCGTCAAGTCAGCGTCGAACGGCTGGTGTTGGTGACGTGGTGACAGAGCGTCCGCGAGCATGCGGTGGGCCCGTCCGGCGGCGTCGGCGGCCAGGAACTCCAGTGCCGCCGGGTCCACTCCGGGCTCCGGTGCGGTCTCGGTGTCCAGATGGGCGGGGGCGCCCGGCTCGGGTGGGAGCGAGGGCGGGGCGGGGAGCGGCGGCAGGATGTCCCGGGCCGCGAACGTCTCGTCGGCCGGTACGCCGCGCGTCGTGGCGGGCTCGGCAACGGCCGGTGTCGCGCTGAGCTCCTGGAGGGCGTCCAGGAACTCCCGCTCCGCGCGCCCCCGCATCAGCAGCAGCACGAAGGGGTCCTGGTCCAGAAGCCGTGCCACCTGGTAGCAGAGGGCCGCGGTGTGCGGGCAGTGGTCCCAGGCGTCGCAGCTGCACGTGGGCTCCAAGTCGCCGATCGCGGGAAGGAGTTCGACACCCTCGCTCGCCGCGTCCTCCACGAGGTGCGGGGGCATCTCGCGGTCGAGCAGCGCCGCGATGTGCCCGGCGCGCTCCGCCGTCATCCGAAGGAAGCGCTCCCAGTCGTCACCGTCCAGTTCCTGGAGGAGCACGTCGCTGCGGTGCTGCGATCCGTCCCGGTCCCGTACCACCGCGGTGATCCGTCCCGGGCGTACGGTCACCGCGCCGACCGCGCCCGCACGGGCGATGCGCCGCCCCTGTTTCAGCTGCTGCCCGTCGAGCGCGGTGTCCTCAAGTGCCTTCAGCCATGCCAGCCCCCACCAACTGGTCGCGAAAGAGCGGCCGTTCGCGGGAGGAAGGGGTTCGAAGGTGCGCTCGTTGTCGTATGTGCCGCTCATCGCCCGCTCCCTCGCAGCGCCACCAGATCCGTCAGCTCGGCATTGGACAGCTCGGTCAGGGCCGACTCGCCCGAGCCGAGCACCGCGTCGGCCAACTCCCTTTTGCGGTCCAGCATGTCGGCGATCCGGTCCTCGATCGTGCCCTCGGCGATCAGCCGGTGCACCTGGACCGGCTGGGTCTGCCCGATGCGGTGGGCGCGGTCGGTGGCCTGTGCCTCGACGGCCGGGTTCCACCAGCGGTCGTAGTGGATGACATGGCCGGCGCGGGTGAGGTTGAGGCCCGTGCCCGCCGCCTTCAACGACAGGAGGAACACCGGCACTTCACCGTCCTGGAAGCGGCGCACCATCTCCTCGCGCCGCTCCACGGGCGTGCCGCCGTGCAGGAACTGCGTCGGCACGCCGCGCGATGCCAGATGCTCCTCGATGAGCCGCGCCATGCGTACGTACTGCGTGAAGACCAGCACCGCACCGTCCTCGGCGAGGATGGTGTCCAAGAGCTCGTCGAGCAGTTCCAGTTTTCCGGACCTGCCCGTGATGCTCGGTCTCTCCTCCTTCAGGTACTGCGCCGGATGGTTGCAGATCTGCTTGAGCGCGGTCAGGAGTTTCACGACGAGGCCGCGCCGCTCGAATCCGTCCGCGCCGGAGATCTCGGCCAGCGTCTCGCGCACGACCGCCTCGTACAGACCGGTCTGCTCCTTGGTCAGGGAGACGGCGCGGTCGGTCTCGGTCTTCGGTGGCAGTTCGGGAGCGATGCCCGGGTCGGACTTGCGGCGGCGCAGCAGGAAGGGCCGCACGAGCCGGGAGAGCCGTTCGGTGGCCGCGGGGTCCTGGCCGCTCTCGGCCGCGGAGGCGTACGTCGTGCGGAAGGTGCCGAGCCGGCCGAGCAGCCCCGGCGTCGTCCAGTCGAGGATCGCCCACAGCTCGGAGAGGTTGTTCTCGACGGGCGTGCCGCTGAGCGCCACGCGGGCCCGGGCCCCGATGGTGCGCAGCTGCCTGGCTGTCGCCGAGTACGGATTCTTGACGTGCTGCGCCTCGTCGGTGACGACCATGCCCCAGGGGACGCCTGCCAGCCTGTCCGCGTCCAGGCGCATCGTGCCGTACGTGGTGAGCACGAACTCGCCGTCCTTCAGGGCCTCCAGGGAGCGCGAGGCCGCGTGGAAGCGGCGCACGGGCGTGCCGGGCGCGAACTTCTCGATCTCGCGCTGCCAGTTGCCCATCAGGGAGGTGGGGCAGACGACGAGGGTCGGGCCGGCTGTCGCGGGGTCGCTCTGGCGGTGCAGATGCAGGGCGATGAGGGTGATGGTCTTGCCGAGCCCCATGTCGTCGGCGAGACAGCCGCCCAGGCCCAACGAGGTCATGTCGGCAAGCCAGTTGAGGCCGCGCAGCTGGTAGTCCCGCAGGTGGGCGGCGAGCGCGGCCGGCTGCGCGACGGGCTGCTCGCGGGCGGCCTCGGGGTCGGCGAGCCGGTCGCGCAGCCGGGCAAGCCAGCCCGTCGCCGCCACCTCGACCCGGCGCCCGTCGATCTCCGTCGAGCCGGTCAGGACGGCCGCCAGCGCGTCGACGGGGGTCACCTTGCGGTCCTGGGTGGTGCGGGCGCGCCGCACTTCGTCGGGGTCGACGAGCACCCACTGGTCGCGCAGCCGCACCACGGGACGGCTCGCCTCGGCGAGCGCGTCCAGCTCCTGGCGCGTCAGCTCGGTGTCGCCGAGGGCGAACCGCCAGTCGAAGCCGAGCAGCGCGTCGGCGGACAGCACCGAAGGCGCCGCGGACTCGATCCGCTCGGACCCCTGCTCCTGCGGGCCGATCACGGCGCGGGCCGTCAGTGTGCGGGAGAGACCTCTGGGCCAGTGGACCTGGACGCCGATGGCGGCCAGGGTGCGCGAAGCCCCGCCGAGCAGTTCGCCCGCTTCCTCGTCGGCGAGTTCCACCGCGTCCGGCACGGCGGCCGACAGCAGCGGCGCCAGGGGCGCCCAGGCGCGGGCCGCCCGGCGCAGGGCGAGCAGTGCGTCCATGCGGGCCCGGGGTCCGAACCCGGCGGCGCCGCCCGATCCCGCCCACACCTCGGCGGCGTCCCGGACCAGCGCGGGGTCGCTGACGCTGTGCAGCTGGAGCACGGCACGGAACACCGGGCCCGCGCTGTCCGGGTCCGCCGAGGCGAGCCCCGGCAGCTCCACCCGCAGCGAGATCCGTACGCCCGCGTCATGTCCGGCCGCCACATCGGCCGCCCAGGCCCGTTGCTCGGGCAACCGCTGCGGCGCATCGGCGGCGAAGGCGGGCGAGCCGGTGGCACGCGCCGCGCCGGGCGTGCGCGGCAAGCCGTCCGCGACGGCGTCGAGGAAGGCGCGCAGCAGCAGTTCGGGGTCCGGGAGCAGCACGGGCCCGCCCGGGGCGTCCACCGGGACGGCGTGCGCCTCGGGCGGCATCGCGGCGGCCAGCTCGCGCACCTTGTCCCGGTCGTCGGCGCCGAGCGGCCCGACCCGCCACGCGTCGTGGTCGGCCGGGGTCAGGCCGGGCAACAGGAGCCCGCGCGCGGCGAGTTGGAGGGCGAGCAGCGCGGCCGCGCCCCAGAACGCGGCCGGCCGTGAGGCCTGGGCCGAGGCGCGGGCCCGGGTGAGCACGGGCAGAGCGTCCCGGACGGGCAGCACAAGGGCGGGCACGCTGTGGGGCGTGGCGTCCGCCCCGACCGCGGTGATGTCCTCGACGGTGCCGGGAGCGGCCGGGGGCGCTTCGCCGTCGGCATGCCAAAAGGCGATCCGGCCGGCCCGGGAGGGGTCGCAGGGCAGGAACGTCACACAACAACGGGCGAGTTCGGCGAGCTGGGACGGCGTAGGAGCGGGGAGCCTCTGCACGGCGATGGCGCATTCCTCAAATTTGACTACGATGCCGAAGCCGCCGAGGGTACAGGAAGTGCCGGGCCCCGCGGAGCCCGAAAGGAGTGGCCTGCGTCACATGGTGTCTCCAGGGTGAGGCCAGCACCACCCCCGGGCGCGGGGCAACCCCCCTTCGGCACACGGGGGGTGACTCCATGGTCCACACAGGGTGCAGAACCGTACGTTCAGTGAGGTCAGCGCAGGCAACTGCGGAGGAGGACCGACCGGAGACGTCATGCCACAGGCGACCATGCCGCAGCCCACCGCAGGCCTCGAAACACCTGCCGAACCACGGGCGGGCAGCGAGTTCGCCCCGCTGCTCAAGGCGGTGAAGGGGCAGGGCCTGCTCGACCGGCGCACCGGCTGGTACGCCACCGGCATCGTCGTGAACCTGCTGGCCCTCGGCGCGACGATCACCGCGATGGTGCTGACGGGCGACACCTGGTGGACCCTGCTGCTCGCTCTTCCCCTCTCCGTGTTCTGGGCCCGCAGCGCCTTCATCGGCCACGACGCCGGCCACGCCCAGATCACCCGCGGCAAGGGCGCGGGCCGAGTCGTCGGTCTCCTCCACAGCGACCTGCTGCTCGGCATGAGCTACGCCTGGTGGAACGACAAGCACAACCGCCACCACGCGAATCCCAACCACGTGGACAAGGACCCCGACGTCGGGGTCGGCGCCCTGGTGTGGACCCAGCGCCAGGCCGAGCAGCGCGAGGGCTTCGCGCGCCTGCTCACCCGCAACCAGGCCCGGCTCTTCTTCCCGATGCTGCTCCTGGAGGGCATCGCGTTGAAGGTGTACGGATTCCAGGACCTCAAGCGGCAGTCGCCCCGCGAGCGGGCCGTCGAGGCGCCCCTCCTGATCGCCCACGTCGCCGGGTACGCGACGCTGCTTCTGAGCGTCATGTCTCCGGGCAAGGCGCTCGTGTTCGCCCTGGTGCACCATGCCCTGTTCGGTCTGCACCTCGGCATGACCTTCGCCCCCAACCACAAGGGCATGGAGATGCCCGACCCGGACGACGCGGGGGACTCGGCCTGGGGCCATCTGCGCCGCCAGGTCCTGACCTCGCGCAACGTACACGGCGGGCCGCTCACCGACTGGTTCCTCGGCGGCCTGAACTACCAGATAGAGCACCATCTGTTCCCGAACATGCCGCGCCCGCACCTCAGGCTGGCACAGCCGATGGTGCGAGCCCATTGTGCGGCCCTGGGCATCGCGTACACCGAGACATCCCTGACGGACTCCTACCGCCAGGCGCTGGAGCACATGCACGAGGTCGGCGCACCGCTGCGCACATGACGCATAGTGGAGACAGCTGGAACCAGCGGGCGCTGTCAGGCGTTCTCCGGACAGGAAGAGCGGCCGTCGGCCGCGAAAAGGAAGGCGACGGACATGTCGAAGCGCACGATGATCGCCGTCGGTGGAGTGGTGGCGGGGCTCATCCTGATTCCCCTGATCGGATTCTGGCTCGCCCTGCTCGTACTGATCGGCGTCCCCGTGGCGGCCTACTTCACGCTGGACCCGAGCCAGCGGCGCAGGCTGCGGCACATATCCCGCAAGGAGCTCGGCCGCTAGGGGGTGTCTGGTGGATCAGGGTCGGTGAGGGTGCGGCGCCTGGTGCGGTGCATCGCAAGGCGCCGGAACGTCGTGATAGCGGAGCTATCGGGGCGTTTCGGCAACGCCGCGAGGTGCCGTGCCAGGCGCCGCACCCCCGGCCATGATCCACCAGACACCCCCTAGAGCCTTCGGGGCGCAGCCGTCCGCCGGTTAGGCTCGACCGGTCATGGTCATGGGCACGGCAGAGGGGAGCTCCGCGCGATGAGCGGCACCAGGGGAACGGTCACGGCGGTCAGCAGCAACGGGGAGTACACGTTCACCAAGCCGAACCGGGACAGCATCACGCTGCTGCGCGGGCTCGGCGTGGCGGGGGATGTCCATGCGGGGGTGACGGTCAAGCACCGCTCCCGCGTCGCCCAGGACCCGACGCAGCCCAACCTTCGCCAGGTCCACCTGATCCACGGCGAGCTCTTCGACGAGGTCGCCGAGCAGGGCTTCGACGTGGCGCCCGGGCAGCTCGGCGAGAACGTGACGACGCAGGGCATCGACCTGCTCTCCCTGCCCACCGGCACGTTGCTGCGCATCGGCGAAGAGGCGGTCGTCGAGGTCACCGGGCTGCGCAACCCGTGCCTCCAGATCGAGGGCTTCCAGAACGGTCTGCTGAAGCAGGTCGTCGGCCGCGACGACGCCGGGAACATCGTGCGCAAGGCGGGGATCATGAGCGTGGTCCGCGCGGGCGGCGAGGTCCGCCCCGGCGACGCCATCACGGCCGAACTGCCCAAGGGCCCGCACCGCCCGCTGGAACGGGTGTGAGGGAAATGGCCTCGGAACGGGTGTGAGGGAGGCCGCGTCGTCCGTGCCGGGGCGCGGGTGCGGGGCGCGGGCTCAACTGTGGTCCCGGGACGGTGAGTTGACTGCCTCACGGGTTCGCCGCCGGTTTCGCCTTACGGGTCCGCCCGCCGGGTTCGCCTCACGGGTCCGCCCGCCGGTTTCGCCCACGGAATCGGCCGCCGGGGACAGCTGCCGGGTCCGGCCGCCGGGGACGGTCAATGTACTGTCCCCGGCCGCCTCTCCTCCCGAGCCGACGGGCGCGGCAGGCTACGGCGGTCCGCCCGCCCGTCGTAGGGCGAAGTCCCCGGTCACGTCACTCGTAGTAGTCCCGCATGAGCTCCATCGACCACTGCGGCTGCGCCGTCTCGCCCCGCGGGCCGAACTCGGCCAGATACGGCTTGATGTCGAGCACCGGCGTTCCGTCCACGGCGTCCAGCCCCGCCACCCGTACCTCAAGTCCCTCGACGGCAAGCACACGGCACCGTGAGACGCCCAGGCGATTGGGGCGGTTCTTGCCCCGCTGCGCGAAGATCCCCACCAGCGGCCAGTCCTGGTTGCCGCGCGGGCGCCGGGCGCCGGACTCGATTTTCTCCGGTGCCACCCGGTCGAAGTGGAAGACCACTTCGAGGTGGGAGAAGTCCGCAAGACCGTACAGCGCCTCGGGGCCGAACTGCTCAGCGTCGAGCCGGATCACGGCCGTCTCGCGGTCCCAGTGGTCATCGGCCACCTCGGCACGCCCGCCGACGACCCGTCCCACCGGCCGGCACACCACGTCGTCCGCCCCGCGGCTGACCGCCGTCCCGTCACCCGGGTGTGCGTCAACGCCCTTGTCCGTCATGTCGATTCCTTCCCCGTTGCCTTGTCCCGACGCTTGATCTACGCGCCGGGACGATCATAAGCAGCCGTGCGGAACCGACGCCGGGAGCGTGTGGCGGTGGAGAGTGAGCGCGAGGTGCGTCAACGGGGCGTGACGGTCCGGTACGTGCGGACATCGTGCCGGGCGCCGCACGGGAGGAGCGCGGCAGGGGCCCTCAGGACGGTCGCACCGCCATCGCCTCCAGTGCTTCGAGGAGAACGGGCAACTCATCGTCACGACCCACGGGGTGGACGTCACCGGGGCACTCGTCGAGAAGGACGAAGGCGATGTCGTCGGTCCTGGCGACCAAGGACCAGCCGGGGCCGTCGGCGCGTAGGGTGCGGGCGCCGCCCGGCGCGAAGGCAGACCGCACGCGACCGACGGGGGGAGGGGATGCGAGATAACCGCGCGCCTCCGCAAGGACTTGCCGGACCCCCGGCCTGTCACCGCCGTGGTGATGTCCGGCATCGGTGTCCGACTCTCCGACCCGCCCGGCGGCCACAGTGTCGTCGGGCTTCGTGGACTTCGTGGACTTCGTGGGCTTCGCCCCCGCCGCCCCACTCTGGTCGGGGGCCACGGAACTCGCCGCTCCCTGCGCCGATTCCGGCTGGTCCGGGGTCACCACGTGCGGGGGGTGGCCGAACGTTTCGGCGTCCAACTGCTCGCGCCACGCCGTCCATTGCAGGGCGACCATGTCCGCGCCGAGACGGCGCTGGGCCGGACCCCAGGTGTCCGTGTCGGGAGGTGTGAGCGTGGGAGGGCCCTGCGGGTCGGGCTCGGGGTCGTGCGGGGCCGGGACGTCCGGTGCCGAGACGACCAGCTCCAGCGGCCACCCGGGCAGCGCCGCCACCACCGTGCGGTCCTGCGGCGACAGGTCGTACTCCATGCCGCAGTCCCAGGAGGCGATCGCCACCGCCACGAGCGACACGTCGTCGACGACCACCGTCCAGCGTGCGCCCGCGCCGTCCTGGCCGAGGACGAGCCCGTAGCCCTGGGCGTACGGACCGAGGCCGAGCGCCGCGCACGCCTCGGGGTAGTCGTCACCGAGCACACTCGGGAACTGCGCGGGTGTCAGCAGCGCTGCCGTGAGTACGTACAGCGCCTCGTCTGCGGCGGTTGCGGCCGCTTCGGCCTCGTCCGTCCCGGTCACGGAATCCTCCCCTTCGGTTCGCTCGTCGGCGCACCTTAACCAGTGAGTAACGCGAACGTCGAGGGTCCGGAACCGGCGACCCGGGGCCCGTCAGGAGGTGGGCAGGCCCATCAGTTCCCTGCTGACGGCACGTGGGGACTCGCCGCGGTCGCGGGCCAGTGCGACCACCGCCCGGCAGGCCAGCTCACGCACCCCGAACGACAGGGCTTCCGGTGACACCCAGCCCGCCGCTTCGTCGAGCGCGTCCTGGTCGTCCTCGGCGCAGGCCGTCACATACGCGGCCGCCGCCTCGAAGATGTTGGGGTGGCGATCGTCGGCCGGCCGAGGCCGGACCGGCTTTCGGGATCGTCCGAACATCGGGGATCTTCCGAACATCGGGACCACCTTTCCGTGGACGGCCCCGCCGCGATGCGCCGGAGCCGATCTCTGAAACGGTCGCCCCCACCGTAGAGTTGGACCAGGTCCGGCAGATAGAGGGCGGTGCCCAAGGCCCGCCCCGGCCTTCGTCTCCTGCGCGCCGGACAGAGAGGACTGCGTCGGGTGGCAGGCGCTCGGTCGGCCGTCTCACTCCAGTGAACGCAGCGTCGCGCGAAGCCACTTGAGTTCGGCGGCGCTGGTGGCGCGGGCGATCGTGAGAATGCCGCGACGGAACGGGTCGTCCAACTCCTCGGCGCTGATGGGTCGTTCACCCTCGTAGAAGAAGCTCGCCGGTTCCTCCAGGAAGGCCAGCCTGCGGCGAAGTACGGCGGCCTGTTCCGCCGCACCGGGCAGGTGGCGCAGAAACGCGAGCAGCGCGAACCAGCGGTTCTCGTCGGTGACATCCAGGCGATCGGGTTCGGCGAGCCGGTTCAGCAGGTCACGGCGGCCCGCCGCGGTCAGGGTCAGCATGTGCCGGGGGGCGGCGGCCGCCCCCGGCTGGGTCTCCCGGGCCAGCAGCCCCGCCTTCTCCAGACGCTTGATCGCGGGGTAGAGCGTGCTTTCGCCGACCGGGCGCACATGACCGGTGAGCGCGGTGATCCGTTTGCGCAGCTCGTAGCCGTGCAGCGGAGCTTCGTACAGGAAACCCAGGATGGCGAGTTCGAGCATGCCCCGCATTCTGCCCCATCCGTGGGGTACATCGTTGACGTAGTACTACGTCAACGATGTATGGTCGGCCGCGAAGGACGCCGTGCGGGTGCCGCGAAGCGTGCCGGGCCGCCACAGGGGTGGCCGGAAGGGCGCTGCGGCAACGGCCTCGACGGCGTTGAGGGGATCACGGGAAGAGGGGTGCCATGCAGGAGGCTGAGTTCGACGGGCGGGGGAGCCGGATCCGGTGGACGCAGTGCGCGGGGGAGGGGCCGGCGCTCGTGTATGTGCACGGGCTGGGCTCGATGTCGGCGGTCTATCACGCACACATCGCCGGTCATCCGGCACTCGCGGGCCGCCGCCAGCTCTTCGTCGATCTGCCGGGCCATGGCATCAGCGACAGGCCGGCGGAGTTCGGATACACCCTGGAGGACCATGCGGACGCCCTCGCGGCGGCCCTCGACGAAGCGGGTGTGAGCGGGGCGGAACTCGTGGCGCACAGCATGGGCGGCGCGGTGGCGATCGTGCTCGCGGACCGCCGCCCCGACCTGGTCGCCAGGCTCGTGCTGACCGAAGCCAACCTCGATCCCGACCCGGCGCCGACGGCGGGCAGCAGCGGCATCGCCACGTACACGGAGGAGGAATTCGTGCACGGCGGAGGCTTCCGCGAAGTGCTCGCGCGCACGGGTCCGCTCTGGGCGGCAACCATGCGGCTCGCCGATCCGCTCGCACTGCACCGCACAGCCGTCGCCCTGGTGCGCGGTACGGAGCCGTCGATGCGCGAGCTCCTGGTGAGACTGCCGATCGAGCGCGTCTACCTGGTGGGCGGCCTCGACGACGGGCTGCCCGGGCGTGCCGAGCTCACCGGCTCGGGCGTCCGGGTCGTGACGGTCCCGGGCGCCGGACACAACGTCATGTTCGACCAGCCCCAGGCCTTCGTGCGCGAAGTGGCCGGCCGGCGGTGAGGGTCCGGGCCGCCTGGAGGTCGGGCGGGCTTGTCCATGGGGGGCCTGTCCGGCGGGCGGCCTTGTCCAGGGGAGGGCCTGTCCACGGGCGGGCCCGCCCCAGGGGGCCTTGGGAGCCGCCCGAGGGCAGACTCCCGAGCGAACGACTGTCGTCAGGCCTCCCGCGCGAAGCCCCGGCCGTCCCGCTTGGCATGCGACGCCCGGCTGTCACACTGCGCATGCAAGGCGGCCCCGGCCTTCATACTTCGAGCGCAAAGGCAGCCCGTCAGGCCTCCCGCACGGCGATGGCCAGATAGCGCTCGTCCTCGTCGGCGTACGACAGCAGTCGCCATCCGGCCGAGGCGAGCAGCGGACGCAGTCGGGGCTCCGCGCGCAGGTCGTCGTCGGTGAGGTGGCGGCCCTGGCGGGCGGCGAGGGCCGCCCGGCCGATGGGGTGGAACAGGGCGAGACGGCCATCCGGACGCGTGACGCGTCCCAACTCCCGCAAGTTTTCGGCCGGTTGAGGAAGGTGGGAGATCAGCCCGGCGCCGAAGACGACATCCGTCGAAGCGGTGCGCAGCGGCAGCCTGCTCACGTCCGCGCACACCAGCGTGGCGTACTGGTCCCGGCCGGCCCGTGTGGCCTCGGCCAGCATCTCGGGGGTGAGGTCCAGGCCGACGACCGTGCCGCCCGGGCCCACCGCGGCGCGCAGCGGTTGTAGGGCGCGGCCCGTGCCGCATCCCGCGTCGAGAACGGCATCGCCCCGCGAGAGCCCCAGTTCGGCGACGGCCGCGGCATATGCCGGGCCGTCGTCGGGGAATTTGCGGTCCCAGTCGGCCGCCCGGGCGGCGAAGAATTCCTGAACGTGCGCGTGGTCTTCGGGCATGCCGCCATGATCCCCCACGGCCCCTCCGATCCCCCCATGCCCCAGTGACTGCACCGTCCTCGCTGTCACGCCCGAGCCACCTCTTCCACGTCTGCCAAACCACGGTGTCCGGGGGGTGGTAACAGCCAAACCCCGGCGGCCTCAGGCCGGGCCACGGAGCTCCAGCGCTGTCCGAATCTCCGCCGCCCTGTACCGCTTGCCCGTGGCGCGCCGGTGGTGAAGGGTGGCAGGAGAACGGGGAAACGGGGAATTGCATGAACGGGGAGGCCTGATATGGCATTGAGCAAGGAACTCGACTGGCTGCTCGACGACCTGACCCGGCGGGTGGAGCATGTACGGCACGCGATCGTGCTGTCCAACGACGGTCTGGTCACCGCCGCAAGCTCCGGCCTTGAACGCGAGGACGCGGAACACCTGGCCGCCGTCTCCTCCGGACTGCACAGTCTCGCCAAGGGCTCCGGCCTGCACTTCCGGGCCGGCAAGGTCCGCCAGACGATGGTCGAATTCGACGAAGGCGTCCTGTTCGTCACCGCCGCGGGCGACGGAAGCTGTCTGTGTGTGCTCGCCTCGGCGGAAGCCGACATCGGTCAGATCGCGTACGAGATGACCCTGTTGGTCAACCGGGTGGGCGAGCATCTGTCGGTGGCGGCGAGGCAGCCGGGCAGCTTCGGCGACTTCGGAGGCAAACGCTTCTGAACTGGTGTTTTCCAGCACCGGATCGAGTTGTCCACAGGCCGAGCGGGATGTCCGCACGGTGCGTTACGGTCGTCACCGAGAGTATTCGTACCGAGTGCTCGTTCCTCACGGGGGAGGATCCGATGACCGTAGTCACCACCAAGAACGCCGTCGTGCCCGCGGCGGCCGCGGGCGCCGCGGCTCCGGCGGGCCCGAGGCTCGCACCCGGCGCCGCCGCGCGTGAACTGGAGCTCAGGCGGGGCGAGTTCGAGCTGGCCGTCCAGCTCGGCCACATTCGCACCGTCCCGGATCCGGGCGGCGGGCACCGCCGGGTCACCGCACGCGAGGTGGCCCGGCACAGAGCGGCCCAGGACTTTCCCGAAGGGCTGCGCGAACGAGTCCGGACCGTGGGCACCGGTGAAGGCGCCGACCTGCTCGGCGTCGCGCCGGGCCGCTTCACCAAACTGGCACGCACCGGGCATCTCACCCCGGTGCGCTGCTACCTCAACCGCTACCGGGCGGTCGTCTGGCTGTACCTTGCGGACGAACTGGTCGAACTGGCCATGCGCGAGCCGGCGTTGCTGAGCGGACGCCATCCCGAGCCCGACGGCCCGCAGGACTGGCGGGCCCGCAACTGGCGTAACCGCAGACTCGCCATGCTGGCCCGCCAGAGCGACGACCAGTGGGAACTGGCGGCCGCGGTCGCTTCCGCGCTCGACGGCGCGCACCTGGCCGGCATCGTCCCGGACCCTTACGAACGGGCCTGTCTGAGGCGGCTGACCCCCGAGACGTTCCGGGTCCATCCCGAGTCCGCGATCGCCCAGGGCGTCGTCGGCAGGCTGCTGTTGGCGGACGAGCCGGACGAAATCGAGTGGTTTCGGTCGCGTCTCGTGGAGGCGCTGGCGGACGCCCGGGACCAGTGCCCGGCCCCGCGCCCGGCCGTGGACCCGGCAGCGCGAGAGAGCGCACCGGTGGGCGGGGAGCAGCCCGCGCCGCGAAGCTCCGGTCGCTCCGGCCCGAGACTCACCGATCCCCGGGCGCGGCCCACCGCGCGGCGGCCCGCGGCGAGGACGGGAGGAGCGCCGGTACAGCGAAGTCTGCTGCGGCGGCTACGGCGGGGGAAGTAGCCGAGCCGGGGCGGGGGGCGACCCGGCCCGGGTTCATGTCATCCTGTGACGTCACAGCTCGCCGGACGGAATCGGCGGACGTCCGGGCGTTACGGGGAAGGTCGATGAGGCTCTGCTTCCTGGTGGAAGAGCACTACCGCCATGACGGCATGCCCGTGGAGGTGATCCGTCAACTCGACGCATGGGGTCACCAGGTCGATGTGGTGCGGCCCGGCGGCTCACTGCTGCGGATGTCCGAGGCGGTCCGCGCGGGCAGCCACGACGCGTGGGTGCTCAAGACGGTGTCCGGCGGTCCGGGGCTTCCGCTCCTGGAAGCCGCCGCCGCCGTCGGGCTGACCACGGTCAACGACGTGCGGTCCATCCGCGGGGTGCGGGACAAGGCGCTCGCGTCGGCCATCGGCCGCAGCCGGGGCCTGCCGGTGCCGATGACGTACGCGGCCGCCCGGCCCGAACTGCTCATGGAGATATCCGAGTCGGAGTACCCCCTGGTGGTGAAGCCGGCCGACGGAAGCTCCGGGCGAGCCGTACACCTCGTGCCGTCCCCGGACCGGCTGGCCGCGATGCTGCCCTCCCTCGCCGGGGAGGGGATGCTCATCGCCCAGCCGTACGTCCCCAACTCGGGCATCGACCTGAAGGTGTACTGCGTCGGGGGAGAGCTGTACGCCACCGAGCGCCGCTCGCCGCTCCATCCCGACCGGGGCGTTCGCGAACGGCACGTGCCGCTGCCCGCCGAAGTGGCTGCCATCGTCGACCAGGTCGGCGCGGTGTACGGGCTCGACCTGTACGGGGTGGACGTGCTGCTCGGTCCGCAGGGCCCGGTGGTCGTCGATGTGAACGACTTCCCGAGCTTCCGCCAGGTCCCGGACGCGGCGGCCAAGGTGGCCCGGGCCGTGCTCGAACTCGCCCGCACGGGCAGCGCGGTCGCGGCCGCGGCCTTCGTATCGGGCGGAGGACGCATTCCGGAGCAGCCGTTCGGGAACGGGGGAACGGCGAACGCGGCGCGACCGGTCCCCACCTCGGCCGGGGCGGGGGAGGGCCGGTGAGCAACGCGACGACGATCGGGCGCCAGTCGACGCGTAAGCGGAACGCGACGACGGTCGGACTCATCACGCCGGAGCCGGACCACCCGCTGCTCGCCGCCACCGCGCATGTGCTGGAGGCGGAACACCGGGTGGTGGCGGTCCATCCCGAGACGGCCGGCCTCGGCCCGTCGCAACCGCTCGCGGACGTATACCTGCTGAAATCGCGCACACCCCGGGCTCTCGCGCTGGCCCGGGCACTGGAATCGCAAGGGATTCCGGTGATCAACTCGGCCGGGGCGACCGCGCTGTGCCAGGACCGTACGGCCATGGCCGAGCGGGCGCGGGAGGCGGGGCTTCCCTTCGCGGCGACCCGCGCCTACGGCTCGCTCACCGACCTGCTCGGCGTCGTGGCCGCCGCCGGGCAGCCTGGCCCGCTGGTGGTGAAGAGCCGCCACAGCAGACGGCACGACCTCGTGGCCCGCGTCGACAGTCCGGCCCGGTTGGCCGAGTTCGCCGACGACTGGGGGGACGAGCCCGTCGTGGTGCAGGAGTTCGCGGAGAACGACGGATACGACCACAAGCTGTGGGTGATCGACGGCACGGTCTTCTCGGCGCTGCGCCGCTCCGAACTCGCCCCCGAGGGCCGGGGCCCCACCTTGCCGCTTACGCCCGGTCAACTTCCCTCGGGCTGGGCCGAGTTGGCGGTGCGCGTCGGTGAGGTCTTCCTCCTCGACGTCTACGGGGTCGACGTCATAGCCACCGGCGACAACGGCGCTCCGCTGATCGTGGACATCAACGCGTTTCCCGGCGTCCGGGGCCAGGCCGGCGCTCCCCAGGCCCTCGCGGCGCTTGCGCTGCGCAGGGCCCGTGAGGCAGTCGCGGCACCCTGAGGCAGCCGGACGGGACCCCACGGGGTACGGAGAGCTCCGCCGGAGGGGTCAGGGCGTGGGCTGCGGAGGCGCGGTGTTCCAGGCGGTGATCACCGGGCGGTCGTGCTCGCGGCCGAGCCGGGACATCGCCCCGGTGTCCAGGACGAACAGGGCTCCACCGGACGCCGGCAGCCCGAGGTAGCGGGCCGTCAGCACGCGCAGGAAGTGGGAGTGGGCGAAGAGGACGACATCCTCGTCACCACCGCGCAGCGCGGACGCGACCTCGGCCAGCACCCGGTCGGCGCGCTCCGCGACCTCGGCCGGGCTCTCCCCGGGATGACCGGCGGGTCCGAGGGCGACGCCGTCGGTCCACAGGTTCCAGTCGGGGCGGTCCCGGTGGATCTCGGCGGTGGTGACGCCCTCATCGCCTCCGTAGTCCCATTCGTGGAGATCGGGAGTAATGCGCGCGCTCTTGAACCCGGCCAACTCGGCGGTGTGGAGGGCCCGTTGGAGCGGGCTGGTCAGAGCGAGCCCGATGGGCCGGCCGGCCAGCAGGGGCGCGACCGAGCGCGCCTGCTCTTCCCCACGTGCCGTGAGCGGCAGGTCGGTGTAGCTCGTGTGCTGGCCCGACAGTGACCATTCGGTCTCCCCGTGACGTACGAGGATCAACTCACCCATGGTTGTGCATTCCGTTCTTCGTGTGCGTCCTTTGGACGGACCGCCCGGGTCGTACGCGAAGTGAACCCTGGAAGGGCCGCGAGCATTCCGGACACGCGGGCGTGTCGTACGTCGGATGGATCACGTCGGACGGATCACGTCGGCCGGGACGCGGGACGCGGGCCTGGGGAGGCGGGGCACGGGCGCCGGCCTCGGGAGGCGGGGCATGGGGGCCGGGCCTCGGGAGACGGGGCATGGGGGCCGGGCTCGGGAGGCAGGCCTTGGGAGGCGGGCCTTGGGAGGCGGGCCTCGGGAGACGGGCCAGGGGAGGCGGGACACCGGTCACAGGAGGAGGGGGCGGGGCGTGGAGCGGCAGGCGGGGCGCCGCCTTGCGAGGGGGCCGGGCTGCGGTTCGCGCTCGTGTCCTCCCTCGCGCGGGCCCTCGGCGGCGGGGCCGAGGCGCGGGCGGGCCCGGGCGGAGGGTTCGCGGTGACGGTGCGCCCTCCCTGACGGCGTACGGGCGTACGGGCGCACGGGTCACGGGTGCATGCGAGCGCCCTTGAGGATCTTGTCGACCGCGTTGCGCGGTCCGTAGACGGCGATCCCCACCAGATCGAGGTCGGCCCCCCGAACCGCGCGGACCGCGGCGCGGTTGTCCGCGTCGTTGCCGGTGCTGAACATGTCGCTCGTGAACACCGCGCGCGGAACATCGCGGCTCAGGGTCCGCGTGTGGGCGGCCCGCAGCACCTCCTTGCCTCCCTCGAAGACCATGACCGGCTGGCGGAACAGCGGCAGGTACGCAGTGGCGTCGGCGTCGGCGTACGGTTCGCCGATCGTCTCGGGCAGCTCCGTGCCGAGGCCGCTGACCAGGAAAGCCGTCACATTGAGGCGCTGCCAGGTCTCCAGGTCGTCGCGCAGCAGGACGGCGATCTTGGTGTCGAAACGTACGGGCGCACTGTCTGATGTCATGGACTGAGACTGCCGGACCGGCGATCGCAGGGTCTTGTACGTTCCTTGCATGACGGCAGGACAGGAGATCTCCGCTTGGCGCCCCCGGGTCGCGGGAGTCGTCGAGGTCTTTCACGCCCGGTTCACCGAGCACTCCTACCCCATGCATGTCCACGACAGCTGGACCCTGTTGATCGTCGACGACGGTGCGGTGCGCTACGACCTGGACCGCCACGAACACGGCACCCCGGGCGGCGCCGTGACCATCCTTCCGCCGGACGTGCCGCACAACGGCTCGCCTGCGACCGCCGACGGCTTTCGCAAGCGGGTCGTCTACCTGGAGCGGACCCAGCTCGACGACAGCCTCATCGCCCCCGCGGTCGACGGACCCGACGTGCTGGACGCCGTACTGCGCCTGCGTGTCGGGCAGTTGCACACCGCGCTCGGTCGCCGGGGCGAGGAGTTGGAGGCCGAGAGCCGGCTCGCGCTCATCGCCGAGCGGCTGCGCGACCATCTGCGCCCGAGACAGGTGGCCGGGCCGCGGGCGCCCGGCCGGTCCATCGCGCGGCGCCTGCGGGAAGTGCTCGACGCCCGTGTCGTCGACGGTGTGACCCTTGCGGAGGCCGCCCTGCTCGTGCACGCGCACCCCACGCATCTGGTGCGTGCCTTCACCGCGGAGTTCGGCATCGCGCCGCACCAGTACCTGACGTCCCGTCGGATCGAGCGGGCCCGTCGGCTGCTGCTGGACGGTCGGACACCCGGTGACGTGGCCCGCGCCACCGGCTTCTACGACCAGTCCCATCTCACCCGCCACTTCAAGCGGATGGTGGGCGTGGCGCCCGGCCGCTATGCCCGCCGTGACGCCACCTGACGCATGATCAGACGAACAGGAACGCGGCCGACGTGGCCGCGCCCAGGGCGCCGCCCGCGACCGTCTGCATGACCGTGTGGTAGCTCAGGACGACCCGCGACCAGCACACCGCGACGGTGATCGCATAGGCGAGCAGCCACCACGGGGAGTGCACCACCGCGAGCAGCGCGACGACGGCGGACGCGACGGCGGAGTCCACCGAGATCTTCCAGACGGTGTTGACCGCCAGCAGGAAAATGGTCATCACCCACAGGGCGAGCATCGCGGTCAGGATGCCGGCCGGTGCGTGGCCGAGCACCATGACGAGCGATCCGGCGCCGATCGAGCCGAGGATCACGAAGAAGATCGGTGCACGCTTGGTGCGGTCGACGACGTGCCGGTCGCCCCAGGTGCCGCGCTTGCGCTCCCATTCGATGTAGCCGGCCGGGATGAGCCCGGCGCACAGCGCGCCGAGCAGCCCCCACAGCAGCCCGGTCCATTCGCCGGCCGCGGCGAGCCCGATCCCGAGCATGCCGACGAGGAGCACGTTGCGGGGCTGTAGGACGTCGGTGACGGTGCGGGCGGTGGCCGTCGTGCGGGCCGTGGCCGTCGTGCGGGTCGCGGTCTCAGTCGCGCTCTCGGCCTCGGTCTCGGTCTCGGTCTGAGTGTCGCTCACGCGGTCTTCTCCAGGGAGTTCAGGACCCCGCGGGCCCGTTCGCCGTTGACGGTACGAAAGGCGGCGGCCACCCGTACCAGGCGGGCGACTTCGCCGTCCTGGTCGGTGGCGTGCTTGGTGTCGACGGCCGCGGCGTCGCCTGCCGTGGCGCCGTCGGCCTTGGCGGCGAGGGCCGCCTTGATCCAGTACGCCTCGGCCAGCGGTCCCGGGTCCTGCGCGGTCGGGCTGTCGTGGGAGGCGGCCCGTTTGGCGGCCGGGAGCAGACCGTCCGGCACGTAGTGGCGCAGCTTCTCCACGGCGTCCGCGATGTCGGCGGCCCAGCGGTCGATCCGCAGGTCCGCCGGAGTGCCGAAGCGGGTCAGCTCCCTGGTGAGCGACGCCGGGGGCTCGAAGGGCTGGTCGGGGAAGGCCGTCATCAGTTCCCGCCACAGCGGGTGCAGTCTGGCCTGCGCCCGCCACAGCCGCACCCGGCGCCAGCCCTTGCTGAACGCGGGGATCGAGGCGCCGAGCGCGAAGAACGCGAACAGGACGACCTGGGCGGCTTCGGTGACCTCGTCGAACTTCAGGGCGAAGGCCGGGCTCGGCTGGTCGATGACGCTGACCCACAGGAACAGGGTGCGGCTGACGGTGTAGCCGACGCCGATGAACATGGCGAACGTCATCATGCCGAGCCCGATACGCAGATGACGCGCCACGGCGCCCGCGGTGGCGAGCGCCCACTGGTAGGCGCAGACCGCGGAAGCGGCACCCAAGTACAGGTAGAACACGGTCATGTAGAGCGTGGCGCCCCACTGGCCGGCGTGGTCGGAGACGAACCGGTCCGAGGCGTAGGAGCGGTCGACGACGGTGAAGAAGAGCACGGTCAGCAGGATCAGCGTGGCGACGGAGGCCTTGGTGGCCACCTGCTGGATCAGCCGGGCGAACCGCACATGGCGGGGGATGACCCCGCCCTCCGGGAAGTGGCCGTAGATCGCGACGATGTAGCTGAGGATCGCCAGGATGGCGATGGTCGCCGTGTAGTGCTTGATCAGTACCGCCAGGTCGACCACGGGGCTGTTGTTGAGCCCGATGCGTACGGCCTTCGTCTTGGTCCACAGCGCCACGGCGAAGCCCGCGTAACAGCCCCACAGGGCGCGTCTGCGTTTGTCCTCCTCGTCGCCCCAGAGCGCTGCGGGCATCCTCCACAGGGCGACGGCAGTCATCAGGCCGGCTATGAGATAGCCGGCAAGGTCCAGCGCTGTCACGGGTATTCCTCGGGGTCACGTGGCGGGACGGAGGGGACGGTGAGGGAGACGGACGGGGCTATGAGCGGCGGAAGAAGCCGCGGCGGCGGCGGTGCGCGACGGGACGGGAGAGGGAGTTGGCGAGCCGTCCGACCATGTCGTCGCTCGTCACGTCGCGGGCCAGCCGGGGAATGAGCGAGGCACCGAACTCGGCGATCCGCTCGTCGTGGGTGTCGTACTGGGCCCGGGCCTGGACGGGGCCGCCGGAGCGGATCGCCTCGGTGACCGCGGGAGGCAGGCCGTCCGCGTCGGCCGCCGCCGGGTCGGGCCGCCCGACCGGCTCGTCGGGGGCCAGAACCGCCTCGTCGGGGGCGAGCACACGCTGGATCAGCGAGGTGTTGAAGACGGGGAGCAACTGGCGCAGCTGCGTCGCGCTCAGGGTCGTGCCGTGGTCGAACCACTCGTGGCACAGCTCGTGCAGGATGACGTGCTGGGTCTGGTAGGCGGTCGGGCGCCGTCGGTAGAGCACGAAACTGGTGCCGCCCGACTTGAGGCGCAGGCCGCAGGCGGCGTTCACGCGAGCCAGCCGGTCGGGCAGTTCGTGCAGCGTGATGGTGCGGCCGCGGGCCTCTTCCATGTTGGCCACGAGAGCGGGGATGCTGAAGGGGGCCGGGATGGGCAGATCGGCCAGTCCGGCTTCGCACTCTCTCCGCAGCTCGCGCAGGGACATTGAGACCTCTTGATCGTAGTCACGCGTGTGTGACATGCGGTCTGCGATCCTAGCCAATCATCGTGAACACCCCGCGGCCCGCTACCCGGCCTGTCCGCCAGGGGCGGCTTCGGGCCCGTTGTCCCGCCCGTCCTTGCTGTCCTTGTTGTCCTCCAGGAGTGAGAGGACGAACTGGAGCAGTTCCGGGTCGAGTCCGTCGTCGTCGATGCCCCGGCCGGCCAGACCGCTGATCTCCCCGGTGCGCCGTTTCGCGAGGAACTGGAGCCCCGCCACGACGTCGTCGACCACCTCGGACTCGTCCTTGAAGAAGCGCCAGTCGACGCCGAAGCCGAGCCCGAGCGCCTTGAGGATCTCCTCCGACGGGTGGGTGACCTTGCCGGCGAGGATGTTGGAGAAGTAGCTGTGGGAGAGGGAGCCACCGCGCTCCTTGACGAGGTCGGCGAAGACCCGGCCGGAGATCTTCTCTCCGGGGAAGGTCTTGTCCACCATGTACTCGACCTTCTGCCGCAACGTCCTCAGTTCGGGAGCGCGCTCTTCGCCGTTGTCCATCAGGGTCCCCACGTCCACGTCCACGTCCGCCGCTCGTGCGCTGCCCGACGACGCGCGATGTTCGATTCGGTCAACGGATTGGTACTTTAACCGACCTTGGTACAAGAGCCCCGGCCGATGCGCGGGCCCTCGGCCATGGAGGCTGGGTGACAAACCGGAGCAACTTGCTTCGTGGTCAGAACTGGACTTGCGGAAACACTCTACGTCACTGTTAACTCGAAAAAACACGAACAAGGAGCCACGAGGGGAGTTCCTTGCTCGAAGTGGCCGGTGTGCCCTGCGTGCTTCGACGCGTAGCGGCGGATCGGTCATGGCAAGCAGGTGTAGCCCTTCGCGACGGGGGACGCGCGAAGGGCTACACATGCATTATGCACCTTGTCTGTCCACGTAGTGAACCGCTTCCGCTGAAGCGCCGACCGGATCCGCCCGGTCTCCGCTCGCATACGACCGATCGTCGAGCCGGCTCAAGCGCGGTGACGGCACGGTGTCCGGTGAACACCATCAGTCACCGGCAACCGCCTTATTCAGCCGATGAGTTGGCGCCCGGCAGATGGACGAGTACGAGGACGAGGCCCGCCATCGTGAAGTTGCGGGCGGCGGCGTCGAGCCCGTTCCAGGACTTGGACTGCCACATCGCGAACCACTCCCCGCCGACCGCTATGAACCCGGCGCCGAAGAGCACCAGCACCATCAGCAGCCCCACGGTGCTCAGCCGCCTGGCGCGATCGAGCCCGGTCCGGCCGCGAAGCCCCGCCACCCATCCGACGACCGCCGTGACGAGCACCAGGGCCGCCACGGTCTCCCACGCGATGATCAGGACATACGCGATGTCCTGGAGCGTGTGCGAGGTGATGGCCCGCCACATGAGGTCCGGGTCCTTGAACGTCGTGTCCATTGCCAGGACATGACGCACGAACTGGCGGTTGGTGTCGAAGTCGGTGATGTTCCCGAAGGCGACGAGCGCCATGTACAGCGCGACGATCGCGGTGAGCAGCGCCGCGGCGAGCGGCAGCGCCGGGAGCCGGGCCGCACCCCCGGGCCGTGCACCGCCCGCGCCGCGCGCACCGAACCTGAGCCTGGAGGTCATCACGGACTCCCTTGTCGTACGGACCGAATCGATTCCTGCACCGGACGCACGGCCGTTGCGTGCGCCCGCCGTTCAGCATGCCCATCATCCTGACGGACATCATCCCGGCGGGCGTCACTGAGGCTCAGGAAGATCAGTCGGAACCGGGCCGGTCAGCCGAGCCGGGTGAGCTTCGCGCCGAACGACGGCTCGGACAGGTCGTCCTTGAGCGAGACCGGCACCTTCACCTCGCCGGTACCCGTGCCCACCGTCAGCGTGCCGACCGTCGTGCCGGCCTTCGCGCTGTGCGGCAGCTTCCCACCGCCGTCCGTGAGCTTGATCGCGACGGAAGCGCCGGACCAGACGGGGACGGCCAGGTCCTTGTCCGCCATGACCGGGACCGTGCCGCCGAGACCGTCCTCGATCCGGCCGACGACCTCGCCCTTCTTCACCACCGTCTCGTTCCTGAGCGCGTTGCCGGCCGCCAGGATGAGGCTCTTGCTCGCGTCGGTCGCCGTCTCGATGATGCTCGGCTTGTGCTGGCCGAACACGGCCCCGATGATCAGCTGTTTGCTGTCGCCGACCGTCTTCTCCGCGGCGAACAGCAGATTGCCGCCCGCCTTGGTCGTCGAGCCCGTCTTGATGCCCACGACGCCGTACAGCGGGACGAGCGAGTTGAAGTTGCGCTGCGTCCGCGCCGTCTCGACGGTATTGCCGCCGGACGTCGTGGTCGAGGTGTACGAGGGCAGCCTGGTGATCTGCCGGAACGCCGGGATGGCCATGGCCCGCCTCGCCAGGCCGACCTGGTCCTCCGCCGTGCTGACCGTGCTTTCCTTCAGGCCGCTCGCGTCCGTGTACGTGGTGTTGGTCATGCCGAATTCCTTGGCGGTGTCGTTCATCTTCTTGATGAACGCCTCCTCCGTCGACGCGTCCCAACGAGCCAGCAGGCGGGCCACGTTGTTGGCCGAGGGCAGCATGACGGCCTGGAGGGCTTCCAGTTCGGAGATCTGCTGCCCCGCCTTGACCTCGACCACCGACTCCTTCTCCGTGACGCCGTTGGTGTAGTCGTCCTGCGCCTTCTGGTCGACCGGGATCATGGGCCCCTTGTCGCCGGCCTTGAGGGGGTGGTCGCGCAGGATCAGGTACGTGGTCATCACCTTGGCCACGCTGCCGATGGGGAGCGGTTTCATCTCCCCGTACGAGCCCATTCGGCCGAGGCCCGCGATGTCGACCACGGCCTGCCCCTCCGTCGGCCACGGCAGCGCAAGGGCGCCGCCGTCGGCGGTGTGGCTCGCCGCGGTGGTGAGCTTGAGCGTCGGCGCCGGCAGCGGGCGCAGCGCCTGGACGACCATGAGCACGATGGCGAGCAGCACGACGAGCGTGCCCCAGATCTTCACCCTGCGCGCCGCCGTACGGGCCGGGGTCTCGGCCTTCGGCGGCGTGTTCGTGAGCTGAGCGAGCAGGTCGAGCGGGGGCGGCCCCGCCGCGCCGCCGGCCCCGGACGCGCTCGCGGGTGCCGCGGCGGGGGCCGGCGGCCGGGTCAGCGCCATGGTGCGGTCGTCGGACGCGCTGGGGGGCGCGCCGAACTCCCGGGTGCGCTCCGATCCGCCGACGTCTTGGGCGGGTGTCCTGTCGGCCCATGACGGTGCGGGGGCCGCGGTGGCGGGGCGGGGCGCGACCGGGCGCGGCAGGTCCGGCTTCAGGGCGACGAACTCGCTCGTCCGCTCGGAGTCGGACTCCTTGCGGGCGGCCTCCGGGGCCGGCCCGGCCTGGGTCTGCGTGGCCTTGGGCTGCCCGGCCTGGGTGTGCTCGGCCTGGGTGTGCTCGGCCTTGGCTTGGGCGGCCTTGGGCTGTCCGGCCTGGGTGTGCTCGGCCTGGGTGTGCTCGGCTTTGGCCTGCGCGGCCTGGGTGTGCGTGGGGCGCGTGTCTGCCCGACGTTCAGCGGCCGGGCCGCCGTTCACCGGACGAGCCTCGCCCGGCCGAAGCGCCTCGGACGCCTCGGGTGCCTCGGGTGCCCTGGGCGACTCGGAAGGGGTGGCGGCCCTGGGGGCTGCGCCTGCTTCCGGTCGCTCGGGCGCGTCGGAGGCTCCGCCCGCATGCGGCGCCTTGGGCACGCCGGGGGTTCCGCCCGTTTCGGGAGCTTCCGGTGCCGCGGACGCGTCGCGGCTTCGGGCCGCCTGCGGCGCTTCCAGTGCTCCGGGCGTTTCGGGTACGCCCGGTTCGGACGCTTGAGGGGGCACGGGAGTCGCGGGAGCGTCGGGAATCGCGGGCGCCTCGGACGCCCCGGGCGTTTCCGGTGTGTCGCGCACTTCGGACGTTTCCGGTGCGTCGGGCGCGTCCGCGTCGGACGGCTCCGTCGGCGTCGACGCCTGCATCGTCGGGGGTGCACCGGGCGGATCGTCGTGCTGTGTGGGCTGCTGGTCCTGTGGCGGGGCGCTGGGCGACCCCTTCGGGCCGGCCTCGCGGTCGTCGCCGCCGTCGTTCTCGCGCTCCGCGTCGGACATTCCGTCCGCCTTCGCGCCGTTCTTCTGGTTCATACGCAGTGCAGCCCGCCTCGCTGATCTCGCCCTGTGCTGTCGGCCGCCGGCCTGCCAGGTCAGACGAAGCGGCCCCGTCGGCAGCACTCGGTTCCGAGGCGATCCGGAGCCCTTCGCGGCTCCGGTGGCCGAGCGAGCACCCTCACGATCGCACGTCCGTGTGACCAAATGGTGACAGAGCACAGCAGGCCTGTCGTGTGCCACCGTCATGCCCCGCCCATCGCCGGCTCGGCGCACTGTCAGACCCCCTTCCTATGCTGGCAGGGCAAGATCGAACGGGGACGTGCGGGGAGGCAGCAGTGCGGATCGAGCGCCATCGAGTCGGCGCGGCGGCGCGTGCCGCCGCTGAGGCCGATTTCGCGGAGCGGATCACGGGGGACGTGCACCGGATGCGGCACGACGAGCATCCGGCGCGGGGCTGGCGGGCCGTGGCCGACGCCTTCCTGGACTATCTCGGGGCGCGGTCCCTGCGGCTGCCCGCCCTGGCCGGCAAGGACGCGGAGGTCGCGCTGGGCTCCGCGGCGACCGCGGCGGCGGCCGCCGTGCGGCTGGCGCGGTTTCCCGGGCGGCAGTTCGACGTGTTCATCGACTATGCCGGGGCCGGAGTGTCGTACGGCGGGGCGCTCGGGCACGGCGAGGGGGACGCGAAGCGCGGCAGACAGGTCGCCGCCCACGAGTGGCTGGACGGGCTGTATCTGGCGATCGTCGCGCGGACGGTGGGCCGTGACGCCGATGTGTTCACCGAGGCCGCCCCGCCGTGGCGTGGGAACGAGGGGCGGGCCGATGTGGCACTCGTCCACGCCTTGATGGCGTACGTCCTTGAGCATGAGGAAGGTCCGGACGAGTTGGTCATGCCGGGTCCGGTGCGGGGCATCGAGAAGTGCGCGCTGATCGACATGGTGGTCGCGACGCTCGGCGAAGGGGACGACTGGCCCGGTCATCGAGCCGCCTTGACCACCCTGCGCGCTCTGGCGGCGGGCGACGAGCAGGGCTTCACCCGGAGCCTGGCAGCGCAGCTGGAGCAGTACCGCGATCGCGTGGCCACAGAAGGCGCGGCGCCGCGCAGCCTGCTCGCGCTCGACGCCATGGCGCTCATGGCGCTGGCCCACCGGTGGCGGGGCTGGCGTCCGAGCATCGAATCCGGCTACCTGCCGCGGGCCGTGGTGACCGGTTTCCCCCCGGGCATCCCCCGGGTGCGGGCCTACGGCCGGGTCAAGCGCGCCGACGCACTGGCCGCGCTCGCCGCAGGCCTCCTGGTGGTCGAGCGGCCGCCCCACCCCCGCACGGCACACTCCACGGACCCCTGCGTGTACGACGACTTCGCGGAGCGGGAGATGGCGCGCTTCCACGACCTCGACGAAGATCCGAAGGTGCTCGCAAGGGATCTGACATCCCTCATGTCGGACCAGCGGCGGCGGTTCCTTGCGCGGGCGGCGCTCGATCCGGCCGGGGCGGATCCAGCTCTGTACGAGGCCCTGTCGCTGGCCGCCGAAGCGGGCGCGGGAGCCCTGCGGGTGGCCCGGGCCCAGCCGGGCGCGGAGGTGGAGGTCTCCATCGGCGGCGCCACGCGCACGCTGCCCGCGTGGCGCGGCTCCTATCGCCCCAATCCGCACCAGTGGCAGCAGGCCGTGGCGTTGGCGCTGGCCGTCGGCGCGCGCGGGCCGCTGGCCGACTGCGTCCTGATCGAGCCCGAGTTCTTCGCCGAGGGCGACCAGCCGTCACCGGGCGGGGCGTACTGCGCGGCGCTCCACGACTATCTGCGCGGTGTCGCCCCCGAACCGGCGATGGACCACGCCCTTGAGGTCTTTGCCCGGACGGGCGGCGGCAGTTTCCTGGCTCCGCCGATCGTGTTGCTGTCCCAGCTGGTCCAGGGCGACCAGCAGGGTTTCGCCCTCGCCATGGCGGACGCCCTGGAGGAACACCGTGAGCACTACACGGTGGGGGACCGGGGCAGGGACGTGGAGGCGGCCGTCAACCTCGATGTGCTCGGGCTCGCCTGTCATGCCCGCCGTATCGGCTGGCGTGTCCCGCTGCGGTCGCCCTATCTGCCCGAGGGGTTGCTCCGCCCGTGCTCAGGACGCGAACGTTTGCCGGGCTGAGTGGGTCATTTCGTGGAACGGTGGCGAGCCAGGCACGCGAATCCGCCGGACCTTGTGCGGGACGGTATGGGGCGGGAGCATGTGTGCGCAGGCCGTCGCCCAAGCAATTCAATCGCCTGTCTCCCGATCCGCCTGTTTCCCGATCCGCCTGTTTCCCGATCCGCCTGTTTCCGGATCAAAAACAGGCGCGCCGCATTTCACGCACGCGCATGGTGGCAGGGCATGTGACGCGCCCTCGGCATACGTGTGGGCTCCACGCCCTTTTCTGCGGCGTGGAGCCCACACGTCGTCATGTGCTGACGGCCGGCCTGCGGCTACCAGCGATACCAGCGGCCGCTACCTCCCTTGGGACGGGCAATGAACCCGACGAGCCATACGACCAGCACGATGATGGCGATCCACCACAGTGCCTTGAGTGCGAAACCCGCACCGAAAAGGATCAGAGCCAGCAGAAGAACGAGAAGCAGGGGAACCATAGTTATCAACCTCCAAGCCACCGAATGCCCCCCGAACGCCACTCCACACGCCCGCGACGCATGTGTTTATCGATGCCTTATACGGGAAGTGTGAATCCCCTTGCCGGAGCCGCGCACGATGAGCCGGGTCAGCAGGACGACCGAGCGGGGAGCGGAGCGGTCGCCGTCGATCCGGGCGAACAGGAGGCCCGCAGCAGTGGCGCCGAGCGCGACCGGGTCCTGGCTGACGACGCTGAGCGGTGGGCTGAGCCGGTTGGCGAGCGGGAAGTCGTCGAAGCCGACCAGGGCGACGGGGTCGGGCCCGCCGAGTCCGTCCATCACGCCCATGGTGATGAGGTCGTTGGTCGTGAACAGTGCCGTCGGGGGATCGGGAAGCGTCCGTAGCTCGGCCAGGGCGGCCGCGGCATCGGACTGCGAACGCAGTTCGTGGCGTACGAGGGCGGAGTCCTCGGGTATGCCGTGGGAAGCGAGGGCGTCGCGGTAGCCGGCGTGGCGTTCGCGCTGGGTCCAGATGTCGAACCGGTCGCCGAGATAGGCGATCCGGCTGTGTCCGTGGCCGAGCAGATGACTGACGGCCCGTTCGGCCCCGGCGCGGTTGTCCACGGTGACGGTGTCGACGGGCAGCCCGTTCGCGGGCCGGTCGACGCAGACGACGCAGGTGCCGCCCTCCATCGGCTGCTTGAGGAAGCCGTGGCTGCCGTTGGTCGGCACCAGGATCAGGCCGTCCACCTGGCGGGCGGTGAAGGCGCCTATGACCTCCCGTTCCCGGCTCGGTTCGTCATTGGTGCTGCCGACCAGCACGAGAAAGCCGCGCCGATGGGCCTGGTCCTCGACGGAGCGGGCCATGAGCGCGTAGAACGGGTTGGCCAAGTCGTCGACGACGAGCCCGATGGTGGACGTGCGCAGGCTCTTCTGCCGCAGATTGCGGGCGTTGTCATTGCGCTGGTAGCCCAACTGCCGCACCGCCTGCTCGACTCGGGCAGCGGTGTCCGGTGAGACCCCCGGCTCGCCCGAGACGGCGCGCGAGACGGTCATGGGGCTCACTCCCGCCGCGCGGGCCACGTCCTTCATCGTCGGGCGCTTCACGAGCCTCCTCATCGACCGGTCCGTGCCCTGGTCCCGCACGGCGACGCGTCGATGATGGCAGACGCCGCCCCACGTCAGGCGACCCGCGGGACACCTGGGGCGGCTGCGCCCGAGCAGCCCGAAAGACCACTTCGGATTGGTAACGTTCCCAGCATCGGGCATGAACCGCCCCGTGCAGCTGATGGTCAGTCAAAATGCTTCCAGGGAGCAGCGCTTGCCCGTCACGGTGGAGAGTGCGGTGCACCTTCATGAACAGGTGGCCGAATTCACTCCTCTCCCTTGACGCGTGGTCAGGGACACCTCAACAATCCTGAGTTGGTTGGTAACGTTCACATGCCCACCGAGCATCCCCCGTCCCGAGGCCGCCCGCCGGACGACGAGCGGTCCTTCGCGAGAAGGTGGTCCCCCCTCGTGCTCCGCTCCCTGCCTCCCTCCGGATTCGTCCGGTCCAGATGTCTGCGCGCCTTCGGGGCGCTCGCTCTTTCCGCCTCAGGAGTCGTCGCCGTGGCCGCGGTGCCCGCCCATGCGGGGACGCTCGCCCTGACCCAGTACGTCGATCCCTTCATCGGCAGCGACGACAGCAGTGCCCCCGACCCCGTGCCCGGCGGCGCAGGGGGCAGCACCTACCCCGGGGCCGTGGTGCCCTTCGGAGGTGTGCAGTTCGGGCCCGACACGCCCACCGCCTCGCCGTCCGGCTACCGCTACAAGGACACCTCCGTCGAGGACTTCAGCCTCACCCACTTCGACGGTGCCGGCTGTGCCAACAACGAGGACCTGCCGCTGCTGCCGGTCACCGGCGCGCTCGCCAACTCGCCCGGCACCCACTGGACGAGCTACGCATCGGGCTACACCAAGGCGAACGAAGCCGCCGCCCCCGGCTACTACAAGACCCGACTCGACCGCTACGCCACCGACGTCGAGCTGTCCGCCACCACCCGCACCGCCATGGGCAGGCTGAGCTACCCCGCCTCGACCGCGTCCCGGCTGCTGATCAACACCGGCCGCAGCGCCACCGGGAACCGCGCAGGGACGGTGCACATCAACGGACGCGAGTTGACCGGGAGCGTCACCGCGGGAGGGTTCTGCGGCTCGTCCAAGACGTACCAGATCTATTTCGACGTGCGCTTCGACCGGGCACCGACCGGGTTCGGAACCTGGTCGGGTGACGCCGTCAGCGCCGGTTCGGCAAGCGCGTCCGGCACCAACGCGGGCGCCTACGTCACGTTCGACACGACCAGCGACGCGACCGTCCAGTTCAAGGTCGGCCTCTCGTATGTCAGTGTCGCCGGTGCACAGGCCAACCTGACGGCCGAGAACAACGGCTGGGACTTCGGCGCGGTCCGGGCCGCGGCCGACGACTCCTGGAACCGGATGCTCAACCGGCTCCAGGTGAACGGCGGCAGCGCCACCGACCGGCAGAAGTTCTACACCGCGCTCTACCACGTGCTCCAGAGCCCCAACATCTCCAGCGACGTCAACGGCGACTACCGCGGCTTCGACAACGCCGTGCACACATCGGCCAGACCCGTCTACCAGAACTACTCGGGGTGGGACATCTACCGCTCCTGGGCGTCCCTGATCGCGCTGGTGGCTCCCGCCGAGGCGAGTGACATCGCCAAGTCGATGGTCCTGGACGGGCAGCAGGGCGGACTCCTGCCCAAGTGGTCGCAGCAGACCAACGAGGACTTCGTCATGACGGGCGACCCCGGCCCGATCATCGTCGCCAGCATGTACGCGTTCGGAGCCCGCGACTTCGACACCGCTGCGGCACTGTCCCTCATGGAGAAGGCGTCCAACGGCGGCACCACGCAAGGCAGCCCGATCCGCGGGCGCCAGTCCACGTACACCAGCCTGCACTACCTCGACGACCCCTCCGACTCCCTCGAATACTCGGCGTCCGACTTCGCGGTCGCCCAGTTCGCGAAGGCACTCGGCAACACATCGAGCTACGGCACCCACATGGGGCGCGCCCAGTGGTGGCGCAACACCTTCAACGCCGAGTCCTCCTATGTGCAGCAGCACAGGAGCGACGGCTCCTGGACCTGGCCGCTCGACCCGGCGAGCCAGGACACCTTCACGGAGGGCAACGCCTCCCAGTACACCTGGATGGTCCCCTACGACTTCGCCGGCCTGATCAACTCCATGGGCGGAGCGGAGACCGCCGTACAGCGGCTCGACCACCACTTCACCGAGGTCAACGCCGGGCAGAGCAGGCCCTATTACTACATAGGCAACGAGCCCGAGCACGGCGTGCCATGGGCCTACGACTACGCGCGCCACCCCGCCGGAGCCACCGACGCGGTACGCAAGGTCATGGCCGAGTCCTTCACCACGGGCGCCGGAGGGCTGCCCGGCAACGACGACCTCGGCGCCACGTCGGCGTGGTACGTGTGGGCGGCGCTCGGCATGTATCCCGCCACCCCCGGCGCCGACACGCTCGCCCTGCACGGCCCGCAGTTCCCGTCCATCCTGATCCAGCGGGCGGCCGGGAACATCAGCATCAACAGCTCCGGCAGCGGACCCTACGTGCAGGCGCTCGCCGTCAACGGCACGCCCACAGCCACAGTTACCTGCGGTACCCGGACGTCGCCGGCGGCGCGACCCTCACCTACACGATGGGTAGCGCGCCCGGCGCCACCTGGGGCACCGCCGCCTCCGATGTGCCCCCGTCCTTCCAGGACGGCGCCGCCCCGGTGCCCACGGCCCCCGAGCTGGGCACGGACCTCGCTCTGGGCAGGCCGGTGACGGGATCGACGCCGTGCGCCGCGGCGGAATCGGCCGGCAAGGCGGTGGACGGCTCCCTCGCGAACAACAGCAAGTGGTGCTCGGCCGAGGCGAACCCCTCGCTCCAGGTCGATCTCGGATCCGTCCGGAGCGTGTCCTCGTTCGTGGTCGAGCATGCCGGTCTCGGCGGCGAGAACACGGGCTGGAACACCGGCGCCTTCCAGATCCAGACCAGCACCGACGGCGCGGGGTGGACCACGGCTGTCACCGTCACGGGCTCGCGCGCCAGCCGGACCTACCATCCGGTGGCGGCCCGTTCGGCCCGCTATGTACGCCTGGTCGTCTCAAGACCCGCCAACACCGGCGGCGGCGGGAGCGACGCGGCACGCGTCTACGAGCTGGAGGTCCACGGTCCCGAACTGTGAGGGGCGAGCGCGTCCGCTGGGCCGATTCACGTGCATAAAGCGTCCGGAGCTTGGGAATTCAACCACCAGAACAGGGAACACCTGTACGACACGGTGTCAAAGGTGGGGATGCACGGATGAAGGCCATACGGTTCGCAGGCGCGGGACGGCCGCTCAACCTGGAGACGGTTCCGGACCCGGAGCCCGGGCCGGGCTGGGTGGTGGTCGACATCGAGGCGGCCGGCCTGTGCCACTCGGACCTGCACATCATGAGCGGCATGGACCTGGGCGACCTCACGGTCAAGTCGCCGGTCACCCTCGGCCACGAGGGCGCCGGGGTGATCTCCTCGGTCGGGGAGGGCGTGGAGGACTTCGCGGTGGGCGACCGGGTCGGCATCGCCCTGGTCACCCACCCGGTCGAAGCGGCCCGCTTCGCGCCCGGGGTGGGGCACGACGGCGCGTTCGCCGAGCAGGAACTGGCCCATGTCTCCACGCTGGTGCGCATTCCCGACGAGGTGACGTTCGCCGAGGCCGCGGTGGCGACGGACTCGGTGGCCACCGCCTATCACGCGGTGCGGACCGCGGGCGCGGTGCGGCAGGGCGGCACGGTCGGCGTCATCGGCCTCGGAGGCCTCGGCCTGAACGGCGTACGGATCGCCGGGCTCCTCGGAGCGACGGTGTACGGGGTGGATGTCAACCCGGCCGTTTACGGCCCGGCGGCGCAGGCCGGAGCCGCCGCGTGCTTCCAGGACGCCCGTCAGCTCGCGGCCCACCGGCCCGATGTCATCGTCGACTTCGTGGGCCTCGCCTCGACCACCGCGGCCGCCGTGGAAAGTGTGCGCCCGGGCGGCTGCGTGGTGCTCGTCGGCCTCGGCGCCGCCGTCGCCCCGATACCCGTCGCCTCCCTGGTGATGCGCAACGTCCGGCTGATCGGTTCCCTCGGCGCGAGCAAGGAAGAACTGGCCGAGGTGTACGACCTCATCGCGCGCGGAGCGCTGAAGCCGGCCGTGCAGGAGGTGCCGTTCGCCGAACTCCCGGCGGCGATGGACCGGTTGGCCCGCGGCGAGGTCCGAGGCCGCCTCTACACCCGGCCTCGCGCCGACCTGCGGGTGGGGGCGGGGGCCGCCTGAACGAGCACGGCCGCCCCACGAAAGCACCCCGGGCATCCGGCATCCGGCACCGGCCCCACCCGCTCGGCCGGGCGGCCCGGCGGCCGGATGACGGGCCGGGGCATGGCCGCCCCGCGCCCGGAGGGCCCACCGTCGATCACCGGCGTCGTCGAGGACCCGGGCCCAGGGGCGGACGTACGCGGCCGGCGACTGCTCGCCACGATCGCCGCGTAGCGCTTGGGTCTGACGCTTCCGCCCGGCGTCAGACTTCCGATGGACAGCACACGGGCTCTGAGGCTGACTCCTCGCCACCCGGTTGTCTCGTAGCTTGTTGATCAAGGCCGGAGCGCCGCGCTCCGCGCCACGATCCGAAGCGAGGCAACCATGTACGGCAAGGCGTTCGCCCCGGAATACCGGGGAACGTTGGGGGAGCTCTCGGTCAACACCTCGCTGGAAGAGGTGCTGGACAGGGCCGTCGAGGAACAGCGGCGCGCGGAAGCCGGCGGCAATGCGGTGGAGTTGGCGCATGCCGGGCTCGCCGTCGCCGAGGCGAGCAGGCGCCTGGGCCGTGTCGAGCAGGCCGAGCAGGCGTGGAAGGACAGCTACCGCGCGGCCCGTAGCGCGGGCGACCGGGGCGCGATGGCCTGGGCGGTGTGGAGCGGTGGCACCCTGGCCCGCCAGCGCGGGGCCCTCGCACTGGCCAGGCGTTGGCTTGCCACCGCCGCCGAACTCGCCGAGCAGGGCGGCGACATCGTGGCGCGCGGCTACTCCCTGGCGGGCCTCGCCGAGACCGGGCGCATCCAGGGCGACTACGAGGCCGTCGGCAGGCTCCACGAGAAGCTGCTCGCCGAGGCCCGCCGGCGCGGTGAGGCCCGGCACACGGTGTGGGCGCTCGAAGGCATCGCGCAGATGCACCGCAACACCGGCGCCTTCGACAGCGCGCTCGCCCTGTTCGAGGAGGCGGCACAGATAGCCGGGGACGCCGGGGACGACCGGGGCCGCGCCTGGGCGCTGCGCGGGATCGCCGATGTGCTGTCGGCCCAGGGCGACACCGGGCGCGCACTGGCGCTGCTGACCGAGGCGGAGGCGCTGTGCCGCGCGATCCAGCTGGTCAGCGCGCTCGCGTACAACCACAAGATGCGGGGCAACGTGCTGTTCCGCGCGGGGCGTTACGCCGAGGCGGAGGAGTGGTACAGCGGGGCGCTGGCCGAGTTCCGGGCGATGGGCGAGCCGCGCGGCGAGGCGCTGGCCCGGCTGGGGCTGGTGAAGGCGCAGGCCCGCCAGGGACGTGCGGCGGAGCGGACCGCCGCCGATCTGGACGAGCTGGAGCGCGCGTTCGGCGACATCGGGTTGCTGCGCGGCGGCGACATGATCGCCAAGGCGCGCACCGACCTGGGCATCCCGGCCCGCACCGACCCGAGCGCCGACGTACGTGCTCGGGACGCGGACGCACCCGCTCCGGACGCCGCCGCACATGCGCCCGAGGCGGACGCCGAAGCGCACGGGGGAGCCGGCGCCGAAGCACATGGGGCAGCTGTCGCTGACGCCGACGCCGACGCCGACGCCGATGACGCTGGCGTTGACGTACACGTCCCGGACGACGCCGCTGCCCCCGCCGCCGCCGCCGCCGCCGACGCTCGCGCAAGCGTTGCCCCCACCCCCGTCCCCGCCCGCTGAGCGCCGCTCCCGTGAAGTTCCGGGCCCGCTACGCACCGCCCACGTCAGGAGCAGAACCCATGCCCAGCCATCCCGGTCTGCATGCCACCGCGTCCGAGATCGTGCCCACGGAGGCGGCTCGCCGTCCGCGTACTTCCCGGGGCGCCGGGCAGCTCCCTGAGGGTGAGCGGCCGACGGAGGCGGACGCGCCCCGCCCCGCCGTTCAGCCGGCCGCCGCCACCCTCGACCGGTGCCGGAGCCTGGTCGAGCCCGCTCTGCGCAAGGCCGTACGGGGGCTGCACCCGGGCCCGCGGCGGATAGCGTCGCACGCGTTCGGCTGGTGCGAGACGGACGGTACGCCCAGTGCCCGCGGCGGGGGCAAGGGCGTCCGCCCGGCGCTCGTCGTCCTCGGGGCGGAGGCGGTGGGCGCTCCCGCGGACGTCGCGGTGCCGGGGGCCGTGGCGATCGAGCTGATCCACACCTTCTCCCTGATGCACGACGACATCATGGACGGTGACGGCAGCAGGCGTCATCGCGACAGCGCATGGAAGGCCTTTGGGACGGGCCCCGCGCTTCTCGCGGGGGACGCTCTGTTCGCCCTCGGGGTCCGTACGCTGGCCGAGGTCGGCGGAGACCGCGGCGGCGAAGCCGTCCGTCATCTCACCGTCATGCTGGGGGAGTTGGTGCACGGCCAAGCCGACGACGAGCTCTTCGAATCCCGGCCCTGGACCGGCCCGCAGGCCGTGGGCATCGCCGAGTACCGGGCCATGGCGGACCGTAAGACGGGCGCTCTGCTCGGCTGCGCCGCAGCCATCGGCCCCGTGCTCGCGGGCGCTCCGCGCCGGCTCACGTACGCACTCGCGCAGGCCGGACGGGAGTGGGGTCTCGCGTTCCAGGCGGTCGACGACGTCCTGGGGATCTGGGGCGATCCCGCGGTGACCGGGAAGCCGGTCCACAGCGATCTGCGGCGTGCGAAGAAGACGCTGCCGGTCCTCGGGGCGCTGGCCATGGACCCGTCCCTGGGGCCCCGTCTCGATCAGCTCATCGGCGCGGACACCCCGCCCGACGACGCCCGCCTGCGGCAGGCCGCCGACCTCATCGAGCGCGCAGGCGGCCGCGCGTACGCTCTGCGGGACGCGCGCAGCCGGGTGGCGGCCGCACGCGATCAGCTGCGGACGGTGCCGCTCGCGGCGCCCTGCGTGGACGAACTCGTCGCCCTGTCGGAGCTCTTCGTGGACCGGCGGGTGTGATGACGCCCTCCGTCCCGGGGAGCCGGCGGTGCAGAGGACGACCGTCCCCGTCGGGCCGGGCCGCGGTCAGGACGCCAGGGCGACACCCGAGAGGGGGCGCTCGGTGAGGAGTAGGTCGGCGTGGTGGCGGGCGGCGACCAGCGGGTGGGCCCGGAGCTTGCCCTTGAGCTCGTTGCGCCCGTACTCGGCGAACAGCGGGTTCGCCGGGTCGGCCGTCGCTCCGGGGGCGTGGGCCGCGTACGGGAAGGGAAGCGGCTCGATGCGGGCGTCCAGGCGCGGGTTGTAGAAGAACGGCACCGAGAAGCGCTCGGTGGCCCCGGCCGGGCTCACCACGCGGTGGTTGGTGGCCAGCAGATAGCCGTTGGTCGCCACTTCCAAGAGCTCGCCCAGGTTGACGACGAAGGCCCCAGGCATCGGCGGCACCGCGTGGAAGCGGCCGTCCTCGCGCTGTACCTCAAGTCCTCCGACGGTGTCCTGGTGGAGCAGGGTGAGGAAGCCGTAGTCCTTGTGGGCGCCCACGCCCTGGGCGCTGCCGTCCCCCGCGCTTCCGGGGTAGCGCACCAGCTTGAGGTGGAGGTGGGCGCGGTCCCCGAAGACGTCGTCGTAGAAGTCCTCAGGTGCGCCGATCGCGGCGAGCAGTTCGTGCAGCAGCTTCTCGGCGACCGCGCTCAGCCGGTCGATCCAGGTGAGCGCCGCGGTACGCAGCGCGGGCAGCGCGCCGGGCCACTGGTTGGGGCCCTGGAGCCACCAGTACGCGGGGTCGCCAGGGCCGGGCCTGCGCGCGGGGCGCTCGGCTCCGATGTCGAGCTGGTCGCGCCAGTCGCGCGAACCGCCGGTGCGTTCGTCGCCGATGCGCGTGTAGCCGCGGAAGTGGGGCGAGTTGACGTTGTCGATGGCGAGCCGGTCCGCCTCCGGCAGCCGGAAGAACGCCCGCATGGTGTCGTTGAGCGCGGCCGTCTCGGCGTCCGTGACGCCGTGCCCTACGAGCTGGAAGAAGCCGACGCCGTGCGCGGCGTCGTGGAGTTGGGCGTGCAGCAGTCGGCGGGCCTGGGGGCCGCGATCGGCGGCGGAGAGGTCGATGACGGGGAGCTGCGTGGACGTCGGGTACGACATGGGAGCCATCCGCTGGGATATGTCCCGGCCGGCGCGGGTGGGCGCGGTCGCGGCTCCGCCGGGATGAGGCGGGCGCCGCAGTGGCACGGGGAGGTGTGAAGGGGGGCCTGGGTCAGCGGTGAGCGCGACAGGCCATGCTCGTGACGCGGACGAAGTCCACGTGGCGGCGTCGAACGAGCGGAGGCATGACGCCAGGTTACTCCCGTGCGGCCCGGCGGAGATGTGATAGCGCTCACAGGCTCTGGCGGGAGCCGAAAGTGCCGCGATGAGAACGGCGGGCCCGCACGCCCCTCGGGCGAGGCGCGGGACTGCCAGCGATCCCGTGCCGGGGGAGGACGGCATGACCAGCGCCCTGCCGGTGTCGACCTCTTCGCGGTGGCGGCCCGGTTCGCCGATGGCGGCCGCTTCGATGTCACGATCGTGCGACGTGCCACCCCAAGGAGGCGGGGCGCCGACCGAAGGGATCACCAAGTGACCGTCACGGCCCAGCGCATCGAGACCGCGCGGCTCGACCTCGTACCGCTGCGCGTCGATCATGCCGACGAGATGGCCGCCGTGCTGTCGGACCCCGCGCTGCACGCCTTCACCGGCGGAGCCCCGGACACGGCGCGGGATCTCCGTGCCCGGTACGAGCGCCTGAGTACGGGGTCGCCGGATCCGGCGGTGAGCTGGCTGAACTGGGTGATCCTTCTGCGGGACGAGGGATGCCTGACCGGGACGGTCCAGGCCACGATCGGGCCCTGCGCCCTGGGGGCCCGCGCCGAGATCGCGTGGGTGGTGGGTACCCCTTGGCAGCACCGGGGGATCGCCGGCGAAGCGGCGCGAGGACTCGTCACATGGCTCGGCGGGCAACCGGTGGAGGAGCTGGTGGCCCACATCCACCCGGAGCATCACGCGTCCGCGGGGGTCGCCGCGACCTGCGGGCTCACGCCCACCGATGAGTGGCAGGACGGTGAGCGCAGATGGCTGCGCCGGGTGGGCTGACTGACCTGACCTGACCTGGCCTGGCCTGGCCTGGCCTGGGCCGACAGGCCCACAGGCCGACGGCGCCTGCGTCAACTCCCGGATATCGGTCCAGTGTTGAGGCGCGGGCGCCGTGCGAGCCGTGTGCGGGGGCCGCCGTGCCCCGGCGCTCCATGAGCCTGCGTACGAACGCCGAGGGGCTTCATGGGGTCGGGGGTCCGACGTCGGACGTCAGGTCTTTCGGGACCTGGTCATCAGCATGCCTCCCGCGACCAGTGCGAACAGGCACACACATGCGCCCGTGATGACGTTGCTGAGGATGGCTCCGGTGCCGGCGCTGCGTGCGACGACCCAGGGAGAGATGATCATCCACGCGCCGAGGAGCAGGACCACGAAGTTCAGGTCGTGAGACCTCTCCGGGACCATCGACATGCAAAGACCCAGAACGGCGAGGGCTATGCCGACGATCAGGTTGCTGATGGCGAGGGTCGGCTTGGCGGCCGAGAAGTGGACCGTCCAGCCAGAGATCGCGGCGTAGATTCCGGCGAGGATCACGAGTTCCTCGACGGCCGCGACACCACGGGTTTCCATCACCCGTGCGTAGCGGTCCCGCATTTCCGATGCGTCGGGGTGCCCCGAGATATCACCAGGGCGGTGTGAGACGTCGGCCATGCGACTCGCCTCCTTCTAAAAAGTCTGCACGTCTGGCCGCGCTGCGACACGGTGTCGCCCTCCCATTGTGCTCTTATCTGCCCTTTATGAGTAGTTGGAAGTCAAATTTCCTTTTCGCCCCATGTCGCCGTGACGAAGAGTAGTTGTACGTGTGCTGGTGGTGAAGAACCGCAGCGCTTCCGCGGCGGGATGCCTCGCGCTCGCCCATCGGCCATGTCCTGGCCATCCGGCGGGGATAGGACCGGGCCATGTCACCCACGACGACGCAATCGCCCACCGCGTCCCCGGCCAACTTCTCCGACGTCAAAGGCTGGTTCTGGCCGGCCGATCAACTGCTCTTCGACTGGTTCCTGACCCGTCAGGCCCAAGTTTCCCACCAGCGCGGTGACTTGCTCGAACTCGGCGCATATCTTGGCAAGAGCGCGATCTTCATTGGCGGTCATGTGCGGCCGGGTGAGGAATTCACGGTCTGCGATCTGTTCGACTCACCGGCGCCGGACGACCCCAACAGCGCGGAAATGAACAGGTCGTACGCCACACTGACCCGTCGCGCCTTCGAGACGAACTACCTCGCCTTCCACGAAAGGCTGCCCACCATTGTGCAGGCGCCGACCTCGGTCATCGGCGGCCGCCTGAAAGCGGGCAGCTGCCGCTTCATCCATGTCGATGCCTCGCACCTGTACGAGCACGTGTACGGGGACATCGAGGCGGCCAGGACGCTGGCCGCCACCGACGCGATCGTGGCCCTCGACGACTTCCGGGCCGAACACTGTCCCGGCGTCGCGGCGGCGGTCTGGGGCGCGGTGGCGACCAAAGAGTTGAAGCTCATCTGCATCACCGCCACCAAGGCGTACGGCACATGGGGCGACGCGGAGCCGGTGCGGGCCGAACTGCTGGACTGGCTGACGTCGCGTACGGACCTGTGGCACGGGGTGGAAGAGGTGGCGGGTGCACCGCTGATCCGGATCGGCGGCAAGAACGCCCAGGCGCCGACTCCGCCGCAGCCGCTGCACCCGACCCCGCCGCAGCCGCCGCACTCCGCCCCGCCGGAGACGCCCGACGCGGCGGCTGAGCCCAGCCCAACGGTCCAGTCCACGGGACGCAACGTGTTCGCCCGTGTCGTCGGCGGTCGGCGCCGGCGCTGAGAAACCACGAACCCCGGCCTCGGCGCTCCGGGCGGCTCGACACTGCGAGCCGCCCGGAGCCTCCGGCCGGGGAACAGTCAACTGCTGTGCCAGGAAAGCGACTTCACGCTAACCGGCACGGCGGCGGGACCTCAGTGTGCCGCGCCCACCGCCGGCAGCAGCTCCTGGATACCCGAACCGAGGTGGGCCGAGTGGTCGACGACCACGCCCACTCCCTGCTCCTGCCCGAACAGGTCCGTCCACGAGCCGAAGAACAAGAACGAGTTGTTGGTCGCGAGCCCCACCGCCGCGAACACCAGCACCTGTGTCGCCACCAGCAGGCCGAGTCGGCCAAGGAACGTCTTCCAGTTCTGACGTGCCAGACGCGGCCACAGCCAGATGGTGACGGCGAACATCACCACGGCGCACAGTACGGTCAGTACCAGCACCCTGTTACTCGTGAGACCCATGGGTCGACAAAACTCTCTGCCAGAAGATCATCCGGGCCGTCCCGGACGGCACCGCTCGCGGGTGCTCAGGAGTCTAGACAGTGATGGAGGCCGATCCGTTCCCATGCGGGCGGGGCAGCATTCGGCAGCCGTCGAAGGCCCGCCGGATCATGGTCCCGCGTGTGATCCGGGCGATCCGGGTCGGGAGCCCCGCGTCCAGCGCTCCCGGATCCACAGGACGCGATCCACGGGGGCTTCGGCGCAGGCCGGTCGGCCGGGCCGCGTCACACCTGGCGTATGAGCCGGAGCCCCGGGCGGCCGTTCAGCTGGATCCCGCCCACCGGGGTGAACCCGGTGCGGGCGAGGACGGCGCGGGAGCCGGCGTTGTCCAGGGTCACGCGGGCGTGCACCTCGGTCAATCCGTACGCCGTCGACGCGAGCGCGCAGGCCTGCCGCACGGATGCCGTGGCGAGCCCTTGGCCGGTGGCCCGCTCGGCGACCCGATAGCCGAGCTCCGCCGAACCGCCTTCCGCGTCAACCAAGTTGACCCGCCCCAGTATCTCGCCGTCGGCGTCCACCACCAGATGGAAGAAGCATGTGCCCGTTTCCTGCTCGGCCAGCAGCGCGCCGAGACGGGCGTCGAAATGGGCGAAGTAGTCGTCACCCCGGTCGGGGATCGAGGCGGCGAAATACGCCCGGTTCTCCCGCTCGAATCTCAAGAGGGCCGGTGCGTGGTCGAGGCGGAGAAGCTGGAGTTCGGGCATGCGCCCAGGCTACGGGGGTCGGCGCGAAGCGCGGTTGGGGCGGGCGGCGGCTCGGCCTCACCGTCGGCGTCGGCGGCCTGATCAGCCCCTGCTGGGACGCCTCGCCGATGCCACCTCGCTGCGCACCGCCCTGACACCCCTGATCGCCATGCCCGCGCTGAGCCGTCTGCTCTTCCATGCGCTGCCCGAGCTCGCGGTTCCCCGGCGTAAGCCGGCCGCTCCGGCACACCAAGACGCGTAGCGCCTGCACGGACACGCGACCACGCACAGGTTTCCTCACGCCTCCGAGCCCGTTGAAGAGCGATGGACACGGGATGCCCTCGTAGGCCCAGCGGCACGAACCCGCCGGCCCGCTCCGCCAGCCCCTTCGGCCGGCCCGCTCTGCCGGTCCGTTCCGCCGGACGTACGAGGGCATTTCACGCGAAAAGGCGGCAACCTGACTCCTCCACGAACCTCTGCGAGGCAGCCTCAACAGCCTCAGTGCCCGGAGATTTCCTCGGGCGGCAGCGTCGACAGCAGGCGCAGGGCGTTGAGGAAACCCCGGCGGTCCGCCGCCGGGAGACGGGCCAGGAGGTGTTCCTCGCGAGCCTGGATGGCCAACTGGACGGCGTCGCGCAGCCGTCGCCCCTCGGGTGTCAGGGACAGCAGGCGGACCCGGCGATCTGCGGGGTCGGGGCGGCGGGCGATCAAGCCGCGCTGTTCCAGATCGTCGAGCACGCCGATGATGCGCGTCTTGTCGGCGCCGATGGACTGCGCCAGCGCCAACTGGGTGCGCACGGGCCCGTCCTCCAGGTGAAGCAGCACGGAGTAGGCCCACATGGCCAGGCCGTGGGACTCCAGAACAGGAAGCTCGGCGGCCACCAGGGCGCGGCCGAGCGGTACGACCATCGCCGCCAGGTCCTTGCGCGCGGGCCGTGCGCCGCGCTCCGTTGCGCTTCCGCTCTCGGTCATGGCCAGAAAAATACACGTTGACAGATCGTACGCCGAGGCAGACCGTAGGCGTATGCCTATTGATTTGAATCGCATCAGGGACTTCGACGCCCGGGCCGTGCGGTACGGCGCCGAGCTCGTCGCCACGGTGAAGCCCCGTGATCTCGGCAGACCTACTCCCTGCTCCGCATGGACGCTCGCCGATCTGCTCGCCCATATGACCGCCCAGCACCGGGGATTCGCGGCGGCCGCGGCCGGCCGGGGCGGCGAAGCGGAACCCTGGCGCGTCGTGCCCGCCGGGCCCGAGGCTGTCAAGGACTACGCCGCGGCCTGCGACCTCGTCGTGGACGCCTTCGCTGCCGTCGATTCGGCGGAGCGCGGGTTCGACCTGCCCGAGTTCGGTGCCGGAGCGGCGTTCCCCGCCGGGCGGGCCATCGGGTTCCACTTCATCGACTACGTCGTGCACGGCTGGGACGTCGCCCGTGCGCTGGGCCTTCCCTACGCGCCGCCACCCGGGCTCCTCGAAGCAGCACTGCCGATCGCCCTGGCCGTACCCGACGGAGATCGCCGACTCGAACCGGGCGCGGCCTTCCGCCCGGGACTCGTACCGCGCGACGACGCCGGCCCCCTCGACCGAATCCTGACCGCCCTGGGCCGCTCGCCAGGGTGGGCCGTCTGAAGTCGCCGTCGGAGAAAGGGAGTTGGCGGCCATGAACAGGAGCCCGGCCTTCCCCGCGCCGCGCCGGGTCCCGACGGGGCGTGCGATCCCGGGCGACGTCACGGCTCTTGAGCGTGCCATGGCGCCGACCAGGGGCGGTTCGGCCCGCGCTCCCTCAGGCGTTACCTGTTCGCGCCGCGCAGATCGCCACCGTCGCGTAGTGCATCGTGAAGCGGCCGCCCAGTGTGTCGACGGCCGCTCCCACCTCGCGCAGAATCGCCGTCAGTTCGTCCGGCGGGAGCCGGGTGAGCAGGCCGGTGGTGGGGAGCTGGTCGAGGAAGGCCTCGCGTGTGTAGACCGCCTCCCAGTCGAACCGCCACCGCTCCGGCTCGCCGAACCCGCCTGCTGCGCCGATCCCCTCGGAGGCGGTGGTGAGCATCGTCCCGTACGGATCCACGGCCGACCGCACCATGCCCTTGGGGTCGAAGGGGGCGTCCGGCACCACGTTGCGGTACGCCGTCGAGAACGCCTGCGCGACCTCCTGCGGAAGCTGGAAGGCGTTCCAGAACGCGACGAGACGCCCGCCGGGCCGCAGTGCTTGCGCGGCCTTCACGGCCCCCGCGACCGGGTCGATCCAGTGCCAGGACTGGCCGGCGGTGACCACGTCGAACCTGCGCCCACCCGGCTCCCAGTCCTCGAACCTCGCCACGTCCACCACGACCCCGAGCCGCCCGGCCACCTCGGCCATCCGCGCGTCGGGCTCCACCCCGAGCACCCGGCAGCCGACGTCCTGGAACTGCCGGGCGGCGATGCCGGTTCCGCATCCCGCATCGAGGACGTCCGGCCCCGGAGCCAGGGCGCGGATCCGGCGCACGAGGGCGTCGGGATAACGAGGCCGGGCGCGGTCGTAGCGTTCGGCATCCGAGCCGAACGACTCGGCCATGTGACGGGCCCGGTGCGGCTCGGAACCGGAAAGGCGTGAGCCCTGCGGTGGCATAGTGGGCATGCGCCCACTATTGTGGGCGCATGCCCACTCGTCAAGGGGAGGGCCGGACAGAGAGCGGGGACCTACGCGATGCCGACCGGTGTGGCCATGCACGACGCGCGCCGCCAGCTGTTCTCCGCCGCCGAACAGATCCTCGTGCGCGACGGTGCCAACGGGCTGACCAGCCGTGCCGTCACCGCGGAGGCGGGCTGCGCCAAAGGCGTCCTGCACCGGCACTTCGACGACTTCGACGACTTCCTCGCCGAGCTGGTGCTCGACCGGATCGGCCGGATCGGGACACAGGGCGCCGCGCTGCGCGAGGCGGCCGGCAGCGGAGCCGTCGCCGACCACCTGACCCATGCCCTGAGGGAACTCTTCGGACCGGTCGCGGTGGCGATCGTCGGCCTCGTCATCTCCCGGGACGCCCTGCGCTCCCGGCTGCGGCGCACCACACCGCAGGGCATCCCCCTCCTCATGCAGGCCACGGCCATGCTCGCCACCTACCTCGCCGCCGAACGAGATCTGGGCCGCATCGCACCGGACGCCGACGTCGACGCCCTCGCCCCCACACTGATCGGCGCCGGGCATCTGCTGTTCGCCGACCGGCAGGGCCCGGCGCCGGACGCCGAAGCCGTCCGCAGGACCGTGCTCACCGTCATCGCGGGCGCGGTGCGGCAGCCGCCGGGCCGATAGTTCGGACGGGTACGGACGGGTGGGGGAATCAGCCCGCTCGCTCCGTCGTGCCGCGTTCACCGTGCCCACCGGTGTCCATGGCATCCCCCTGTCGGGGATTGAGGACCGATCCTGTCCGCCACGGGTGCCACAGTGGGCGCCATGGACGCCCATCAAGAGCCATCCACCGCCTCGCCGAGTCTGCCTGGTGCATGACCTCCACCTGTACGCCTCCCCCTCGATGACCGGAGCGACCCGATGAGCCGTCACCTTCAGATCACCTTCGACGCCCATGACCCACGAGCGCTGTCGCAGTTCTGGCGCGAGGTCTTGGGCTATGTCCATCCCGGGCCGCCCGGAGTCGAGTTGCCCCAGGGGGCCGACCCCTTGGCCGCGTGGGACGACTTCCTCGCGCGGGCCGGCGTACCGGAGGAGCAGCGCAACACGAGGTCGGCCGTCGAGGACCCCGAGGGGCACGGGCCACGGCTGTTCTTCCAGCAGGTGCCGGAGGGCAAGACCGCCAAGAACCGCGTCCACCTCGATGTCCGTGCGGCCCCTGGGCTGCTGGGGGACGAGCGGATGGCGGCGCTTGAGGCGGAGTGCGACCGGCTCGTGGCCCTCGGAGGTGCGCGGGTACGCCGACACGAGCCCGCGCCCCCGATGAGCGCCGGCTTCATCGTGATGACCGACCCCGAGGGCAATGAGTTCTGCCTGGACTGACACCCTTCGGCCGACCGGCCCAACCCCGTGACCGCCCCCCAACCCCGTGGCCGCCCCCAACCCCGTGACCGCTCGACCCCATGGCCCCTCAACCCCATGGCCGCTCAACCCCCGTGGCCGCACAGTGGTGTGCGTGCGTGGACGGGCGCGTATCGACCAGGTTTCCGTCCGGGCCTGTTCCGCGGACGCGGTGCTCCTGTCGGACAATGCGGGGAGGTGACCAGCGCGTAAGGTCACCTGCGGTGGTGTGGCACGGGGCCCGCGGCCGCGATCGTCCGTCGCCCGGAGGCCGACCCTGAGTACCGTCACCGCCGAGATCGTGTCGGCCGTCCTCCTGTTCGGCGTGCTCGCCTTCGCCGTCGTACGCCCCCGCGACCTGCCGGAGGCGGTGGCGGCGATCCCCGCGGCGGGACTGGTCGTCGCGCTCGGCGCGGTCTCGCCCACCGAGGCATGGCAGCAGACCCGCGACCTGCTGCCCGTCGTCGGTTTCCTCGCCGCGGTGCTCGTCTTGGCTCAACTCTGCGACGACGAGGGCCTGTTCGCGGCCGCCGGAGACGCCGTCGCCCGGCTGTGCGGGGCCAGTGCCCAGCGGCTGCTCGGCGGGGTGTTCGCCGTGGCCGCGGTCATCACGGCCGTCCTCAGCCTGGACGCGACGGTCGTGCTGCTCACCCCCGTGGTGTTCGCGACCGCGGCGCGCGCCGGTGTCCGGGCCCGCCCGCACGTCTACGCCACCGCGCACCTGGCCAACTCGGCGTCGCTGCTGCTGCCCGTCTCCAACCTCACCAACCTGCTGGCGCTCGCCGCCAGTGGGTTGTCCTTCACACGGTTCGCCGCGCTGATGGCGCTGCCCTGGCTCGCCGCCATCGCCGTCGAGTACGCAGCCTTCCGAATCTTCTTCCGTGCCGATCTGGCCGCCGCCCCGGGCGGGGCGCGGGCGCGGGAGAGCACGCCGGTGCCGGTGTTCACCGTGGTGGTCCTCGCCCTGACGCTCGCCGGGTTCGCCGTGACCTCGTTCGCGGGCCTCAGCCCGGCCTGGGCCGCGCTCGGGGGCGCACTCGTCCTCGCTGCCCGCGCCCTGTCACGGCGCCGCACCACGCCGCGCAAACTGGTGGCATCGGCGGGGCTCCCGTTCTGTCTGTTCGTGCTCGGACTCGGGATCGTCGTCAAAGCGGTCGTGGACAACGGCCTCGGCTCCGCCATCGGCCATCTGCTGCCCGAAGGCGACGGGCTGCCCGCCCTGCTCGCGGTCGTCGCCGTGGCCGCGGTCCTCTCCAACCTCATCAACAACCTGCCCGCCGTACTCGCGCTGCTGCCGGTCGCCACCGCGGGCGGCCCCGGCCCGGTCCTCGCCGTCCTCATCGGCGTCAACCTCGGCCCCAACCTCACCTACGTCGGGTCGCTCGCCACCCTCCTGTGGCGGCGCATCCTGCACGAACACGACGACGCGCCCGCACTCGGGCACTTCACCCGCCTCGGACTGCTGACCGTTCCCGCCACACTGGTCGCGTCCACCGCCGCGCTGTGGGCGGCGCTGCACACGATCGGAGGCTGACCGCATTCCATGAGCGTCATCATCTGGATCACCGAGGGCAGCTGGCCCGCCTGCGTGGACGCCGCACGCGCGCACGCCACTGCCGACGCCGACCTGGTACTCCTGCACGTCACCGACGACGCGGTGGCCGAGGCGGCACACGGCGCGTTCGCGGGGCTGCTCGGCCGTGGCCACCGCGAACGCGATCCCGGCACCCGGCTCGAAGACCTCGCGCGGGCCGCCACCGACGACCTCTTCGCCGAGGCCGAGCGGCGCCTGAACCGTCCGGCCCGCCGCATCGAGCGGCACGGCCGCGCCGAACAGGAGGTCGTACGCGCGGCCGAAGGCGCCGACCTCCTGGTCTGCGCCCGCGACGGCGACCGCAGCCGCCTCGGTCCCCGCAGCCTCGGCCACGTCACCCGTTTCGTCGTGGACCACGCGCCCTGCCCGGTCCTGCTGGTCTGGCCGGACGCGGCGCCGGACCTCGGCTCCCTGCCCAGCACGCCGCCCCCGCCGCCACCGCCACCGCCGCCGCCCCCACCGCCACCGCCGCCGCCCCCGCCGCCACCGCCGCCGCCCCCGCCTCCACCCCCACCGGGCCACCCCGGTCGCTGAGCTCGCCCCCGGTTCGAGGCCGGTTGGCGAGCGGGCTAGCGCGGGCGCTAGCCTGGAGGCAGCGGCGGTCCTGTGGGCCCGCCGCGCGGCGGTGGGGCCCGCCGTACCCGAACCGCGGCATCCGCGCCGCCAACGGTCCCTACTTGCGAGCGCGTGCGCCCGGATCGGGGTCTCCCTCTCTCTCGAAGGAAGCCGAGAGCTCGGGAAGGGTGCCCAGCAGGTAGGAGAGGTATGTCCGACGGAGCCAAGCAGCCCCTGACGGCCGACGGCCGCACCGAGTCCGACATCGACCCGGATCTGCCGCCCGCCGCGCCGCGCCGGCGCGACGCGGCGCGCGGCCTCGGGCCTGTCCTTGCGGTGGTGGCACTCGGCGGCGCCATAGGCACCAGTGCCCGCTACGGCGCGTCCCTCCTGTGGGCCACCGCGCCGGGATCCTTTCCCTGGACGACCTTGCTGGTCAACGCCGGGGGCTGCGCCGTGATCGGCGTGTTCATGGTGGTGATCACGGATGTGTGGGCCGCGCACCGGCTCGTGCGTCCGTTCTTCGGGACCGGTGTGCTCGGCGGCTTCACCACCTTCTCGACGTACGCCGTCGACATCCAGAAGTTCATGACCCACGGGCAGCCCCGCACCGGTCTCGCCTATCTGGCGCTGACGTTGCTGACGGCGCTCGTCATGGTGTGGAGCGCGGTGTGGACCACCCGCCGCGTCCTGGCGTGGAGGCAGCGATGACCAGACCGACCGGGCGGGCCCTGCGCCTGACGATCCTCATCGGCGAGAGCGACCTGTGGCACCACAGGCCCGTGTACACCGAGATCGTGCACCGTGCCCACGCGGCGGGCCTGGCCGGAGCCAGCGTGTTCCGGGGCATCGAGGGCTTCGGCGCGTCCTCCCGCATCCACACCCAGCGCCTGCTCTCCCTGAGCGAGGACCTGCCCGTCGCCATCGTCGTCGTGGACGACGAACAGCGGATCCGGGACTTCTTGCCCCAACTCGACGAGCTGGTCGCCGAGGGGCTGGTCCTGCTCGACGCGTGCGAGGTCATCCGCCACGGCGGACAGGAGCGCGCCCGGTGAACTGGCTGCTGGTGACGCTGGGCGCGGCGATCGGCGCCCCCCTGCGGTTCCTGACCGACCTGACCGTGCAGAAGAGGCACGACAGCGTCTTTCCCTGGGGCACCTTCACGGTCAACGTCGTGGGCTGCCTGATCCTCGGCGTGCTCACCGGCGCGGTCAGCGCGGGCGCCGCGTCCTCGCACGTGCAGCTGTTCGTCGGCACCGGCCTGTGCGGAGCACTGACCACGTACTCGACGTTCTCCTACGAGACGCTGCGGCTCGCCGAGGACGGCGCGAAGTTCTACGCCGCCGCGAACGTCGTGGTCAGCGTGGTCGCCGGTCTCGGCGCGGTGTTCATGGGCGTGACGCTCGCCGAAGCCCTCTGGGCCTGAGACCCCGCCTGAGACCCCCGGGCGGCGGCGGAACCGCCGGGGGGCCGCGTGGGGGCGAGGTGAGTCGTCACCGGGGCGCCGCTCGGGGGCGAGGCGGGCTGCCACCGGGTTGCCGGCTGGCCCCACACGCCGCCCGGCGAGCCGCCGCCCGGCGCACCCGCGCAACCGATCGGCTTTCTTTTACGTCTACGAGCCTGTAGACATTCACGGAGCCCCTGAAGATTCGCCCGACCGCCGCCCGGCCGTCACGCGCAGGCCCCCTCGTGGACCCGCCGCGACGGCAGCCGAGCGCGCGCTGCCCGCCCAACCTCCGGAGAACCCCACCCCATGACCAGTTCCACCGTTACGACGCAGGCCCTGGACGGAGCGTCCATCGACGGCGGCCTGTACGGCGACATCACCGACTTCGCCCGGCACACACACTGGCTGAACGGCCCGGTGTTCGCCTACACCAGTTACGGCGTCGCCCTGTTCGCGGTGTTCATGCTCGTCGGCTGGTGGGCGGCACGGCGCAAGGACGCGTCGGTGATGGCGGCGGCGCTGGCCGCGCCGGTCGCGATGGTGCTCGCCTACGCGGTGAACGACGCGGTCAAGTCGGTGTTCACCGAGCCGCGCCCCTGCCGCGCCCTGCCGCACGACTTCCTGATCGAGAAGTGCCCGCCCCTGGACGACTACGCGTTCCCCAGCAACCACACCACGGTCGCCGCGGCCGCCGCCGTCGCCCTGTTCTTCGTCGACCGCAGGCTCGGCGCCGTCGCCACGCTGGCCGCGCTCGCGATGGGCGCCTCCCGGGTGTACGTCGGAGCGCACTACCCGCACGACGTGCTGGTCGCGTTCGTGGTCGGAGCGGTGGTGGCGTTCGCGGTGACGTGGTCGGCGCGCCGCTACGCGGCGCCGCTCGTCACACGGCTGCGAAGCGGCGCCCTGAAGCCTCTGCTGGCCTGAGGCGCGAGGGCCCGGTGACCGGAAGCCGGGGTGCGGACGGCGAAGTCCGGGACGACATCCCGCGTACGGGCGGGCGCTCACCGGTGTCCACAGCGCGCCGCAGCCCCTAGGCTCGGCGACGTGCTGCGAATCGTCGATGAACTCGCCGGACCTGGCCCCTTGCGCGTCTGCGCCCATGCCCCCGCCGACGGTGACCCGGGCACCGCCCTGCGGGTGCTGCTGATCGCGGACGTGCTGGCGCGCGTCGTCGAACTGCGTGGCCGGGCGGTCCTCGTGGGACGGACCGGCCCGGTGTGGCCCACGGCGGCCGCCGACATCCGCCCGGCCGACGCCGAGGGCGGCCTCGACGAGGTCACCGAAGGACTCGGCGGCCCGCCGGACGTCCATCTCACCAGTGGTACGTACGAGGGTGTGAACACCGCGTGCCTGAGGATCGGCGAGGCCGATCTGCCCCCGCTCGACGACCTCGATCCCCTGGCGCTACGTCTGTTGCTGCTGCGCCGGCCCTACGAGGAGCCGGTCACGGCCACTGCCGAGGAGATCGGCGACGCCGCCCGCACGCTGGGCCGCTGGCGGCGTGCCGTGGCGACCTGGGCCGGGCAGCCGTCGAAACCGATCCCGGCCGAGCTCAAGAGCACGGCCCGCGCCGCTCTGGACAGCCGGCTCGACACCGCCGCCGTGCTGCACCTCCTGGAGGACCTGGAGACGGCGCCCGAGGTGCCGGAGGGCGCCAAGTTCGAGACCTTCGCCCACCTGGACCGCGTCCTGAGTCTGGAACTCGTGCGTGAGGTGGGCACGGTCTGACCCCGCCGCCGTTCGCCGCCCGGCCGGCCCGACGGACCGGCCGGCCCGGGGGCGCGGTGGATGGCGAGCATCGTCGGCGCACCGACCGCTGACACCCCCACCTGGCCCTCAACGGACCGCGCCAGACGCCCAGTTGGCGCGTGTGCGCTCAGCCCTCGAAGCCGCCCTGCTTCAGGAGCTCGTCGATGCGGCCACGGTGCGCCGCTTCCCACGCGTCGAGTGATTCGTCGGCCTCCATGGCGAGCTTGCGCCGGGCGTCGAGGAGCACCTGCTCCCCACGGGCCCGCGGCGTGACGACGACCCCCTCCTCGTCGGCCACCACGAGATCGCCCGCCTCCACCAGCACTCCGCCGCAGCGCACCGGGGCGTTGAGCGGCCGGACGGCCTTCTTGGCCCCCGGGACGGGAATGACGCCCCGGGCGAAGACGGGAAAGCCCAACTCGCGCACCTCGGCGAGGTCACGGATGAGCCCGTCGGCCACGAACCCGGCGACGCCCCGGCGTTGGGCCACGGCGCACACGTTGCCACCGGCGAGCGCGTAGTCCAGATCGCCCGATTCGACGACGATGACCGAACCCGGCTCGGCGCGGTGGATGGCCGCGTGCAGCATGAGATTGTCGCCCGCGGGACAGCGGACCGTGAACGCGGGCCCGGCGAGGCGCGGAATGGGGGACCAGAGAGGGCGAATTCCGATATCCATGACCTGCTCGCGTCCCAGAAGGTCGGCGAGCGTGGTCGGGGAAATGTTCTTGAATTCATTGATGTCGTTCATGTTCATCCTCGGTCGTGTTGCGAGTGGTCCGGCACGGAAGGGTGGTTCTGATGGACCGTTCGTGATGTTACGCAGCGCATTCCGAGATGGTCTCAGGCGATCTGACCGGCCGCCAGAAGCCTTTCCCGTACGAGGGACCGTGACCCCGGGCGCCGTACACAGGGCGAACTCCCGGTGGTGGTCGGCCAGTCCGTCCCAGGTGTGGAGGAGATCTGTGCCGGCCGGGGAGATCGGCGGGGCGAAGTCGACACCCCGCGCAGTCAGCCGCTCGCGCACCTGGGCGCCGGTCCGGGCGTCGCCGACCCAGTCGATCAGCGCGACATCGAGGCCTAGGGGGTGTCTGGTGGATCATGGCCGGGGGTGCGGCGCCTGGCACGGCACCTCGCGGCGTTGCCGAAACGCCCCGATAGCTCCGCTATCACGACGTTCCGGCGCCTTGCGATGCACCGCACCAGGCGCCGCACCCTGACCGACCCTGATCCACCAGACACCCCCTAGTGCCCTGGCTCCGAGGGCCACGGTCACCCCGGTGTGCGGGCCGTGAGCATGATCTCGAAGTGACGGCGGGGCCGCGCCGCTTTGGTGCCCGGGCAGCAGCGCCACCTTTGTCGCCCGGGCAGGGCACCGGGTGCACGGCAATATGCCCTTGTGTCCGAAATGGAACGCTATGGGATTTCCTGTCACGGCCGGGACAATGTCCCAATTGGGGCTATTGGGCGAACCTCACCACTTTTGATACCAGCCCGTACGGTTCCCCGAAGGGCAAGTGAATTGGGTCACTCACCGGACGGTGTGTCAGTGGAGTCCGCAGGGCCATTTCCGTTCGTTTACAAGAGAGTTGAGGAATTCGATCAAGCGACGGAGGCGTGCCGATTTCGGTGGATCAATATCCCGGGCGGCCTTCATTGAATTCCCACCTTGTTTCTCCTCGGTCCATTCGTTTACGTTCACCGTCAATCCGGATGGAACGCCGAATCCTGCCACCGTCCGGAACCTCCCACACACGTATGGCAGGAGCGGGGGACCCAGGTAAGCCGCCGGTCCGGATTCCGGAACGGCTGGGGTGAAGTCGTGTGCAGCACGACCGGACATCTCCCGTCCGAACCCGACAGCTCACCTCGCAGGCGAAGGAGAGGACATCACCATGCCTGCAAAGGGCAAGCACCGCCGCCCCAAGTCCAACTCGCTCACCCGGGGCCTCGCCGCCGCCGGCACCGGCGGTGCCGTACTCGCCATGCCGGTGATCGGTGCGACCACCGCCACCGCCGCTCCCGCGACGGTCCACTCGGCCACCGTGGCGAGCGTCGTCGCTGCCGCCCAGCCGGTCACGACGGCGAAGGCGGCCACGAGCTACGCCGTCGTCCAGGGTGACTCGCTGGCCAAGATCGCCGACACCCTCCACGTGAGCGGCGGCTGGAAGCAGCTGTACCAGGACAACCGGGGCGTCATCGGCGGCAACCCCGCCGTGATCCACCCGGGTCTCCGGCTCACCCTGAGCGGTCCGGCCAAGGCGGCCGCTGCCCCTGCTGCGCGGGATGCCTCGGACGACCGCGCGGACCGCTCCGCACGGTCGACCACCCTGACCGCCGCGACGACGACGTCGTACGCCAACAACCTCGACGGCTGGATCAAGCAGTCGCTGGCCGTCATGGCCCAGCACGGCATCCCCGGCACGTACGACGGCATCTACCGCAACATCATGCGCGAGTCCTCGGGCAACCCGCTGGCCATCAACAACTGGGACTCCAACGCCGTGGCCGGCACCCCCTCCAAGGGTCTCCTCCAGGTCATCCAGCCCACGTTCGCGGCGTTCCACGTGCCGGGCACGTCCACGGACCTCTACGACCCGATCGCGAACATCACCGCGGCGTGCAACTACGCCGCCAAGACGTACGGGTCGATCGACAACGTCTTCGGCGCCTACTGAGGCAGTCTCTGAGACAGCCCCTGCGGCCGGGCGCTCCTCCCGGCCGCAGGCAGGGTGTCCGGGTCGCCCCGGCGCCGCCCGCCCGGCAGTACGGCCCCCACCGGCCGTCTGCCGGGCGCGGTTCGCTCCGGCGTCTCGCGGCCGTCGCGAGGGCCCCGCACCCCGCTTGGGGCGTTCAAACGGGGCCGCCGCAAATTCCGTTCACCCCCCGGGGTGAACAATTTGAAGGTTGTACGTTTCTGCATGCGGGCCTTTTCCTAGGGTGGTAGTGCGTCACCCCGGGACCACGGTGACTGCCCGATGACCGTGCACCTCCGTACCGGCGGGGGTCCTTGCTGGACCGGGAGCTGCTGCCATGGGAACCACCGCTCGGCCATCCGTACCGGCCCCCGCATCGCCGGGGCTTCTCCCGGAGCGATGCCGCAATGCCAGGACCCACCTCATGCGGGGCGCCACGGTCGTCGAGGTCCTGGGCACGGTCGACCTGGCCACCGCGCCCGACGTGCGGCGCCATCTCGACGCGGCGACACAGCCGCCCGGCGCCCGCGTGATCGTGGACCTGCGGGCCGTGGACTTCTTCGACTGTGCCGCCCTCACCCTGCTCTGCCGGGCCCATCGCAGGATCCGCGAGCGCGGCGGCCGGCTCGGTGTGGTGTGCGTACGACCCTGGCATCTCCGGGTCCTCGCGGCGGGCGGACTCGACGGTCTGATCCGGCCGGCCGCCACGGTCGAGGAGGCGGCCCGCACCCTGGTGGCGCCCCCGGCGCCTGGCGCCAACAGGCCCTGACCGAAAGCCCGTTGCTTCGCGGGGGCGGCACGGTCCTTCATGGTGGACGGGGGAGGCCCTGATCGCTGCGGCCGATGCCCGTGCCCTGCTGGCTGCCTGTTGTGCCTTCGCCCCACGACCCCACCGGTGGTAGCACGTAGGGCCCGTTTTGGCGTCCCGCTACCCAAGGGGCTCACGTGGGGAACGTCCGCCGAGTCGCCGACCCCGTCGCCAACACCGCTGTGCGTGAGCAACGGGCCGTGGGGCGTGAGCAGTTGCTCAATGCGGCCGGTGAACAACGCTCACCCGCAACGGAGTTGAGACGCATGGCCCGCTACCTCGACGAGAGTCGGCTGCCGGGCCTGATCGGCTCTCTCTGTCAGGCACCTGCGAGCAGCCCCGCGCGAAGCCGGTCGGCGGGACGCTGACCCACGCGTACGGAAAGCTCACCCACACCGATGAGCGCCGGGTGCAGGCGCAGGGCGACCTCTTCGGCCGGGGGCTCGGGGCGTCGCTCCGGCCAAGGCGGGTGCCGAGCGGCGTATCTTTTCGTGGGTGAGTGCCCTTCAGAAGGCCGACTGGAACACCACCGTCAAGCGCGAGGCCGTGGTGGAGGAGAGCGAAGCGCTCAAGGCGCAAGCGGGTCGAGACCTCGTGCTCGGCGGTGCCGATCTCGCGGCCGCCTTCCGGCGCCACGACGTCATCGACGACCACCACGTCTACCGCAACGGCCGGAACGGCACGACCGGGGACCGGGCGCGGGGGCGCAGGGACGCCCGGACACGTCATCAGGACGGCGCGGAGCCGCGCGGAGTGGACACGCCACCGGGACGGGGGAGCGGCACGTGCAGCCCATGACGCGGGACCTGGCCGCGCGATGGCTTGCGACGGCCCTCGAAGAGGCGCGGGCAGGCCTCGCGGAAGGCGGCATCCCGATCGGCGCCGCGCTTTACGGCGCCGACGGCACACTCCTGGGGCGCGGTCACAATCTGCGCGTACAGCAGGACGATCCTTCCCTGCACGCGGAGACCGCCGCCTTCCGTGCCGCGGGAAGGCAGCGGTCCTATCGGGGCACGACCATGGTGACCACGCTGTCCCCCTGCTGGTATTGCAGCGGCCTTGTACGGCAGTTCGGTATGGCACGTGTCATCGTGGGTGAGGACGAGACATTCCGGGGCGGCCAGGAATGGCTGGCCGGGCACGGAGTGGACATCGTGGTGCTCGACGACCCGGAATGCGTGAGCATGATGACGCAGTTCATCGCGACACACCGCGCATTGTGGAACGAGGACATCGGGCAATGACGGCGCACGGGGGTGTTCAGGATGGCAAACCCGCCCTGCGCGCCGCCGGCCTCAACGCGCTTGCTGCGCAAGGCGGTTCAGGTGGGCGGGCAGATCACCGACGTGTCCGAGTGTGGCGATGGGCCCCGGCAGCGCTGCCGGGCGTGGCAGTGAGGTGATGAGAACGGCGGACATGCCGTAGCGGTGGGGAGCCGCGGCGTCGTTCTCCGCGTTGTCGCCGACGAACAGGATGTTCTCCGGCGGGCAGCCCGCGGCCCGCGTCACCGCGGCATAGAAGCGGGCGTCCGGCTTGCGGATGCCGAGCGAACTGGACAGCACCAGCGCGTCGAAACAGTGGGCGATCCCGGCTGCCCGCAGCGTACGAAGGCGTACCGGCTCGGGGCGGTCGGTGTTGGAGGCCAGCACGCAGGCCAGTCCGCTCGCGCGCAGATCCCGCAGCGCCCGCGCCGCCCGCGGGTCGACCCGCGCGTCGGGGACCGCCGTGAACACCGCCTCGACCGCGAGTCGCAGGTCCGGGACGGCGGCGCCGCAGTCATCGGCGGCGCGGCGCAGGCGTGAGGCGAACGAATGGTGGGCCCCCGGGGAGCCGTCGCCCGAGCGGGATCGGCGCGTGACGTGGTCGAACCGGGCGGCGAAGATGTCCGGGACCACCGCTCCGGGCAGGGCCCGCAGCACCCGGGCCACCAACTGGCCGTCGGGCGCCGGTCCATGACCGGCCAGGGTGCCGACGAAATCGAGCGCGAGCACGCGGACCTGAACCATCCGGACGTCCCCCTTCCGTTTTCCTCCTCACCTTACTGAGCGGGCTCCCGGACACCGGGTTCATCGGCATGCGTGTGCGGACGGATCCGCCGAAGCAGCCAAGGCCGGCAGGGGCCCCGCCCCGGCAATTCGGTCGGCCCGGCAGTACGGCAGTCCGGCGGTCCTGACGTCCGGTGTCCCGCGGCCCCGCCGTCCGACAAGTGCGGCGTCCGGCGGGGCAAAGGGGTCTTCCGGGTGCCCCGTGGTGTGATGCTGCCCGGGTGTGACCCCGCGTGCACGAGAAGAGGGACGGACCATGCGGAAGTGGCTCGCGAGCCGGTGGTCGGTGGTGGCCGCGTCAACGGCCCTCGGCATGGCCGCGGGAGTGCTGCCCGCGGCGGCCGTTCCACCGCGGCAGGGTGAAGCGGTCGGCGAACAGGCCCGTACACAGGCGTACTTGGCGCGCGTCGCCGACTCGCCAGAAGACCTGCGGCGCTTTCTGGCGGACCTGCCCAAGGGCGGCGACCTGCACCACCACCTGGCAGGCGCGGTACGTGCCGAGTCGCTGATCGGCTACGCGGCGCGGGACGGCAAGTGCATCGGCACGGCGACCTACGTCGTCACACCCGGGCCCCGGCCCTGCGCCGCCGGACAACGCCCCGCCGAAGATGCCCTGACGCCGGGCCCGTTCCGGCGGGGCGTGGTCCGGGCGTGGTCGATGCGAGGGTTTCCCCTGCCGCCCGACGGCGACCCCCAGCCCGGACACGACCACTTCTTCGACACGTTCGCACAGTTCGGGGAGGCCGAGACCGGTCACGATGCGGACATGCTCGCCGAGGCGGCCCGTGCCGCGGCCGGAGAACACAGCGGCTATCTGGAGACCCTTGTCACCCCGCAGGCCGGAGCGCTGCACCAGCTCGTCGACCGCATCCACCTCACGGACCCCGACGCGGGTGATCTCGCGGAGTTCCGTGCCACCCTGACCGGGGACCCCGGGTTCCAGGCCCTGGTCCGGCAGGCCGCCATCGACACCGACCGAGCCGTACGCGAGCACCGCACACTCCTGCACTGCGCAACCCGCACCGCCCAGAAGGCGTGCGCGGTCGCGATCCGCTTCGACTACCAGGTGCTGCGCGCCCAGGAACCCCGCCATGTGTTCGCCGAGCAGATCCTGGGCTTCGAGCTCGTACGCCAACGGCTCGGCGGGTTCGTGGGCGTGAACCTGGTCCAGCCGGAAGACGCGCCCGTCGCCCTGCGCGACTACACCCTGCACATGAAGATGGTCCGCTTCCTCAAGTCCCGCGCTCCCCGGGTACGGGTCAGCCTGCACGCGGGCGAACTCACCGAAGGCCTTCGCGGCGTCGGCGCCCACGACCTGCGCTTCCACATCAACGAGGCCGTCGACCTGGCAGGCGCCGACCGCATCGGCCACGGCGTCGACCTCACCCATGAGCGGGACCCCGAAGCGCTGACCGCGCGCATGCGCCGCCGGCACGTCCTCGTCGAGGCGCCGCTGATCAGCAACGCCCAGATCCTCCGTGTCGGCGGCGACCGGCACCCGCTGCGCACCTATCTCGCCGGGGGTGTCCCGGTAGCCCTGGCGACCGACGACCCGGGGGTCAGCCGCAGCGACCTGACCGCCGTCTTCCAGCGGGCCGTCACCGACCAGGGGCTGAGTGTGGCCCAGCTGCGCGCCTCGGCCCGTGCCTCGCTGGACCACGCGTTCGTGGAGGGCCGCACCCTGTGGCAGGAGCAGGACCGGTACGACGTGTTCGCCGCGCCATGCACCCACACCGTTCCCGACGCCCACCGGCCACCCGGCCCGTCCTGCCGCGCCTTCCTGGATGCCAACCCGAAGGCGGCGCTCCAATGGCAACTGGAGGCGGACTGGAGCGACTTCGAGCACCGGTACGGACACCGCTGAGCCAGGTGCCCCCTACGCCATGGTGACCGTGAGCAGCGCGTACCGCAGTACCGTCACATCCACCCTCACCGCACTCTCCACCGGTCGCTGACTCCGGCGGGCGGGGTGGTGTTCACGTACATGCCGCCGGCCTGGCCTGCGCGGGATGGCGTTACGACACCGCCTGCGCCGGGCACAGCCTGCGTGGGCTGCCGCCCTTGAGGGTCGCGTCCACGCAGCCGCCCGGAAGCCCGGCGTGGGGGACGGTGCCGAAGTTGGCCGTGACCGTCAGGGCGCCGTCGCCGAAGACGGTGCGCTGCACGGTGCGGTCGGCCGTCAGCCAGTCGAACGACGTCAGCTCCTTGGTTCCCGCCGCCTGGTGCAGGGGGGCGAAGTACGCCTGAAGTACGGCCAGTTCGCGCAGGTTCTGCTCCTGGCGCGGGTCCTGGTCGCTGAGCACGAAGTTCAACGGGGTGTTGTAGAGCATCGCGAGCAGTGCCCTGTTCGTCTTCAGCTCCGGCAGTTTGCCGAAGGGCAGTTCCCAGCGTTCCAGGTTGACCACCGAGCTGTGCAGAGCGGTTTCGTACAGCGGGGCGCGGTAGGCGGGGTCGTACATGGCCTTGAGGGCGTCGGCCACCGCGGCCCGGTGCTCGGGCTTGAAGTCGTCGACCCGGACCGGCTTGAAGAAGGTGTCCGGGGCGAGCGCGGGTGTGTAACCGCCCCAGGCCGTGTCGTCCTTGGGCTGGTCCGGCGTGGTGTCGAAGTGGCCGGTCTCCATCGGCCACAGCCGTCCGTCGACCGGCGTGCCCGAACCGTGGTCGAAGGCGAGGACCTGGTTGGCCCAGGACCCGGCGGCCTCCGAACCCAGCACGAGCGGGGTGCGCCGTGGGGTGGCGGGATCGAAGGTGCCGTCGCTCAGACGCCGCATCCGGGCAAGACGGTTGCCCCGGTCCTCGGCCATGGTCATGGGGTGGGCGGGGTCGTGGTCGCGGAAGAGCTCGCCCGCCGCGTCCACATCCAGGAAGTAGCTGTCCGCGCCGCCCGCCACCAGGGACCGCGTCCGGCCCGCGAGGTAGTGCTGCTGCGGCTCGGCCTGCTCGAAGGCCTGGGAGCTGAGATAGCAGCCCTGCCGGTGGAAACCGGGCTGCGGTGTGCCGTCGGCCCGCTGCACGCAGAAATCGGGGTAAACCCCTTGGGGCCACAGGGAGTTCGGGGGAGCGTCGGGGTCCTGCGGGCGCCCGTTGGCGAACGAGTCGTACGGTCCCACCAGATATCCCGCCTGCTGCGCCGCCGCGATGTCCTGGCTCTGCATGGGGGCGTCATCGGCGTCGTAGCCGAGCCAGAGCCGCGAGACGCCGAGGGAGGTGAGCCGCTGCACGCCCGCCGTCTTGCGGTACCCGCCCCAGGTGTAGGCGTGGAACGCGCCCAGAAGTTTTCCGGTCCCCGGGTTCTTGCGGATCTTCTCGCTCAGGCTGCCGAGTGTGCCGTGTTCGGCGAGCCAGTGCCGGTAGTCGACGGCGGGCGCCACCGCGGAGCCGTCGGTGAGGCTGAACGCGACGGTGTAGGCGCCGGTCGCGCCGGCCTTCGAGAAGGTGTGCGTGGCCGTGGTCCGCAGGCGTCCGCCCCGGGAGGCGTACGACAGTGACGTACCGATGTCGGTGGGAGTGAGGTAGCTGACGCCCAGGCCGCCGCGGAGGGTGTAGCCCCACAGGGGCAGGGAGAGCTGCGACGCCATGTCCTCCTGGGAGCCGACGAGTTGGGCCCGAGGGGAGTTCCAGAAGGAATCGGCGACCGGCAGCGAAAGGCCCTCGCCGCGCGGGAGTTGAAGGGCGGAAGCGGCCGGGTCGGAGCCCGTGACGGGCCAGGCCAGGGTCGAGTCGCCGGACGAGGTGATCGTGACGAGCAGCCTGCCGCGCTCGACGCGCGCCTGCGCGTGCAGCCCCCTGCCCGGGTAGGACCACTGGGCGCCCTCGTCCGACCTGGTCACGGCGCTGGGCGGACCCAGGGCGTCGACAGCCGGGTCGGACATCCGCAGGCCGCGCCCGCCGGTGGTGCGCGCGTCGATCCGCAGGGTCGCCGGATCGATGCTCGCCGTGCCGCCGGAGACGGCCAGATCCACCCGCCCGTCATGGATCCGCACCGGCGCGGCGCCGGTGGACCCGGTCGCGGCCGGGGTCAGGCCGGCCGCCAGAGCGGTCGTGACGGCGAGAACGAGCAGGGCACGCCGGGCACTTCGGGGTGCGGGGCGCGCGGGGGACGACTTCCTTGTGATGGTGTCCATGGCGCAGTGATAACGAAGAGTCGTAAGAAGGCTCTAAGACGTCATCTCATTCGGGTGCGGTTCTTCTGAAGGGAAGCAGCCGGTAGGTCGGTGCTGATCGGGGTGTGTTCGGCTGGGTCCCTCTCTACCGTGGGCGGTGGAGGAGGCGATCCTGATGGGCTCGTTGTTCGAGGAGTTGGAGGCCCGGGAGGCGACTGCCCGATTGCGGGTGGACGAGCTTGAGGAGCAACTAGCCGAGGTGACTGGCCGGTTGGACGAGGCTCGGGAGAATCTGGATCGGTTGCGGATCGCGCGGGAGACGGTGTCCGAGGTGATGGCCGAGATGTCGGCTGGTGCCTCTGCCGCGGTGGGTGCGGAGCCGCCGGAAGCCGTCGGGGCGGACGCGGCCGAGGAGTCGTCTGCGTACGCCGGAGCCGAGCGGCAGATGGTAGGGGTGGTGGCGGTGCCCCACTGGCGGCCTGGGATGGACACGAGTGCGCTGCCGAAGATCTACCGGGACATTGTGGAGGTGGTCCGGGACGCGCCCGGGCCGGTACGGGTCAAGCAGGTCGCGCCGAGGATCGGGCTGCCCGAGAGATGGGGAAGATCGAGGGGACCCGGGGAAAGCTGAAGCGGCTGGTCGCCAGGGGCCGGCTGGCCGAGGGCGATCCGGGCATGTTCTCTCCGGCCCACCATGAGGCGGAAACGGAGTCCAACTCCTCGTGGAGAAGGGGCTCTTCTCCCTGGAGTCGAAGGTGCCGACCAAATCGACGCTCGCCGAGAAGAGCCCCAGAATGGAACCGTATGACACAAGGGTGAGTGCTGATCTGTTTGCCCGCTCGATCAGCGCCTTCGAATCGCTGCTATGCACCCTGCGAGGCAAGCCGGCCCAGTGGTGGACCCACGCTGAGCTTGCGGAACACCTGGAAGAAGCCGGACGTCAACTGCTGCGGCAGCTACTGCAGGATCACCTGGATCTGCGGGCCCGCAGGGAAGAGGCGGCAGCCAGGCGAGAAGTGCGGCCGCGGGTGATCGGCTCGGACGGGCGGCTGCGTCCGGGGCGGGAGACGGGCCATGCACGCTGGCTGGCCTGCCTGTTCGGCCTGGTGCGGGTGGAACGCATGGCCTATCGGGGCCCCGCGATGGCCAATGTTCATCCGGCCGATGCGACGCTGTCGCTGCCCGCGGGTCGGCACTCGATGGGACTGCGGCGGCTCGCGGTGACCGAGGCGGTGCGGGGTTCGTTCGACCAGGCCCAGACAGCGATCGAGCGACGCTGCGGACGAGTGCTGGGCAAACGCCGCCTCGAACAGCTGGTGGCCGCCGCTTCCGGTGACATCGACTCCTTCTACCAAAAGCACATTCCCGTCGCCTCCAGCCGGGACGTGCTGCTGGTCATCGAGGTCGACGGCAAGGGCGTGGTCATGCGTCCGGAGGCGCTACGGCCCGCCACCCAAAGAGCACGGCTCGCCGCCAAGGTCGCTCATCGGAGCCGACTCACGCCGGGCGAGAAGCCCAACCGCAAGCGGATGGCCACCGTGGCCTGCGCCTTCGACGCCATCCCAGCTCCCCGGAGGCCGCACGATGTGATCCATCCGCCCGGCGGCCGCAGCACCCGCCGCCGCATCCGACGCGGCCCGGCCGCGGAGCGCAAGTGGTGCACCGCCTCCCTGGTCCATCCGCCCGAGAGGGCCATCGCCGACGTCTTCGCCCAGGCCGAAGCCCTAGGGGGTGTCTGGTGGACCATGGCCGGGGGCGCGGCGTCTGGCACGGCACCTCGCGGCGTTGCCGAAACGCCCCGATAGCTCCGCTATCAAGCCGTTCCGGCGCCTTGCGATGCACCGCACCAGACGCCGCGCCCTGACCGACCCTGATCCACCAGACACCCCCTAGACCCCGGCCATCACCGCTGCTGAGTCGTCCTGGTCGACGGCGCCCGCCACCAACTCGACCTGATCCACCGCGAAGCAGCCCGCCGCGGCTGCACGATCAACGTGCTCCTGGACTTCGTGCACGTCACCGAATACGTCTGGACGGCGGCCCACGCCTTCCACAAGCCCGGCACCACCGAGGCCGACGCCTGGGTCGCCGACCATCTCACCACGATCCTTGCAGGCCACGCTGACCACGCTGCCTAGGAGATGACCACCCAAGCCGACCGGACCGGCTTACGCGCCGGTCGACGAGAGGCCGTGGAAGCATGCCGTCGGTATCTGACCGGTCACCTCGACCAGCTCCGCTACGACATCGCACTGGCCTCTGGCTGGCCGATCGCCACCGGCGCGATCGAGGGCGCATGCCGCCACTTGATCGGCGACCGTCTCGATATCACCGGCGCCCGCTGGGGTCTCGTCGGTGCCGAAGCCGTGCTGCGCCTGCGTGCGCTCATCGACAACGGCGACCTCGATGAGTACTGGCGCTATCACCTCGAGCGCGAACACCAGCGCCTCTACCCTGCGCCCGACCAGCAGCATTACGACCTCACTGCCTGACCGACCAGAAGTTCGTGTGATCAGCCGACGCCGACGAAGGCGCCGTCGGTGAGTACCGGCACCACGCGGCTGACACCCAGCTCCGTGGCGACCGCGACGTCCTCGGCATACCCACCCTCACTCAGCTCGCGCCCGGACGAGCTGGACACGACAGCGGCGCTGGGATCCGGGGACCCGGTGAAGGCCGCCGCGGCCATGGCGGCTTCCGACGAGGGTACCTCACCGCCGCACTCAAGCAACACAGCGATCACCGCTCCGGCACCGAGCAGGTCCTCAAGTGCCGGCCGAAGACTGCCATCGGGCCAGCGTTCACCCGCGGCAATCACTCCCACAGGACGTTCGACGGTTCCGTAGCCATGAGCGCCGTGCCACCGGCCGACGGCGGTCGCATTCCTCAACGAGGCCGCGACTACGGTGGAATCTTCGGCGGCCGCAGCGGCGATCGCCGACCCGTTGGGCGACGGCAGCACCAGCCGCGGAGTGCACGGAGCACGTTGCAACGCAGCCGGCGACAGCGACCACGGTGAAGCCTCGGTCACCCCCCGGCGTCCCACCGCCAAAGCGGCGTCCATCTGCTTGGCAAAGCCCACGGCAGAATCATCTCGCCAGCGATAGGGGAACACCTGCGTCCCCGCTTCGGCCGCGACGGTCACTGCCGTCGTGAACGACAGCACGTCGACGACCACCAGGCAGGCGACATCACCCGCGAGTCGTTCCGCCCCAACTGGACCCCACTCGAGGCGCACACCATGACCAGCCTGCACGAAGACATCATTCACAGCTGACGATCATGCCAGCAGAAGCTGCCACTCGGCCGTAGCTCTTCCCTGCGGAAGGGCTACACCCATCTCATTTGGTGCTCGATAGGTTCCTTGACACGAGCACAGCGAGCTGGTGCAACCGCTGGCAGTACTGGGCCCCCACGGGGTCATTGATTTCAGGGATGACTCGCTCCAGGTCCTCGATGCGGCTCTGCAGAAGGATGCTGTTCTTGGAGTCGAGAGGGCCGCTGTTGTCGAGCCAACGAAGAACGCAGCCGGCGATGTCCAACTCAAGGAGCCATACGCCTGTGCCCCCGAAGGTGGCATGTCGCAGGCTGTCGGGGAACGGCTCTTGGCGGAATTCCCGCCAGAGACGATCTGCGGTCTGCACCTGTTCAGTCGATTCGCTCACTTGAGCCATCTTGCCGTAGCCGTTGAGTCGCTTTCATGTTCGTCTTCAAGCGGCGGTAGCAGATGAGGGATGCAGCGATGCCTGCGAACGCCAGGACGTGTTCAGCCTTGCGTTCATAGCGCCGGTGTAAGCAGCCCGAGAGCCAGGACATTGTCCGCTCCACGACCCATCGGTGTCGGCCGAGCCGGTTCGACGGCTCGATTCCCTTGCGTGCGATGCGATGACGGATCCCGCGTTGGCTCAGCCATCTCCGCAGGTGGGCGTAGTCGTAGCCCTTGTCTCCGTGGAGCATGCCGGAACGGCGGCGACGCGGTCCGCGGCAAGACTTGATAGGTGGGATGCCCTGGACCAGAGGCTGAAGGGCCTGGCTGTCGTGGACGTTCGCCCCGGAAATTCCGACGGAGAGGGGCAAGCCGGTCCGCTCCGTGATCAAGTGGATCTTCGACCCGAATTTACCCCTGTCGACAGGATTCGGGCCCTTCAGGTCCCCCGTCGATCGCGCCACGGGACCAATCCAACTAGCCGCGGGCGCTGGGCTCGTCGAGGACCAGACGGTGGAGCTTGGCCCACACCCGGGCCTTGCTCCACTCGGAGAACCGCCGGTGGGCTGTCGCCCCCGACGGCCCGAACGACGCCGTAGGCAGCTGCTGCCAAGTACACCCCGACGTAGCCACGAACAGAATCGCGGCCAGCACCTCCCGGTCACCATGCCGACGTCGGCCACCGCTTTGAGGCCGCGATGGAGCCTCCGGCACCACCCGCTGGAACAGCTCCCACAACTCATCCAGCATCAGCCGCTCAACAATGCCCACCACGACCGGCAGCCTACCCACCCCGCCAAATGAGATGAATTCTAAGAGCGCGACGTTGGGGAACAGCCACCGTCCTGGTACGGACCGGATCGAGGTGCTGCGGTTCACCGACGGCGACATCGTCCGGTACGCGACCCTCGGCCACCCGCCCCGCCCCCTCGCACCCGAAACCGGGGCCGCCCCGGCCCACCGCATCGTCCACCTCGACCCGCGACGCGTCCCCGGGGGGCGGGACCGCATGCAGTCGGCCTGATGAGCAACATGCCGCTGCCGAAGGGGCCGATGCCCCCGGGCATGCGGATGCCGCGCGGCGAAAAGATGCGCTGACCCCCCTACCTCGCAGCAGCAGGCCCGCCGGCCACTCGCCCCCCGCCCGCCGACATCGCGCTGCGCGAGGGGCCCCAGCGGGTCGACCGGGCTCTGGACGACACCAGGTGTCCCCGTGCGCACGGGTCAGGGCGCGGTGAGGTCGTGCGACGCCACCGGCGGCCAGTGGCCCGGGGCGAGGACGCCGAGCGCGTACGCCTTGGCCACCAGGGCCGTACGCCCCTGCACGCGCCAGCGCTGGGAGAGCCGGGTCAGGTGGTAGTTGACGCCGTCCACGGTCAGACCCAGGGCCTTGCCGATGGTGGCCGTGGTCGCCCCGGACGCCGCGAGCGCCAGGATGCGGGCCTGTGCCTCGGTCACCGAAACCCCGGCAGGCGGCGGGGGATCGGGACGCTCGTTCCGTACATACAGCATGGCGAGGAGCACCGGAGGGACCCCGTGGGTGGACATGATCGGGTCGATGGTGAACTCGCCCCGGCGATCGGCGCCGTCCGGGCCCGCCCGCCAGGTCACCTCGATGGGATAGCGGGAGGTACGCCCCGTACGCAGCGCCCTGACCAGCCGCTCGATCTGCTCCTCCGAGCGCGGCGTGAACAGCTCGCGCAGCGAGCGCCCGCGCAGCCGGCCGGGGGCGGTGCCCCATTCGGCGGCCATCGCGGGATTGGCGACATGCACCTCGCCGTCGATCCGGCAGACGGCTATCGGCATGGGGATGCGGTCGAGCAGGGTCAGGAAGTGGTTGCGCCACGCGCCGATGTCTTCCTCCTCCTCCACCGCCGCCTGCTGGTCGGCCATGCCGTGCGTCACCGTCCCTTCCTGGTCCGTCCGCAAGGGCCGGACGGGAGAAACCACTGCACAATCATGCAGTCGGGCTTCCGGAAGCGGCACACCGGGCGGGTGAGTCTTGAACCATGACGGACACGATCCCGATCCCCACCGCAGCAGCACGCCCCGCCGACGACGGCGACGTCCCCCTGGCCGACATCTCGGCCCGAGGGCTCACCGAGACGCCGATCCAGCAGGCCATGGAGCTGGCCCGGACGCACGGGCCGGTGTTCAGGCGACAGCTGGGCGAACACCAGCACCTCTTCGTCAGCTCACTCGGCCTGGTCACCGAACTCGCCGACGAGACACGCTTCTCCAAAGGCATCTCCAAGGTGCTCGACTACGTACGCGAGTTCGCGGGTGACGGTCTGTTCACCGCGCACAACGACGAGCCGAACTGGGCCAAGGCACACGACATCCTCATGCCGGCCTTCGCGCTCGGCTCGATGCGGACCTACCACCCCGCCATGCTGCGCGTCGCACGCCGCGTGACGCAGAGCTGGGACAGGCGGGCCGCGCGGGGCGCTGCGGTGGACGTCGCCGACGACATGACACGGATGACCCTGGACACCATCGGGCTCGCAGGCTTCGGCTTCGACTTCGACTCGTTCGGACGGGACACCCCGCACCCCTTCGTCGAGGCGATGGTGCGCTGCCTGGAGTGGAGCATGCGGCGCCTGGGCCGCGCCCCGGACGCCGACCACCGCGAGCAGGACCTTCGGTTCGAGCGGGACTCCGCCTACCTCGCCTCCGTGGTCGACGAGGTCATCGCCGCCCGGACCAAGAGCGGGGACACCTCCGTCGACGACCTGCTCGGTCTGATGCTGGGCGCCGCGCACCCGGCGGACGGCACCACCCTGGACACGGACAACATCCGCAACCAGGTCATCACCTTCCTCATCGCCGGTCACGAGACCACCTCGGGCACCCTCTCCTTCGCGCTCTACCACCTGCTCAAGGACCCGACCGCGCTCCGCCTCGCCCAGCGCGAGGCCGACGAGCTGTGGGGCGACGACCCCGACCCGGAGCCCGCCTTCGAGGACATCGGAAAGCTGCGCTTCACCCGTCAGGTGCTGAGCGAGGCGCTGCGCCTGTGGCCCACGGCGGCCGCCTTCACCCGGCAGGCCCGCGAGGACACCGTGCTGGGCGGGCGCCTCGCGCTGCGGGCGGGCGACCTGGTCACCGTGCTCACGCCGATGCTGCACCGCGATCCCGCGTGGGGCGACAACCCCGAGCTGTTCGACCCGGCGCGCTTCACACCCGAGGCGGAGGCGGCTCGCTCACCGCACGCCTACAAGCCCTTCGGAACCGGCGAACGGGCCTGCATCGGGCGGCAGTTCGCGCTCCATGAGGCGACGATGCTGCTCGCGCTGCTCGTCCACCGCTACCGGCTCGTGGACTCGGCCGACTATCAGCTGCGGATCAAGGAGACCCTGACCCTCAAGCCCGACGGGTTCACCCTCTCCCTCATCCCGCGCACTCCGGCCGACCGGGCCCTGAGCCGGGCGGCGCTGCCCGGCACGCGCTCCGCCGCACCCGTCACCGCCGGCTCCGCGCCCGCGCTGCCCTCCCGCGTCCGCCAGGGCACCGGCCTGCTGCTCCTGCACGGCACCAACTACGGCACCTGCCGCGAATTCGCCGAACGCCTCGCCGCCGAAGCCACCGCCCTCGGCTTCGACAGCGAGATCGGCCCGCTCGACTCCTGTGCGGGCGCGCTGCCCAAGGACCGGCCCGTCGTCATCGTCGCGGCCTCCTACAACGGACAGCCGACCGACGACGCGACGCAGTTCGTGCGGTGGGCCGAGCAGGCGCCGCCGGGAGCGGCGCAGGCGGTGCCGTACGCGGTGCTCGGTGTCGGCGACCGCAACTGGTCCGCCACCTATCAGCGCGTGCCCACCCTCATCGACGAACGCCTCGCCGCCCTCGGGGGCGACCGGCTGCTTCCCCGCGCCGAAGCCGACGCGTCCGGTGAACTCGGCGACACCGTAAGGGAGTTCGCGCACTCACTGCGGGTGGCCCTGCTCGAACGGTACGGCGACCCCGACAGCGTCGGCGCCACCGCGCCGCCCGTCCAGGCCGCGTACACGGTCACCGAGATCACCGGCGGCCCGCGGGAAGCGCTCGCCGCACGGCACGGCCTGGTGGAGATGACCGTCACCGAGGCCCGCGACCTGACGGCGCCGGGCCACGCCCGCCCCAAGCGCTTCGTGCGCCTGGCCCTGCCCGACGGCGTCGGCTACCGCACCGGCGACCACCTCGGCGTGCTGCCCGCCAACAGTCCCGCCGTGGTCGGCCGCGCGGCCGCGGCGCTGGGCGTGGACCTCGACACCGTGGTGAACATCCACGTCCAGGGCGCCGCGCCCGACACACTGCCCGTCGACCGGCCGCTGACCGTGCGCGAACTCCTCACCCACTACGTGGAGTTGGGAGGCCGTCCGAGCGCCGCACAGATCGCGCTGCTCGCCGAGCGCAACCCGTGCCCGCCCGAACGCGCCGCCCTCGAACACCTGACGGCGCACGATCCGCGTCCCCTCGTCGAGCTCATCGAGGACCATCCGGCGCTGCGGGGCGCACTCGACTGGCCCGCCCTCCTCGCCCTGCTGACCCCGCTGCGGCCCCGCCCGTACTCCGTGTCCTCCTCGCCCGCCCGCGACCCGCGCCACGCCGACCTGATGGTGGCGCTCAACCCCGGCGGCACCGGATCCGCCCATCTGCACTCCCTGCGCCCCGGCGACACCGTGCTCGCCCGTGTGCAACCCTGCCGTGAGGCGTTCCGCATCGGGCCGGACGCGGCCGAGCCGGTCATCATGATCGCGGCGGGCACCGGCCTCGCCCCCTTCAGGGGAGCCGTCACCGACCGTCTGACGGCACATCGACCCGGTCCTGCCCTCCTTTATTTCGGCTGCGACGCACCGGAGAAGGACTTCCTCCACGCCGACGAACTGCGCGCCGCCGAACGGGCCGGGGTCCTTTCCCTGCGACCCGCCTTCAGCGCGCCCGCCGAGGGCGAGGGCCGCTTCGTGCAGCACCGCCTCGCCGCCGAGGGGGACGAAATCTGGCCGCTCCTGGAGGCAGGCGCGCGGGTCTATGTGTGCGGCGACGGCAGCCGCATGGCGCCGGGCGTACGCGCCGCCTTCCGGGACCTCTACGCGCGGCGCACGGGCGCGTCGGCCGAGGAGGCGGAGGGGTGGCTGAACCGGCTGACCGCCGAGGGCAGGTACGTGGAGGACGTCTACGCGGGCTGACACCGCACAGCCCGCTCCCCGGGGGGTTGGCTCTCCGGGGAGCGGGCACGCGCGGCGCGCACCACAATCGTAGGAACCGGGAAGCCCAGGTCACCGAGCGGCCGGCCGTCCCGCCCACCTCGACGTCGGGAGAGAGCACGCGATGCCCACCAGCTCCGCAAGCACCGAGAAGAGCACGATGAAGGCCATGACGTACACGGCGTACGGCGACAACACCGTGCTGAGCCTCACCGAGCAGTCGCTGCCCAAGGTGGGCCCCGGCGAAGTGCTCGTCCGGGTGCGCTGCGCGTCCGTCAACCCGGTCGACTGGAAGATCATGTCCGGCGGCCTCGACGCGATGATGGACACGGTCTTCCCGGTCGTCCCGGGCTGGGACGTCGCGGGCGTCGTGGAGCGCACCGGCATCGACACCCCCGAGTGGAAGGAGGGTGACGAGGTCTTCGCGTATGCCCGCAAGGACTATGTGCACGGCGGCACCTTCGCCGAGTTCGTGACCGTGCCCGTGCGGGCGCTCGCCCGTCGGCCCAAGTCGCTGAGCTGGGAGGAGACGGCAGGGCTCCCGCTCGCGGGACTCACCGCCCAGCAGACCCTGACCCGGCTCGGCGCCGGCCGGGGTGACACGGTGCTTGTGCACGGCGCGGCGGGAGGCGTGGGCACGTTCGGCGTACAGATCGCCCGGGCCCTTGGCGCCCGGGTCATCGGAACGGCCTCCGAGCGCAACCACGACCGGCTGCGCGAGCTCGGCGCCGAACCCGTGACGTACGGCGACGGCGTCAGCGAGCGCATCCGGGCGCTGGCCCCCGACGGGGTGGACGTGGTCGTCGACTACGTCGGCGGGGTCCTCGACACCACCCGGGCGGTCCTGCGCGAAGGCGGCCGCCACGCCTCGATCGCCGACCCGTCCGTCATGGAGGCGGGCGGCCAGTGGATGTGGGTACGCCCCGACGGCCCCGGCCTCGAAACGCTGGCCCACCTCGCGGACGGGGGACAGCTCAAGGTCCCCGTCGCCGAGACGTTCCCGCTCGACCGCCTGGCCGACGCGTTCGAACTCAGCCAGGCGGGCCACACGCACGGCAAGATCGTCATCCGGGTCGGGGACGACCGGGACTGACCTTTTCCTCCCGGGGCCGGGCCCGGTGACGTGTCGGTGAACGCGGGGGTAAATCTGGACGCGCCCCCACCCGGATGCGCGTTCGGGGCCGAACGAGTGCCTAGCATGAGCGGCATCGTCCTGCCCGCCGACACGAACGGAGCGCCCCGATGCGCGACCCCGATCCGGGCCCGGATCAGGAGCCGGCCGAGCCCGCAGAGGGGCCGGTCACGGCGCGCCGCGCGACCCTGAGCGGCCGCAAGCGCGCCGGCGCGGCCCTGGCCGTGGCGTGCGCCGCGGCGGCCGTGGGCGCCTGTGCCCTCGGCTCCGGCGGGGGCTCGCCGGACGCGAAGGCGCCGACGAGGAAGGGGCCGGTCGCGGTCGAGGTGTCGGCCGGCGCCTGCGGACGGGGCTGGAGCGGCGCGGCGCCGGGCCCCCAGGTCTTCGCACTGCGCAACACCTCAGCAACCCCGGCCGAGGTGTATCTCACCGATGTGGCCACCGGCGCCGTGCACGGGGAACTGGAGGGCCTTGCCCCCGGCACGACCCGCGAGATGCGCGTGGTGCTCGGCGGCGGCTCCTACGCCTTCAAGTGCCTTCCGGACGACGCCGACGCGGTGACAGGACCCACCGTGAAGATCGCGGGCGCCCCCGGCGGCGGTGGCCCCGCCGCGGTCCCGGTGACCCAGCACGACCTCATCCCGGTCGCCCTCGCCCACCAACGGTGGATCACCGCAAGAACCCTCGAACTGACCGGCCGCACCGACGAGTTGAAGCGTGCGATCGACGACGGGGACCTCTCGGGCGCGCGCAAGGCGTGGCTGAGCGCGCATCTGGTCTATGAGCGCATGGGCGCCGCCTACGACGCGTTCGGCGACGCCGACGAGGCCATCAACGGTTCTGGCCCCGCCCCGTCCGCCGCCGGGTCGGCCGAGGACTTCGAGGGCTTCCACCGCGTCGAGTACGGCCTGTGGCACGGTGAACCGGCGGCGTCACTGCGCGCTCCCGCCGACCGGCTCGCCCAGGCCGTGCACGCCCTGCGCGACAGCTGGCCGCAGGAGCGGCTCGATCCCGGGCAACTGGGGCTGCGCGCCCACGAGATCCTGGAGGCCACGGCGCAGTCGGAACTCACCGGCCGCACCGACTACGGCAGCGGCACCAGCCTGGCCACCGCGCGCGCCAACCTGGACGGCACCCGCGAACTCCTCACGCTGCTCCATCCGTTGCTCACCAGCCGCTACCCTGACCTGCCGCGCCTGGACGCCTGGCTCGACCGCACCCAGCACACCCTGGACGGCTTCGGAGCCGACGGCCACTGGACGCCGCTCGACCGGCTCGGCGGCCCGGACCGGCAACGGCTCAACAGCGACATCGGCCAGGCAGTGGAACTTTTGGCCCCGGTGGCCGCCATCTGCGACGCGCGGAGGACAGCATGAGCGAGGTACGACGCCGGGGCTTCTTGCGCGGCGCGGCCGCGGGGCTCGGGACCGCGGTCACCGGCGCCGCCCTGTCCGGTGCGGTTCCTCACCCGGCCCGCGCCGAAGCGGGGAACACGTCCCGCGCGCACCTGGACTTCCACGGCGTGCACCAGGCGGGCATCCTCCAACCCCCGCAGCGGGCAACGGCGTTCGTGTCCTTCGACGTGACCGCGGCGGACCGCGGGGAGCTCACCGAGCTGCTGCGTACGCTCACGGAGCGGGCCCGTTTCCTGGCGACGGGCGGCGCGCCCGCCCCGGTCGGCATCACCGCGCCCCCCAGTGACTCCGGGGTGCTCGGGCCGCAGGGGCCCACGGGCGGGGTGAGCGTCACGACGGCCGTGGGCGCCTCGCTCTTCGACGACCGGTTCGGACTCGCAAGCCGCCGGCCGGCCCGGCTCACCCCGATGCCGGCCTTCCCCGACGACGACCTCGCCCCCTCCTGGTGCCACGGCGATCTGAGCGTCCAACTGTGCGCGCAGAGCCCGGACATCGTCCTGCACGCCCTGCGCGACGTCACCCGGCACACCCGCGGCGCGATGCAGGTGCGCTGGCGCATGGACGGCTACACCAGCCCCCCGAGACCGAGCGGAACGCCCCGCAACCACATGGGCTTCAAGGACGGCACCGCCAACCCGAACACCTCGGACGCGGCCGCAATGGACCGCCTCGTGTGGGTGGGCGCCCAGGGCGCCGAGCCCGCGTGGACGGCCGGCGGCAGCTATCAGGTCGTGCGCCTGATCCGCATGCTGGTGGAGTTCTGGGACCGTGTCTCGCTCACCGAGCAGGAGCGCATGTTCGGCCGCAGCCGCGACACCGGCGCTCCGCTCGACGGCTCCGCCGAGTTCGACGTGCCCCGGTTCGCCGACGACCCCAAGGGCGACGTGATTCCGCTGGACAGCCACATCCGGCTGGCCAACCCGCGCTCCGGGCCGAGCGAGCAGCAGCGCATGGTGCGCCGCGGCTACAACTACGACCGTGGCATGGACACCAACGGCGACCTCGACATGGGGCTGCTCTTCTGCTGCTACCAGCAGGACCTGGCCCGGCAGTTCGAGACCGTACAGAAACGGCTCAAGGGCGAGCCACTGACGGACTACATCAAGCCGTTCGGCGGGGGCTACTTCTTCGCCCTGCCGGGAGTGCGCGACCGCGCCGACTGGTTCGGCCGGGCCCTGCTCACCTAGGGGGTGTCTGGTGGATCATGGCCGGGGGTGCGGCGCCTGGCACGGCACCTCGCGGCGTTGCCGAAACGCCCCGATAGCTCCGCTATCACGACGTTCCGGCGCCTTGCGATGCACCGCACCAGGCGCCGCACCCTGACCGACCCTGATCCACCAGACACCCCCTAGGGGTTGGCCCCTCGCGCCCCATTGCCAACAGGGGGTCAAGTTTTGGCCTGGGATTCCTGACCGGGTGTTCACCCGAGGGACACGATGTCGCAGTCGCGGTGTAGTGGTGCGCGCGAAGCATCGTGTTCCGTAACGACATCACGAAGGCGGCCGCGCGCCGGACGCCAGTGGAGGCACGGGGAAGCATGAGTAGCAGAGGCAGCGCGGTGGGCAGGGGACGCCGGGCCAGACGATGGGGAGCGTGCGCCGGGGCGGCCGCGCTCGGTTTGCTGTGCGGCACGGTTCCGGCCGCGGCGGACTCGGCGGACCACTGGGGCGGCCGCACGGCCACCCCGGTCAAGCACCTGGTGGTGATCTTCCAGGAGAACGTGTCCTTCGACCACTACTTCGGCGCCTACCCGGTGGCGGCCAACACCGACGGCACGAAGTTCACCGCCGACAAGCAGACCCCCAAGGACATCAACACCCTGCGCAACGCCGGGCTCCTGACCGAGAACCCGAACCAGTACCCGCCCAAGCGGCTCACCCCCGAGCAGGCCATGACCTGCGACCAGAACCACAACTACGGCCCGGAGCAGTACGCCGCCAACGGCGGCAAGGCCGACCAGTACGTGCAGAACACCGACTCCGGCAAGTGCTCGGGCCATCTGTTCGGCGAGCCCGGTCTGGTCATGGACTACTACGACGGCAACACCGTCACCGCGATGTGGAACTACGCCCAGCACTACACCCTGGGCGACAACTCCTTCAGCACCGCCTACGGTCCCTCCACGCCCGGCGCGATCAACCTCGTCTCCGCCCAGACCCACGGAGTGATCTCGACCGACCCCGCCTCCGGCACCGAGCACCCCAGGCAGACCGCCACGCCCGACCCGTACGCCGTCGCCTCGCCCGACGCCAAGGGGGTCGGCACCATCATCAACGACCCCGATCCGGCGTACGACGACTGCTCGAACAAGGACCACACCAGCAAGGACGCACTCGGCGCCATGCAGGGCCGCAACATCGGCGACCTGCTCAACCAGCAGAAGGTGACCTGGGGCTGGTTCCAGGGGGGCTTTCGCCCCAGCACCGCGTGGGACGGCAAGCAGAGCGACTACGCGAAGTGCTCGGGCAGCACCCACAAGAACGTGGGCGGCGCCGCGGCGGTGGACTACAGCCCGCACCACGCGCCCTTCCAGTACTACAGGTCGACGTCCAACCCGCACCACCTGCCGCCGAAGAACACCGCCGAGATCGGCCACGGCGGGCAGGCCAACCACAACTACGACCTCACCGACTTCGACGCCGCGCTCACGGCGGGCAGCCTGCCGTCGGTGAGCTTCCTGAAGGCCGCCGAGTACCAGGACGGCCACGCCTCGTACTCCGACCCGATCGACGAACAGCACTTCGTCGTCGAGCAGATCAACAAGATCCAGCAGTCGCCGCAGTGGAAGGACACCGCCGTCCTCATCGCCTACGACGACTCGGACGGCTGGTACGACCACGCCTACGCCAAGCCGCAGAACGGCTCCAAGGACACCAAGGCCGGCTCCAGCGGCAAGGCGACCGACAGCCCCGCCTGCCAGGCCGCACCGGCCGCCGCCGGCGGATACGACGACCGCTGCGGCCCCGGCACCCGCCAGCCCCTCCTCGTCATCTCGCCGTACAGCAAGGTCAACGCGGTCGACCACACGCTGACCGAGCAGGCCTCCATCACCCGGTTCATCGAGGACAACTGGGGCACCGGACGGATCGGCGACGCCTCCTTCGACGCCCGAGCCAACTCGCTGACCTCGGCCTTCGACTTCAAGCACCCCAACAACAAGCAGGTGCTGCTCAACGCCGACGGCTCGGTCAAGTCCGTCAAGGACATCCCCGAACACCCGGCCCCGCCGGCCGCGTCGGCCACGCCGTCCGCCGCGGCGTCCACCACGGGCGGCTCCGGGAACACCCCGGCCGCCCAGACCTCCGGCGAAGCACTCGCCGAGTCGGGCTCCTCGCCGGTGCTGCTTCCCGCGGGCCTGACCGCCGCCGCGCTCGCGGCGGCAGGCGCGGGCATCGCCTTCATCCTGCACCGCCGCCGGAACCGCACCGCCCCCACCCGGTAACTCCCGCCACAGCGCTGGACAGAGGGCCGCCGACGCTTCGTCGGCGGCCCTTCGGCCTGCGTGCGAAAGCCGCGGGCGCGACACGCCGACAGGGGAGTCGAGCCGCCCCGTCGCGGGCAAGCAACAGACAGGAAGAGGTGGTTCCGGCCCGCGCGAAAGGGCTCCGATGGGGATCTACGGGCAGGACTGGGCTTCGTACCAGTCGTCGACACCGAATACGAGCGGCTTGTCCTTCGCCTTCGTCAAGGTCAGCGAAGGACTCTCGTACATCAACCCGCGCTGGGTCTCCCAGCGTGACCACGCCAAGGCCAACGGGCTCGTGTGGGGCGGCTACCACTACCCGAACATGAACAACAGCGCCCGCGCCGAGGCCGACTACTTCATCGACCAGGTCGACTGGAAGCCCGGCGATGTCGTCATCCTCGACTGGGAGGGCTACGACACCGCGAACTCAGGCGTGCCCAAGTCCACTCAACGCGCCTACAAGGACGCCTGGTTGCGCTACGCCAAGAGCCGCCTGCCGCACAATCCCGTCGGCATGTACGCCAACCTCGACTACTGGTGGAACGTCGACCAGGACAGCTTCTGCGCCGACTTCCTGTGGATCGCCACGGACGGACGCGCCGCCGGGGACCCCGGCATCCGGGCCCCCTGGCTTTTCCACCAGTACGGCGAGTCCGACGGGCTCGACCGCGACTACTGCCACCTCGCCGACACGGCCCAACTGCGCGCCTGGGCACTCTCGTTCCAGCCCGCACCGCCTCAGGAGACCGACATGCCCCAATGGATCACCGGCCGCGTCGACCCGGGCGTGCAGCCCACCGTCGTCCTGCTGCCGCACGGCACCGCATGGGACACCTACAACCGCCGACTGCACCTCGGCATGGACCAGATCACCGACGCCCCCGCCACCGCGTCCGTCCGCGTCGCCCTCCACAACGGAACCATGTGGCGCGACATCGAGTCGGTCCGGCTGGCTTCCGCGAGCGGTTCGGTGGATGTGATCATCAACGAGAACGACGTGAAGCTGAGCCTTCAGACGGACGCGGCGGGCGTCAGCTTCGCCGTCGAAACCTGGTAGAACTCGGCCCGCTTCCTCGCGGACACCTGGCGCCGGGCATGACACGCTGAGCACTTCGGTGTCCTCACGTCATGCGAAGGAGGCGGGTGCGCGTGCGGCCGACGCAGCCGGGGGAGACCCCAGCGGTCCTGACGGTGCTCGGCGAGGAGCGACGGCTCCGCAAAGAGCTCGGGTTCTGGAGCCTGACCGCGATCGGGTTCTCCAACATCCTCGGCTCCGGCTGGCTGTTCGCCGCCATGTTCGCCGCGCAGACCGCGGGGCCCGCCGCGCTCCTGTCCTGGATCGCGGCCGGGGTGCTGTGCGCCCTGGTGGCCCTGGTCATGGTGGAGCTGGGAGCCACCCGCCCCGAAGGCGGCGGAACCGTGCGATGGCCGCTGTACGCGAGCGGACGCCTGGTGGGCACCGTCATCGGCTGGTCCGTGCTGCTCTCGGTCGGCGGCACCGCGGCCGAGATCAGCGCGATCATGCAGTACGCCGCCCACTATCTGCCCGGCCTCTACGACAACGGCCGTCTCACCGCCTCGGGCCTGGCCGTGGCCACCGGTCTGAGCGTGCTTCTGACGGCCCTCAACTGGTTCGCCGTGCGTGCGTTCGCGCGGCTCAACAATCTGGTGTCCTTGTTCAAGGTCCTCGTCCCGGTCCTCACCGTGATCGCCCTGTTCCTCTCCGGCACCCACGCCGGCCGCCTCACCGGCCACGGCGGCTTCGCCCCGTACGGCTACGCCGCCTGTCTGACCGCGCTCGCCGGCGGCGGCATCGTGTACTCCGTCAACGGATTCCAGGCACCCCTCGACTTCTCGGGTGAGGCCCGCAACCCCCGCCGTACCGTGCCGCTCGCCGTGCTCACGGGGATCGGGCTCGCGGTCCTCGTCTACCTCGCCCTGCAACTGGCGTTCCTGTTCACCGTGCCCGACTCCCTGCTCGGCCACGGCTGGCACGGCGTCACCTTCGACTCGCCCTTCGGCCAGCTCGCCCTGGTGCTCAACCTGCACTGGCTTGCCACCCTCCTGTACGCGGACGCGGTGGTCTCGCCCGGCGGCTCGGCCTATGTCGGTGTCGCCATCGACGCCCGGCACACCTACGCGCTGGCCAAGAACGGGCTGCTGCCCCGCTTCTTCATGCGCATCGACCCCCGCGCCGGCACGGCACGCCGGGCGCTGCTGCTCAACCTCGTGGTCATCATCCTGTTCATGCTGCCGTTCGGCGGCTGGCAGGACATCGTCAGCGTGATGGGTGACATGTACCTCCTGGTGTACGCGGCCTCGGCCGTCGCCGTCGCCGCGTTCCGCGCGCACGGCAGGGAGCGTGGCCTGCCGCCGGCGGACGGACAGGTGCCCGGGGTGCACTGGATCGCGCCCATCAGCTTCGTCGTGGCCGGCGAATTCGTCTTCTGGTCGGGCTGGCACAATCTGCGACTCGCGCTCCCCCTGGTCCTCGTGGGCGTCCCCCTGTTCCTGATGCTGCGCCGTGACACCGAGGGCCGCTCACCGCGTGACGAACTGCGCCACGGCGCCTGGCTGGTCTGCTACCTCGCCGCCCTCACCCTGCTGTCCTGGCTCGGCACGTTCGGCGGCTCGGGCCACCTCCCGGCGCCGTACGACTCCGTCGTGGTGGGCGCCCTCTCGCTCGCGGTGTTCGGCTGGGCGGTGCGCTCCGGCACGGCCCACCTGCGCACCGCACCCGTCACGGCCCTGCCGACCGACTGAACCCGTCACGGCCCTGCCGACCGACTGACCCGTCCCGCCGGGGGCCCGTCCGGGCCTGCCCCGAAGTCATCGCCAACCCGCCGCCGAGGCACCGGAGTTGAAGCCTCCGGGCCCCGGCGCCACCTCCTAAATCCCCGCAACTGCCCCACCCTCGCCGATCCGGCCGGCCGATGTCGGGGAACACCCGTCGCAACGTGTCCATCCGGTGTTACCTTCCGTGTCAATCGATGCGGGAGGTGCGCCTTGTGCGCGTCGGTTCGGGGGGCGGTGAGCGCGGGTGGGGGATCTTGACGCGGCAGGGGGCGCCGATGCGTTCCTGCGGCACATGCTGTGGCGGTACCCGGGACAGCGGCAGCCGGTCGTGGCGCTGCTCGGGCCGCGCCAGTCCGGCAAGACGGATCTGTTGCGGGCCATGTCACGGGCGTGCGGTTCGACGGTGGTCCACGCGGACCTCGACTTCGACCGCAATCCGGTCGATCCGGTCTCGGCGGCCGCGCTGGCCGCCTTCCAGATGATGCGCGGCTGGGACAACCTGCGGCACGGCCCGGTGTTCCACCGCTTCGGCCTCGGGCTGCTCGCACTCAACGAGAACCTGGACGCCAACCGCGGACGGGCCGCCGAGCAGGTCAAGGAGCTCATCCAGCAGTACACGCGCACCACCCGCTACGGCGGGATCGCCGACCGCATCGGGCAGGCCGCGGCGACCACGATGAACGTCGTCGCCCAGGGAGCGCTGAGCCCCCTGGTGTCGGGACCCGCGCGTGAAGTCGTCTCCGCCGTCCGCGAGCAGGCCAAACCCGTCATCGGCTCCCTGCTGCAAAGTGCCGCGCGCTGGGGCGTGCGGGACGCGCTGCGCTGGCACATCAGCGTTCCCGAAGCCGAGTCCGCCCGCTCCATCGACGCGCTCATCAGGCTCAGCTCCACCTCACGGTCCGCGGCGGTCGGCCCGTTGATGGCGGCCTTCCTCGCCGACGTCAAGGACCAGGCCGAACGCCATCCGCCGCTGCGTTCCGCGTGCTCGTGCGTGCTGCCCACCCGTGCCACCCGCCGGGACCGCCACGACCACGCCTGGGTGCTCCTGGTGGACGGCGCGCAGACCCCGGCCGGCCGCCGCTTCCTGACCGAACTCGCCGGCGCCAGATCCCGCAACCAACTGGCGGACATGGACGGTTCGGGCGCCGCGGACCCGCTCCTCGTGGTGTCCGCGTGCCAGCAGTGGCAGTCCGAATGGACGTCCTGGTGGTGCGAGCCCTGGCGCTCGACACCACTGGCCGCCACGCCCCAGCGGCGCGTCCCGCTGCTCTCGCGGGCCACCCGCGCCCTGTGGGCCAGGGACAACGACGCGGCCGTCGGCGTCGAACGCGGGCCCGCGGCCGCCTGGTGGTATCCCGTGTGGCTCGACCCGACGACCGAGGACCAGATCGGGTACGCCATGGACCGCTCCGATCCGTCGCCATCCCGGCCGCTGCCCGCGTCCGTCGTCCACCGTCTCACCGGGGGCCACCGCGGCGCCGTCTCCGCGGTCCTCGGCGAACCCTTCGGCGCACAGCCCGCACCGCACGGCACGGGGCCCGCGCTCTCACTGCGCGCCCCGGCCGACGAGGAGGGCACTCCGCTGTGGGCCCACGCCCTGGACACCAGCCTGCCCGAAGGGCTGCCCGTCCCGGGTGACACCTGGAGCACCGCCCCCGCTGTCGTGCTCGCCACCGCGTACCTCGCCGACGTACGCACGGCCCACGACCCACGGCTTCCCGCGACCTCCACGGAACTGCCGCGCGGCCTTGAACTCCTGCGCCGCCACCTGTGGGTGAGCACCTTCTCCCACCACCCCTCGCGCATCCGGCGGATCGGCTGGGGCGACGACGCCGACGCGCCCGCCACCCTGCACCCCTGGCTCGTCCGCTCCGTCCTGACCGCGCTCGACGCCGCCCGGCCCGCACGCCCCGACGAGGTGAACCCGTGGCACGAGGTGTTCGCCGGGCAGGCGCTCGCGCTGGCCGCACTGCCGGCGCCGGGCGGCGACACGGCGGCCACCGAACGCCGGCTCTTCCACGACCTGGCACTCGGCCGGTTCGCGCCGGTCGCCGCCGCCCTGGCCGACCGCTTCGACGAGGACCACCGCGCATGGATCCGCCTGCTCGACTACCTCGCGTCGGCGCCCTGCCGCCTGCTGTACAAGCGCTCACCCCACGAGGCGTACGCCCTGCTGCTCGACGGCGTCGAGGACGGCCGCCAGACGGTCCTCGCGGTGGCCACGGCCAAGCTGCTCGCGCTGCTGTGGCTGTACAACGACCCGCTGACCGAACACACCCGGCGCTGGGACGGCGAGATCCAGGAATCCTTCACCCGCCTCGCGCACAACTCCCGCCTGCTGGACGTCAGTCCGCTCCAGCAGGCGGCGGCCGCCTTCGCCTAGCCCCGCGGCGGCCGCGGCCTCCCGCGTCCGCCGACCGCACCGCAAGGAGTGTCCATGCCACCCGCTGTAGGCAATCCCCGCTTCGGCCGGCTGCGCCGCCACCCCGTCCTCACGGTCCTCGCGGCGCTCGTGCTCCTCACCGGCCTCGCCTTCGGCGGCCGCTGGGGCTACGGAAGGCTCTTCCCGCCGTCACTGACCTGCGGCGCCGGCCTGACGGCGACGGGAACTCCGCTCGCCTGCGCCGGGGTGAACATCGACAGTACGCCGTTCACCGACCACGAACCGGCCCGCATGCGGGAGTTGGAGAACATGGTCAGGACGGCCAACGACGGGGTGAAGGGCCCCTACACCAGCATCGTCCTGATGCTGGACCTCTCGCCCGTGTCCGACGTGGACACCCTCACCTACGACTCCCTGTACCCCAACATCGAAGGGGCCCTCACCGCGGTGTGGCGGGCCAACAACACCGCCGCCTACGGCAGCACGCCCGCCATCAAGCTGTACCTCGCCAACCTGGGCAGCCAGTACGGAGACTGGTCGGTGACCGTCGACAAGCTGAAGGAGAAGCTGAACGCCGAGCACGTCTCCGCGGTCGTCGGGCTCGGCCAGAGCACCGAACAGACCCGCCGTGCCGCGGCCGCGATCTCCTCGCAGCTGCACATCCCGGTCATCGGATCGACGGTCACGGGCAACTCGATGAACATCGACCCGGGCGACCCCACCGGCAAGAAACAGATCGTCGACCTGTTCCGCGTCTCCCCGACCAACTCGGACTCGGTGGTCGCCGCGACCCAGTACGTGTCCACCCTGAAGCCCGCGGTGACCTCGATGGCCGTCGTCGCGGACAGCGTCACCGGCGACGACTACACGCAGACGCTCGCGGAGGCCGCCAGGACCCGTTTCCGTGACCCGAACCGCACCGTGACCGTGCTCCCGTACACCTCGCCCAGTGATCTGCCCGCCGGGTCGGGCCGCCAGGACTACCTGGTGCAGCAGTTCAACCTCATGCACGCCAACCTCTGCCAGGCCGCGCCCTCCGTGGTCTACTTCGCGGGCCGGGGCCGCGACCTCGGGGCGTTCGTCGAGAACTGGGTGCAGGGCGCGCCCTGCGGGATCCCGCAGCTGCACATCCTGGCCGGGGACGACGCCTCGGAGAGCATCCACGACAAGGGCGTGCTCAACGGCATCGCGACGGGCCGGGTCACCGTCTCCTACACCGCGCTCGCCAGCCCCGACGAGTGGGGCACCGAGTGTCCCGGCTCGGACGCCAAGCACAACTACGACCAGTTCTGGGCCGCGTTCACGGGCCGGCCCGACCCGTGCACCGGCCAGCAGCTGACCGCCGACAAGGACGTGGCGGCGCTCTCCTTCGACCCGGTGGACCTCGCCAGCGGCCAGGCCATGCTCACCCATGACGCGGCCGTGGCGGCGATCAGCGCGGGCCGCCGCGACGCCGTGGGACTGAAGAACCCGGGCCTCCAGACCGGCATCCTGCACCAGTTCTACTGCGCGCAGATGCTGCCGGGGGCCAGCGGATGGCTGTCGTTCGGCAGCGACGGCACACCCGCGGGCAAGCCCACCCCCGTCGTCCGGCTCGGCTCCGACGGCACGACCAAGACGGTCGCCCTGACGTGGCCCGACGGCACCCCCAACCTCAGCCTGCCGCAGCGCGGCGGCAAGGGGGCGCCCGGCTGCTGAGCCCGACGGCCGCAAGGGGCCGCCCGGGTGCCCGTTGCCTCGGACTGGCACCCCGATGCCCGCATGAACCGGCGCGGGCACGGTACCCGCAGAGGGACGGGCGGCGGACAGGCCGCCGGAGCGCTTTTCGAGGAGGTGGCCCCATGACGGAGCCGATGGGCCAGACACTGCGCAAACCCGACACGGACGAGTTCCGCGCGGCCACGGACAGCACGACCCTTGAGCCCGCGAAGAGCGGGCCTGGCGAGGCGCCCGCGACCCGGGGCCGGACCACCATCGCCGGCGGCGTCGTGGAGAAGATCGCCGCGCTGGCGGCCCGCGAGGTGCCGGGCGTCAACTCGATGGGCAGCGGCCTGGCCCGTACGCTCGGCGCGATACGGCCGGGCCGCGCGTCCGTCACGCGCGGGGTGAAGGTCGAGGTCGGCGAACGCCAGACCGCCGTCGACCTGGAGATCGTCGTCGAGTACGGGGTGAGCATCACCGAGGTGGCCGCCGAGATCCGGCTGAACGTCATCGCCGCGGTGGAACGCATGACGGAGCTGGAGGTCGTCGAGGTCAACATCGCCGTCAGCGACGTCCACCTCCCCGAGGAGAGCGAGCCCGCTGTTCCCGAGAGCAGGCTTCAGTAGCATCGCCGCCACGGCGCGAGGGAAGGCGATTCGTTGAGCACCGACATGACAGTGATCCTGGTCCTCGTGGGCCTGGCGCTCCTGGCGGCCGCCGTGGGGGCGGCCGTCCTGACGGTACGCCTGGTCCGCGCCCGCAAGGTGCTGAGGGACGCCGGGATCCCGCTGACCCACAAAGCCGCGTTCTGGGGCGCCCTGGCCTATGTCATCAGTCCCGTCGATCTCCTTCCCGACCCGGTCTACCTGGACGACATCGGCGTACTGCTCCTCGCCCTGCGGGTCCTGCACATGGCGGCGGTCACCCCACGGGGTGCCGGGGAGCTCAGCGGGGAGTGGGCAGGGCGGCCCGCAGGCCGGACGAAGTGATCAGGGCCTGGGCGCAGCCGTCCCGCAGGACGACCGCGGTGTCGTGGGCGTGCCGGGCCAGCCGGGCAAGAGCCTCCTCGACCGGCTCGCCGTAGCCGATGTGGGGCAGGGGCGGTTCGAGATGGTCGGCCAGCCGGTCCGAGGGGGCCGCCGTGCCGTGCAGGAGAGCGGCCTCCACAGCCGAAAGACTCACCGATCCGGTGAGCTCGGGCGCCATGGGACGGCGCTCGGGGCCGGCCGGACAGGGTCCGGCCGGCAGGACGGGGTCGGCGCCGGCGAGCGCCCGGGCGCGCAGCACCGCAAGCGCTTCGGCGATGTCGGCGCGGGTGTTGACGTAGGGCAGCGGTGACGCGTCGCTGCCTTCGGGGACGGCATCGGCGACCCGGGCGGCGGTCTCGTCGCCGTCGAGGAATCCCAGGCGCAGCATCCAGGTGTCGTTGAAGTACTTCGACAGGTACTGCCGGCCGGAGTCGGGCAGGATCACCACCACGACGTCGTCCGGCCCTGCGGCGGCGGCGACCCGATGGGCCGCGGCCAACGCGGTGCCGGAGGATCCGCCCACCAACAGGCCCTGGGTGCGGGCGAGTTGACGCAGGGTGTCGAGTGCCTGGCGGTCCGCCACGGGGACGATGCGGTCGAGGACATCAAGGTGGTAGGACGTGGGCCACACATCGCGCGTGGTGTCGGGATGCACGAAGTGCCCGGCCGCCTCGATGAAGTACGGCCGGCCGTCGCCCCCGGAGTAGACGGAGGACGCGGGGTCCGCGCCGATCACCTGGACGGCGTTGCCGCTCACCTCTTTGAGGTAACGTCCGGCGCCGCTGATCGTGCCGCCGGTTCCGATGCAGGACACCAGATGGGTGACGCGTCCCTCGGTCTGCCGCCAGATCTCGGGACCGGTGGTGAGGTAGTGGGCTTCGGGGTTGGCCGGGTTGTCGTACTGATTGGCTAGCCACCCTCCCGGCGTCGTCTCGGCGAGGCGGGCCGCGAAGCTGATCGGGTGTTCGGGGTGCTCACGCGGCAGGCCGCTCGACTTGACCACCACACCGGCGCCGAACGCCCGCAGGGTGTCCACCTTCTCGGCGCTGACGCGGTCCGACACGACCAGCACGATGCGGTACCCCTTCTCGGCCGCCGCCAGCGCGAGCCCGATGCCGGTGTTGCCGGAGGTCGCCTCGACGATGGTGCCGCCGGGCCGCAGCAACCCGTCCTTCTCCGCCTGTTCGATCATGCGCAGACCGATCCGGTCCTTGGCGCTGCCCCCGACGCTCAGATACTCCAGCTTCGCGTACACGGCGGCGGCACCGCCGGTGCGGATCCGGACCAGCGGCGTGCCGCCGATGAGGTCGAGCGCAGACTCATATACGTCCATCACGGCACCTTAGCCAATGTTCCGTGACACAAACGGCGCTATGCGTCGGCCGGTTGCCGCGCCCGAACGGGTCGTACGAATGCCGCGTGCGATGAGGGGTTTCCCCGTTTCCCGATGGACGGGGCGACGGGAAACCCATCGCCCCGGCGTCCATCGGGTGACCAGACTCCTCACACCGGGCCGGACGCCCGCCCGGCCCGAACGACCCCTCGGGGCGCGCCTGTTCAACGAGGAGAGATCCATGAAGCCGCAGTCCTGGCCCCTGGCCCTTGCCCTGTCCCTCACCGCTCTGCTCATGCCCGCGTCGAACGCGGCGGCAGCGCCGACGACCCCGGCCGCACCCTCCTGCACGCAGGGGTCGATCTGCTTCTACACCGGTTCCCGCTTCGGCGGCCGGAGCTGGGAATGGGTCGCCAAGGACGGCTATCACGACATGCCGGCGGGCTTCCACGACAACGTCGGCTCGTTCGTGGCGAGCGCCGAAGGCTGCTTCGTCAACTGGGACCCGAAGGAGACCCGCGTGGTGCACAGCGGCGACAACCGGATCGACTACGGTTCCGACTTCGGCGGCCGGATCGACGGGGTGGGGCCGGGCTGCTGAAACCGGTGACGCGAACGGCGTCCGTACCAGCGTCCTTTGCGGAAAAGCGTCCCGGAACCGGCAACGATAGTTGCCGTATCCACACGACGGGCGCAAGCTCCTCCGCATGAGCGCACACAACGACTACGCGGCCGACACGGCGCGCGGCGACGCATCCGGCGACGGGCACGGACACGGGCACGGCCATGGCCACGACCAGGGCGACATCGACTGGGAGGCCATGGCCGCCCACCTGGAGGACAGTGCCGAACTCCAGCTTCCCGTCCTGCGCCGGACGGCGGCGCGCCTGGAGCAACTGCTCGGCGCCGAACAGAACGTCCGCCGCGTCCTCGACATCGGAAGCGGCCCGGGCGTGATGACCTGCGTGCTGGCCGAAACCTTCGCCCACGCCGAGGCGGTCGCCGTGGACGGCGCCCCCGCACTCCTCGACCACACCCTGCTCCGTGCCCAGCGGCTCGGTCTGGGTCCGAGGGTGTCGGTCCGGCACGCGGAACTGCCCGGCGCTTGGGAGAGCGACGGGCAGGGGGAAGGCGGGCTGGGCCCGGCGGATCTGATCTGGAGCAGCAAGGCCGTGCACCATCTCGGCGACCAGCAGGGCGCGTTGGACGCGCTCGCGGGTGTGCTGAACCCGGGCGGGCTGCTCGCCATCGCGGAGGGCGGCCTGCCCATGCGCTACCTGCCGCGCGACATCGGCGTCGGGAGGCCGGGCCTCCAGGCGCGACTCGACGCCACCCAGGAGCACTGGTTCGAGATCATGCGTGCCGCGCTGCCCGACAGGACCGCCGCGGACGAGGACTGGCCCGCGATGCTGAGCCGGGCCGGGCTCACCGAGGTCGGCAGCTTCACCTACCTCCTCGACCTGCCCGCGCCGCTCGAAGAGCCGGCCCGCAGGTTCCTGCACGCCCATCTGACACGCCTGCGCGAGACGATGAGCGAGACCATCGACGCGGAGGACCGCAAGACGCTGGACCTGCTGCTCGATCCCGTGGCGCCGGAGGGGATTCTGCGCCGCCCCGACGCCTACCTGCTCTCCGCCACCACCGTCCACACGGGCAAGCGCCCGGCCCGATGACCGTGCGAACGGCCGGGCCGGCGCCCGGTGCGCGGCGGGACTAGGGGGTGTCTGGTGGATCATGGCCGGGGGTGCGGCGCCTGGCACGGCACCTCGCGGCGTTGCCGAAACGCCCCGATAGCTCCGCTATCA
>NZ_JBICXU010000030.1:0-99838 GCF_043200435.1 Streptomyces sp. NPDC048416
TAGCTCCGCTATCACGACGTTCCGGCGCCTTGCGATGCACCGCACCAGGCGCCGCACCCTGACCGACCCTGATCCACCAGACACCCCCTAGGCGTTCGCGCAGGTCAGGGAGGGGAGCGGCCGGGTGCGGGCCGGGGGCCGGCGGGCGGTTTTGACCCGCCCGGGGGCGCCCGGGTACCCTTCTGGTTTGTTATGCGTATCGGATAGGTCGTTCTCACGCGACAGATCCCCACGCAGGTTCTCTGGAGCAGTTACCAGTGGCTCGCATACGGGCAGCGTCCCCGGCACTGTGAGTCCCAGCTGCATATCGCTTCAGGGTGCAATGTGTCTGCTCCCCATCCACTAAGAAGCGAAGGCTACGAAGTGCGTACGTACAGCCCCAAGCCCGGCGACATCACTCGCCAGTGGCACGTCATTGATGCCCGGGACGTCGTCCTGGGTCGTCTGGCGACCACCGCAGCGAACCTTCTCCGCGGCAAGCACAAGCCCGTCTATGCGCCCCACATGGACATGGGTGACTTCGTCATCATCATCAACGCCGACAAGGTTCACCTGTCCGGCAACAAGAAGACCCAGAAGATGGCCTACCGCCACTCCGGTTACCCGGGCGGTCTCCGCGCGGTGCGCTACGACGACCTCCTGGCGAACAACCCGGAGAAGGCCGTCGAGAAGGCCATCAAGGGCATGATCCCCAAGAACACCCTGGGCCGTCAGATGCTCTCCAAGCTGAAGGTCTACTCGGGCGACCAGCACCCCCACGCTGCCCAGCAGCCGGTGCCGTTCGAGATCACCCAGGTCGCGCAGTAGTTCCGGCCACCACACCCCCTAAGACAGAAAAGAATCTGAGGAGCATCGTGGCCGAGACCACTGTCGAGACCCCCGTCGAGGGCGAAGAGACCTACGCGGAGGTCACCACCTTCGAGTCCGAGGTCCCCGTCGAGGGCGAGTACACCACCGAGTCGATGGCGTCCCGCTTCGGCGACCCGCAGCCGGCCGCCGGCCTGGGCCGTCGCAAGAACGCCATCGCCCGCGTCCGGATCGTCCCGGGCACCGGCAAGTGGAAGATCAACGGGCGTACGCTCGAAGACTACTTCCCGAACAAGGTTCACCAGCAGGAAGTCAACGAGCCCTTCAAGGTGCTTGAGCTCGACAACCGCTACGACGTCATCGCCCGCATCTCGGGTGGCGGCGTGTCCGGTCAGGCCGGCGCCCTGCGCCTCGGCGTGGCCCGTGCGCTGAACGAGGCCGACGTGGACAACAACCGCGCCGCCCTCAAGAAGGCCGGCTTCCTCTCCCGCGACGACCGTGCGGTCGAGCGCAAGAAGGCCGGTCTCAAGAAGGCCCGTAAGGCCCCGCAGTACAGCAAGCGCTAAATCCGCGCCTGCCACTACGGCTTTCGTTCGCCCCGGCAGCACCTTTCCGTGCTGCCGGGGCGTTCGTCTATCCACCCCCCGCATTCAGCTACCTTGCACATCCAGGTTTTCGGAGGACAGACGTGGGACGACTCTTCGGCACGGACGGCGTGCGCGGTGTCGCCAACTCGGATCTGACGGCTGAGCTCGCGCTCGGTCTGTCGGTCGCGGCGGCGCACGTGCTCGCCGAGGCGGGGACCTTCGAGGGGCATCGGCCGACCGCCGTGGTCGGGCGCGACCCCCGGGCGTCGGGAGAGTTCCTGGAGGCCGCGGTCGTCGCGGGCCTCGCGAGCGCGGGCGTGGACGTCCTGCGGGTCGGTGTGCTGCCCACCCCCGCGGTGGCGTACCTCACCGGCGTGCTCGGCGCCGACCTCGGCGTGATGCTCTCCGCCAGCCACAACGCCATGCCGGACAACGGTGTCAAGTTCTTCGCGCGCGGCGGCCACAAGCTCGCCGACGAGCTGGAGGACCGCATCGAGTCGATCTACGACCAGCACCGCACGGGCGCCCCCTGGGAGCGGCCGACCGGCGCCGGTGTGGGCCGCGTCCGCTCCTACGGCGAGGGCTTCGACCGGTACGTCGCCCACCTCATCGGGGTGCTGCCCAACCGCCTCGACGGCCTGAAGGTCGTCCTGGACGAGGCGCACGGCGCGGCCGCCCGGGTCTCGCCCGAGGCGTTCGCACGGGCCGGCGCCGAGGTCGTCACGATCGGCGCCGAGCCGGACGGCCTCAACATCAACGACGGCTGCGGCTCCACCCACCTCGACCTGCTCAAGGCGGCCGTCGTCGAGCACGGCGCCGACCTCGGCATCGCGCACGACGGTGACGCCGACCGCTGCCTCGCGGTGGACGCCGAGGGCAACGAGGTCGACGGCGACCAGATCCTCGCGGTGCTCGCGCTCGCCATGCGCGAGCAGGGCACGCTGCGCGGCAACACCGTCGTGGGCACCGTGATGTCCAACCTGGGCTTCAAGCTGGCCATGGAGGGCGAGGGCATCCAGCTCGTCCAGACCGGCGTCGGTGACCGCTACGTCCTGGAGTCGATGAAGGAGCACGGGTACGCGCTGGGCGGCGAGCAGTCCGGCCACGTGATCATCCTGGACCACGCCACCACCGGCGACGGCACGCTGACCGGTCTGATGCTGGCCGCCCGCGTCGCCGCGACCGGCCGCACGCTTGCCGACCTCGCCGGGGTCATGACGCGCCTGCCGCAGGTCCTGGTCAACGTGCCCGACGTCGACAAGTCCCGCGTCGCCACCTGCGCCGAGCTGGGTGTCGCGGTCAACGAGGCCGAGCGCGAGCTGGGCGCCACCGGGCGGGTGCTGCTGCGCCCGTCGGGCACCGAGCCGCTGGTCCGCGTGATGGTCGAGGCCGCCGACATCGAGCACGCCCGCTCGGTCGCGGGCCGGCTCGCCGACGTGGTCAAGTCGACGCTGGGCTGAGGCGGTCGACATGAGCGCCGGGCCGCCGCGGGATTCCTGCGGCGGGCCGGCGCTTTCGTGTGACGCCGCGTCAGGAGCGGCGCGGCGTACGGGACTCCGCCGCGATCAGAGCTTGCGCAGCGAGATCTTCTGGATCTTGTGGTCGGGGCCCTTGCGCACGACGAGGGTGGCCCGGCCGCGCGTGGGCGCCACATTCTCCACCAGGTTGGGCCGGTTGATGGTCCGCCAGGTCGTACGGGCGTAGTCCAGGGCCTCCTCCTCGGAGACCTGGGTGTACTTGCGGAAGTACGAGAACGGGTTCTGGAAGGCCGTCTCGCGCAGCTTGCGGAACCGGTTGAGGTACCAGGTCTCGATGTCCTCGGTGCGCGCGTCGACGTACACACTGAAGTCGAAGTAGTCCGCGAGGCCGACCCGGGTGCGGCCGTCCTGGCCGGGCAGCGCGGGCTGGAGGACGTTCAGGCCCTCCACGATGAGGATGTCCGGGCGGCGCACCACCAGCCGCTCGTCCGGCACGATGTCGTAGATCAGGTGCGAGTAGACGGGCGCGGTGACCTCGTCCTTGCCGGCCTTGATGTCCGCGACGAACCGGGTCAGGGCCCGGCGGTCGTACGACTCGGGGAACCCCTTGCGCGACATCAGGCCGCGCCGCTCCAGCTCCGCCATCGGGTACAGGAACCCGTCGGTGGTGACCAGCTCGACCCGCGGGTGCTCGGGCCAGCGGGCCAGCAGCGCCTGGAGCAGTCGGGCCACCGTCGACTTGCCGACCGCCACCGAACCCGCGACCCCTATGACGAACGGGGTGCCGCGCTGGGTGCCGTGCCCGTTGCCCGCGTCGCCCAGGAACGTGTTGAGGGTGCCGCGCAGATTGGCGGTGGCCCCGACGTACAGATTGAGCAGCCGGGACAGCGGCAGATAGATGTCGCGCACCTCGTCGAGGTCGATGACGTCGCCGAGACCCCGCAGCCGCTCCACCTCGTCGGCGGTCAGCGGCAGCGGCGTCTTGTCGCGCAGCGCGCTCCACTCTGCGCGCGTCAGGTCCACGTAGGGAGTCGCCTCCGGCTTGCGGTGGGCGCTCCGTGGCGGCGAAGTGATCACGCCTCCATTGTTGCGGCTGTATGACGTGCGTGGGGGGTGGGGTGGGTCACGTGGCGCAAGCCGGTGAAATCCGGACGAAAGGCCGCCTGCCCCTCGGGTCGGGCGGAAATGGGCGGCGCCGGTCGTAGGCTGCCGCCATGTGCGGAATCGTGGGTTATGTGGGCGGGCAGTCGGCGCTTGACGTCGTGCTCGCGGGGCTCAAGCGGCTCGAATACCGCGGATACGACTCGGCGGGCGTCTCGATTCTCGCGGACGGCGGGCTCGCCGGGGCGAAGAAGGCCGGAAAGCTGATCAACCTGGAGAAGGCGCTCCTGGAGGCGCCGCTGCCCGCCGGAGCGACCGGCATCGGGCACACCCGCTGGGCCACGCACGGCGGCCCGACGGACGCCAACGCGCATCCGCACCTGGACAACGCCGGACGCGTAGCCGTCGTGCACAACGGGATCATCGAGAACTTCGCCGCGCTGCGCGCCGAGCTCGCCGAGCGCGGGCACCAGCTGGACTCCGAGACGGACACCGAGGTCGTCGCGCACCTCCTGGCCGAGTGCCACTCCTCGGCCGGAGACCTGGCCGAGGCCATGCGGCAGGTGTGCCGTCGGCTTGAGGGCGCGTTCACGCTGGTCGCCGTGCACGCCGACGAGCCGGACGTGGTGGTGGGCGCGCGGCGCAACTCGCCGCTCGTGGTGGGCGTCGGCGAGGGAGAGGCCTTCCTCGCGTCCGACGTCGCCGCGTTCATCGCGCACACCCGCTCCGCCATCGAGCTCGGCCAGGACCAGGTGGTGGAGCTGCGCCGGGACTCGGTCGTGGTCACCGACTTCGACGGCGCGCCGGCCGAGACCCGGGCGTACCACGTCGACTGGGACGCCTCGGCCGCCGAGAAGGGCGGCTACGACTACTTCATGCTCAAGGAGATCGCCGAGCAGCCCAAGGCCGTCGCCGACACCCTGCTCGGGCGGATCGACGGCGCGGGCTCGCTGACCCTGGACGAGCTGCGCATCCCGCACGCGGTGCTGCGCGAGATCGACAAGGTCGTCGTCGTGGCCTGCGGAACGGCCTATCACGCGGGCATGATCGCGAAGCTGGCCATCGAGCACTGGACGCGGATCCCCTGCGAGACGGAGCTGGCCAGCGAGTTCCGCTACCGCGACCCCATTCTCGACCAGCGCACCCTGGTCATCGCCATCTCGCAGTCCGGCGAGACCATGGACACCCTGATGGCGCTGCGCCACGCCCGCGAGCAGGGTGCGAAGGTCCTCGCGATCTGCAACACCAACGGCTCGACGATCCCGCGCGAGTCGGACGCGGTCCTCTACACGCACGCGGGCCCCGAGGTGGCCGTCGCCTCCACGAAGGCCTTCCTCACCCAGCTGGTGGCCTGCTACCTCGTCGCGCTGTACCTCGGCCAGGTGCGCGGTACCAAGTGGGGCGACGAGATCGGGGACGTCGTGCACGACCTCGCCGAGATCGCCACCGAGGTCGACCGCGTCCTCGAAACCATGGAGCCCGTACGGGAGTTGGCGCGTTCGCTCGCCGACAAGAACACGGTGCTCTTCCTGGGCCGGCACGTCGGGTACCCCGTCGCACTCGAAGGCGCGCTCAAGCTCAAGGAGCTGGCGTACATGCACGCGGAGGGGTTCGCGGCGGGGGAGCTGAAGCACGGCCCGATCGCCCTGATCGAGCAGGACCTGCCGGTGGTCGTCGTGGTTCCGTCCCCTCGGGGCCGGTCCGTGCTGCACGACAAGATCGTGTCCAACATCCAGGAGATCCGGGCCCGGGGGGCGCGCACGATCGTGATCGCCGAGGAGGGCGACGAGGCGGTCGTCCCGTACGCCGACCACCTCATCCGCATCCCGGCCACGCCCACGCTGCTCCAGCCGCTGGTCGCCACGGTGCCGCTCCAGGTCTTCGCCTGCGAGCTCGCGACGGCACGCGGCAACGAGGTGGACCAGCCGCGCAACCTGGCCAAGTCCGTGACGGTGGAGTGAGCGAATGATTCAGGGAGGGGTCGAGTGATCATCGGGGTCGGCATCGACGTGGCCGAGATCGAACGGTTCGGGGAGTCCATCGCACGGACCCCCGCGATGCTCCAACGGCTGTTCGTGGAGAGCGAGTTGCTGCTGCCGGGCGGAGAGCGCCGCGGCGTCGCATCGCTGGCCGTCCGCTTCGCCGCGAAGGAGGCCCTGGCGAAGGCGCTGGGGGCGCCTGCGGGGCTGCTGTGGACGGACGCGGAGGTGTATGTGGAGGCGAACGGGCAACCGCGGCTTCGCGTCCGCGGGTCGGTGGCCGCGCGGGCGGCGGAGCTGGGGGTTCGGCATTGGCATGTGTCGCTCAGCCATGATGCGGGGGTGGCGTCGGCGGTGGTGATTGCGGAGGGGTGACTTTTGCTTCGGCTTCGGTGAGTTTTCCCCACCCCGCCCCTTCCCGAATCCCTCCGGGGGTTGGGAGGGGGTGGACGCCGTGGCCGGGTTCTCGCGCGGTTCCTCGCGGCCCTGGGGGGGGGTGGGTTTTCGGGTGCGGGCTGTGGGTGGCTGGTCGCGTAGTTCCTCGCGCCCCTTGGAGGGGGGTGGGATTTTGGGTGCGGGCTGTGGGTGGCTGGTCGCGTAGTTCCTCGCGCCCCTTGGTGGGGGGTGGGTTTTCGGGTGCGGGCTGTGGGTGGCTGGTCGCGCAGTTCCTCGCGCCCCTTGGAGGGGGGTGGGATTTCGGGTGCGGGGCGTGGGTGGCTGGTTGCGCAGTTCCCCGCGCCCCTTAAACCCGTTTTCGTCCGTCCGCCGTGGTCGCTTCTCGCGCGGTTCCCCGCGCCCCCGGCAGCTCTGGTGCAGGGGACGTGCTGGGCTGCATGGGCATCCTCAGCCCGTCTGGCTACGCGATGCCGGGCCGCATGGACCACCTCAGCCTGTCCGGCGTTTGAGGACGAGCGCCGTTCAGGCGCGAACGGGGTCTGGGGCGGAGCCCCAGGGGGCAGCTCATTCAATGCGCTGTACGGGCGGGTGGGTGGGAAAACGTCCCCGGGGTCTGGGGCGGAGCCCCAGGGACCCGGACCTTCCGGCATCCGTCACGCGCGGGGGGCGGGGAAGCCCCGGCGGGTTCAGGGCACCGGGCCCGGCCGGGTGCGGGAGAGTGGGCGGCATGCGTACTGCCTATGACGTCACGACCGTCCGCGCCGCCGAGGCCGAGCTCATGGCCCACCTGCCCGAGCACGCTCTCATGCAGCGCGCAGCCGCCGGACTGGCCGCCGCCTGCGCCGACATGCTGGGCCGGGTGTACGGAGCCCGCGTCGTGCTGCTCGTCGGCAGCGGCGACAACGGCGGCGACGCGCTGTACGCCGGGGCCCGCCTGGCCCGCAGGGGCGCCCGGGTCGACGCGGTGCTGCTCAGCCCCGACCGCACCCACCCCGAAGGGCTCGCCGCGTTGCGGCGGGCCGGCGGCCGCGTCGCCGATGACCCCTTCGAGGTGCTGGCCAGCATCGACCTCGTACTCGACGGCATCACCGGCATCGGCGGTCACGGCGGCCTGCGCCCCGAGGCGGTGCCCCTCGCGCGGGCCGCCCGCGGGTCCGGCGCGCTCGTCGTCGCCGTCGACCTGCCCAGCGGCGTCGATGCGGGCACGGGCGAGGTGGCGGGCGAGGCGCTGCGGGCCGACGTGACCGTGACGTTCGGGGCGTACAAGCCGGGGCTGCTCATCGACCCTGCGCGGGAGTACGCCGGTGCGGTGCGGCTGATCCCGATCGGACTCGACCTGCCCTCCGTGCCGGATGTCGAAGCGCTCCAACACGCCGATGTCGCCGACCTGTTGCCCACCCCGTCCGGTGAGAGCGACAAGTACCGGCGGGGTGTCGTGGGGGTGGTGGCGGGCTCGGCCCGTTACCCGGGGGCGGCCGTCCTCGCGGTCGCAGGCGCGCTGCGGGGCGGGGCGGGCGCGGTGCGGTACGTCGGCCCCGGCGGGGACGCCGTGCTCGCGCGCTTCCCCGAGACCCTGGTGTCGGACGGTCCGCCCGCGAAGGCGGGCCGGGTGCAGGCGTGGGTGGTCGGGCCCGGCCTCGGCGAGGATGAGGGCCAGGGAGTGGCCGACGTACTCGCATCGGACGTGCCGGTCCTGGTGGACGCGGACGGGCTGCGCGGGCTCGACCCCCGTACGGTACGGGCCCGCTCGGCGGAGACCCTGCTCACCCCGCACGCGGGCGAGGCGGCCGCGCTGCTCGGTGTGGCGCGCGAGCGGGTCGAGGCCGAACGGCTGGCCTCGGTGCGGGAGCTGGCGGAGCGGTTCGGGGCGACGGTCCTGCTGAAGGGCTCGACCACGCTGGTCGCGTCCGCGGACGGGCCGGTACGGGCCAACGCGACCGGGACGCCCTGGCTGGCCACGGCGGGCAGCGGTGACGTGCTGTCGGGGCTCGCGGGGTCGCTGCTCGCGGCGGGACTGCGGGCGGTCGACGCGGGGTCGGCGGGGGCGTACCTGCACGGGCTTGCCGGGCGGCGAGCGGCCGGGGGTGCGCCGACCACGGCCTACGCGGTGGCCGAAGCCCTCCCCGCCGCCTGGCAGGACATCACCCGACCCGGCCCGTCCTGACCCCCCGGGGCTCCGCCCCAGACCCCGTTCGCGCCTGAAGGGCGCTCGTCCTCAAACGCCGGACAGGCTGAGGTGGTCCCTGCGGCCCGGCGTCGCGTAGCCAGACGGGCTGAGGTGGGCCGCGCTGGGCACCCTGCCAGGGCCAGCCCACCCAGGGGCGCGGGGAACTGCGCGAGGCGCGGGCACGGTCCGCACCCGAAAGCGGGGTTGCCCGGGGCTCCGCCCCAGGCCCGGTTCGCGCCTGAAGGGCGCTCGTCCTCAATCGCCGGACAGGCTGAGGTGGTCCCTGCGGCCCGGCGTCGCGTAGCCAGACGGCTGAGGTGGGCCGGGCTGGGCACCCTGCCAAGGCCGGCCCACCCAGGGGCGCGGGGAACTGCGCAACCAGCCCCAGGCGCACCCGCAGACGAAGGCGGGCGCAGGCCGCGGGCGCGCCACCCCCGGGTGACATGTGCCGCGCGGCTTCCGCGACACGCCGGAGGCGGGGGGTTCGCTGAGGGAATGACTCAAGGACATTCACGTAGCAATCGCTACAAATGGGGCACCTGCGGCCTCGCCCTCGCCGCCGCCCTCGCCCTCACCGCGGCCGCCCCCGCCCCCGCCCCCGGCGACCCCCCACCCCCGTCCAGCCTCAGACCCGTCACCCCCGGCACCATCACGCCTGGCACCGCCATCCCCGCTACCCCTGGCACCACCACCCCCGGCACCACCACCCCCGGCACCACCACCCCTGGCACCACCACCCCCGGCACCGCCACCCCCGGCACCGCCGCCCCCGGCGTCGCGGCGCCGGGCGACCCCGCCCCCGGCGACCCCGCCCCCGGCGACCCCGCACCCCCCGCCCCCGGCACCGACATCGGCGCCGGTGACTCCGCCTCCCAGGCGAGTGAAGCCCTCGTACCCGGGGTCGACATGGACGCGCAGGCCGGGCCGCTCGACACGCCCGACCAGGTGCTGCCGCCGCTCGTCTACCAGCCCGGCGCCGACGAGGACCGGGCCGAGCCCGCCGAGGCGCCGGCCGACGCCTACCGGCTCATCGAGTACGTACCGCGCAGCGAGCTCGGGGCCAAGCCCGGCAGCTGCACCACCAAGACCGGCCCCCACCAGCGCCAGGTCGAGCAGTGGCTGCGGCTCAAGGTGGACGGGCGGCAGTCGGCCGCGGACTGCGCCGCGATCCGCAAGTTCCAGCAGGCGCAGGGGATTTCGCCGACCATCGGGTTCGCTGGGCCGGTCACCTGGTCGCGGATGCAGTTCCTGTCCGCGCGCAAGAACCCCAACGCCGCGCACAAGTGCCCCGTGCGGAAGGGGCGGGTGGCCTGCGTCGACCTCAATCGGCAGTTGATGTGGGTGCAGACCGGAAAAAAGGTGACGTACGGGCCCGTACCGATCCGCAGCGGGCGGGCCTCGCTCCCCACCCGGGCCGGCTGGCACAAGGTCTACTGGCGGCACAAGAACCACTGGTCGACGATCTACCACCAGTCCATGCCGTACGCCCAGTTCTTCGACGGCGGCCAGGCCTTCCACGCGATCTACCACAGCGTCTACACCACCGTCGGCAGCCAGGGCTGTGTCAACCTCACCCTCGCCGACGCGCGCAGCCTCTGGAACGCCCTGCGCACCGGTGACGCCGTCTATGTGTGGGGGCACCGCGAGGGCACCTGAGCCGGCATCCGAACGGCACCTGAGCCGGCATCCGAACGGCACCTGAGTGGATGTGTCCCGCGGCACAATCCCGGTCCTCGTACGCTCTGAGAGACTTGGCGCGATGACCGCGATGACTCAGTACCCCGCCGAGCGCGCCCGCGCCGAGATCGACCTGGGCGCGCTGCGTGCCAACGTCCGGACGCTGCGCGCCTGTTCACCGGGCGCGCAGCTCATGGCCGTGGTGAAGGCGGACGCCTACGGGCACGGCGCCCTGCCGTGCGCACGGGCCGCGCAGGAGGCAGGCGCCGCCTGGATCGGCACCGCCACCCCCGACGAAGCGCTCGCCCTGCGCGCGGCCGGCGTCCAGGGCCGGATGATGTGCTGGCTGTGGACGCCCGGCGGCCCCTGGCGCGAGGCCGTCGAAGCCGACATCGACGTCTCGGTGAGCGGGATGTGGGCGCTGCGCGAGGTCACCGAAGCGGCCCGCGCCGCCGGACGCACGGCCAGGGTCCAGCTCAAGGCCGACACCGGCCTCGGCCGCAACGGCTGCCAGCCCGCCGACTGGCCGGAACTGGTGCACGCGGCCCTCGCCGCACCCGAGGTGGAGGTCACCGGCCTCTGGTCGCACTTCGCGTGCGCCGACGAACCCGGCCACCCCTCGATCGCGGCCCAGCTCTCGGTGTTCCAGGAGATGACGGCGTACGCGGAGAAGGCGGGCGTCACCCCCGAGGTGCGCCACATCGCCAACTCCCCGGCCACCCTCACCCTCCCCGAGTCCCACTTCGACCTGGTGCGCACCGGCATCGCCCTGTACGGCGTCTCGCCGGCGCCCGAGCTCGGCACATCGCGGGAGCTCGGCCTGCGGCCGGTCATGACGCTCTCGGCGTCGGTCGCGCTGTCCAAGCACGTTCCGGCGGGTCACGGCGTCAGTTACGGGCATCAGTACGTCACCAGGAGCGAGACCACCCTCGGTCTCCTCCCGCTCGGGTACGCCGACGGCATTCCGCGGCACGCCTCGGGGCGCGGCCCGGTTCTGGTGGGCGGGAAAGTGCGTACCGCGGCGGGCCGCATTGCCATGGACCAGTTCGTGGTCGACCTTGAAGGGGACACGGTCGAGCCGGGCGCACAGGCGATCCTGTTCGGCCCGGGCGACCGGGGGGAGCCGACGGCCGAGGACTGGGCCCGGGCGGCGGACACCATCGCGTACGAGATCGTGACGCGCATCGGTGCACGTGTCCCGCGCGTCTATGTGAACGAGGGTGCCGACAGTGACGCGCACGACCAGCGTGCCGACGGTCGCGTGCACGGCGAGCGTTCCGGCGGCGTGTGAGCGCGGCGACGGGCAGGACGAAGAGCGGAACCAAGCGCAGGACGAAGAGCGGAACCAAGCGCAGGACGAAGCGCGAGACGAAGCGCAGGACGAAGAGCACAAGCGGCGACGAATAAAAGGGGCGGAGCGGCACGGTGAGCGAGACCAGCACAGGGGACGCCGTCGTATCCGCGGTCCAGGACGCCCAGACGGCGGTGGGCACCTGGCGCCTGGCCGGGATCGCGGGCGCCGCGATAGGCGTGGTCGCAGCGGGAGCCGCGGCGGGCGTGGCCATGGAACGGCTCACCGTGGGGCGCGGGATGCGCAGGAAGGCGCGGCTCGCACTCGACGCGTCCGGGCCGTACGGGGCGCTGCGCGGCACGCCGGGCAAGGCGGTCGCCGACGACGGCACCGTCCTCTACTACGAGAGCGACGAGGTCGAGCCGGAGGCGGGCACCCACGACCGGCGCACGCGTCGGCTGTTCGGGCGCAAGGTCCCGGCCCCCGTCACCGTGGTGTTCTCGCACGGGTACTGCCTCAGTCAGGACTCCTGGCACTTCCAGCGGGCGGCGCTGCGCGGCGTGCTGCGCACGGTGCACTGGGACCAGCGCAGTCACGGCCGCTCGGACCGCGGCAAGGCCCAGCGCGACGGCGTCCCGGTCGACATCGACCAGCTCGGCCGTGACCTGAAGGCCGTCATCGACGCGGCCGCGCCCGAGGGCCCGCTCGTCCTGGTCGGCCACTCCATGGGCGGCATGACGATCATGGCCCTGGCCGAGCAGTACCCGGAGCTCATCCGCGACCGCGTGGTCGGCGTCGCCTTCGTCGGCACCTCATCGGGCAAGCTCGGCGAGGTCAACTACGGGCTCCCGGTGGCGGGCGTCAACGCGGTGCGCCGGGTGCTGCCGGGGGTGCTCAGGGCGCTGGGCTCGCAGGCCGAGCTGGTGGAGCGGGGACGGCGGGCGACGGCCGATCTGTTCGCGGGCATGATCAAGCGCTACTCGTTCTCCTCCAAGGACGTCGACCCCGCGGTCGCCCGGTTCGCCGAGCGGATGATCGAGGGCACCCCGATCGACGTCGTCGCGGAGTTCTACCCGGCCTTCTCCGAGCACGACAAGACGGCAGCCCTGGCGATCTTCGCGGAGGTGCCGGTGCTCGTCCTGGCGGGCGACCGCGACCTGGTCACGCCCAGCTCGCACAGCGAGGGGATCGCCGATCTGCTGCCCGACGCCGAGCTGGTCATCGTGCCGGACGGCGGGCACCTGGTGATGCTGGAGCACCCCGAGACGGTCACCGACCGGCTCGCCGACCTGCTGGCCCGGGTCGGCGCGGTGCCGCAGGCCGCTAACGTTGGGACGTATGGAAGCACCGCACAGCAGCCCGGCGGCTGACGCCGGCACCCGCCTGACCCTCAACTCCCCTTCCGAAATGCAGGAGTTGGGGCGCCGCATCGCCAAACTGCTCCGTCCCGGCGACCTCGTGATGCTCACCGGGGAGCTCGGCGCGGGCAAGACGACGCTGACCCGCGGCCTCGGCGAGGGTCTTGGCGTACGGGGCGCCGTGACGTCGCCCACCTTCGTCATCGCCCGGGTCCACCCCTCGCTGGTGGGCGGCCCCGCCCTGGTGCATGTGGACGCGTACCGGCTGGGCGGCGGGCTCGACGAGATGGAGGACCTCGATCTCGACGTGTCGTTGCCCGAGTCCGTGGTCGTCGTCGAGTGGGGCGAGGGCAAGGTCGAGGACCTGTCCGACGACCGGCTCCAGGTGCTCATCGACCGCGCCGTGGGCGAGAGCGACGACGACCGCAGGACGGTCACCGTCACCGGAATCGGGCCCCGCTGGGCCGGCGCCGGGGTCGACGGCCTCTGAGTCGGCGGCCGGGCGCCGCGCGCGGGCACCGTACATTCCGACAAGACGTCGGCAAAATGTTGCGCCGTTCCCACCGGGCGTGGTCACATGGAGGAAGAGACCTGGTTAGGTCTACCTAACCGCGCCTTCTTCCGCAGCCTCAGGAGGCCGCCATGACCGTGCCGGAACGCGAAGCGAAGCCGCAGGCCCCGCGGGGCGTCCCGGCGCCGTCCGGAGTGTCGATACACGATCTGCTCGCCTCGTGCGCCGCGGCGAGCGCCGTGTCGACGCCGCCGCGCGAGAGCGCCCCAGCCACCGGCGAGGGTGACGCCCGCAAGGACGCCGCGTAGTCCTATCGAGTGGTGGCGGGGCCCCGGCGGACGCGCGAAGGCCCCGTGCCGGGGGAGCCGGTCACGGGGCCGGTGCCCGTCCCGGAGACAGCGGGTTCCCGAAGGACAGCGGGTTCCCGAAGGGCAGCGCGTTGCGGAAGGGCAGCGCGTTGCGGAAGGGCAGCGCGTTACGGGACGACGACGACCTTCGAGTTGTGCGTGGCGAACGCCCACATCGCGTCGCCGTCCGCCCGCTTCATGCGGATGCCGCCGGTCTTCTTCGCCGTCTTGGGGCTCGACATCGAGTCGTCCACCGCCGCGCTGAAGCCGACCACCGCGTTCTTGCTGGTGGTGAACACCACGACGTGCTCGATGGCCACCCCGTCCGAGCCCGTGGTGTGCCCGGTGCGCGAGGTCACGATGTACGTGCCCGGCTTCGGGCTGATCGCGGACGGCATGACGGTGAAGGTCTTCGGCGTCTTGGCCACGCCGACCAGCCACACCCGCTTCGCGCCGAGCGAGTACACGACCCGCACTCCGGTGCCCGATTCGGCGGGGACCGACAGGTCGGGCTTGACGGCGGGGGAGCCGGCGGGCGGCAGGTTCGACGGCTTCGCGGACGCCGAAGGCCTGGCGCTGGGCGCCGCGAGGTCGGCGGCGGGGGGCGCGCTCGCCGAGGCCTGATAGGCGAGGAAGCCGACCACCGCGAGAGCGGCCGCGGTGAGCCCGGCCACGAATCCCGTGCTGCTCCTTGCCACCTGGGCTTCCCCTTTCGTACGTACATGCTTGCTTACGGTCATACCTGCGGCTGACGGTAGCAGCAGGTGACGGCTGGGCCGGGACGCCGTGCCCCCGCCGGGTTGGCCGTAGGCTGTTCGCGTGCTCTTGCTCGCCGTTGATACCGCCACCCCCGCCGTCACCGTCGCCCTGCACGACGGCACCGCCGTCGTCGCCGAAGCCCGTCAGGTCGACGCGCGCCGGCACGGGGAGCTGCTGCTGCCCGCCGTCGACCGGGTGCTCGCCGAGGCCGGCCTGAAACTCGACGCCGTGACGGACCTGGTCGTGGGCGTGGGCCCGGGCCCGTACACCGGGCTGCGCGTCGGCCTGGTCACCGCCGCGACCTTCGGTTCGGTGCTCGGCGTTCCCGTCCACGGCCTGTGCACCCTGGACGGACTCGCCTACGCCTCCGGCATCGAGGAGCCGTTCGTGGTCGCCACGGACGCCCGCCGCAAGGAGGTCTACTGGGCCCGCTACGACACCTTCCGTACGCGCGCGGGGGAGCCCTCCGTCGACCGGCCCGGCGACATCGCCGAGCAGCTGAGCGGGCTGCCGGTCGTCGGCGCGGGCGCCGTCCTGTATCCGGAGGCCTTCCCCGACGCGCGCGGTCCCGAGCACCAGTCGGCGGGCGCGCTCGCCTCGCTCGCCGCCGAAAAGCTCGCCGAGGGCTCGGAGTTCCTGCCGCCGACGCCGCTGTACCTGCGCCGTCCGGACGCGCAGGTGCCCAAGAACTACAAGGTGGTCACCCCGAAGTGACCGGGGTCGTGCTGCGCGAGATGCGCTGGTGGGACATCGCGCCCGTGCTCGACCTCGAACACGAGCTGTTCCCCGAGGACGCCTGGTCCAAGGGGATGTTCTGGTCCGAGCTCGCCCATGCGCGCGGGCCGGGCGCCACCCGCCGTTATGTGGTGGCCGAATCCGTCGAGGACGGCAGGAGCCGGCTCGTCGGCTACGCCGGGCTCGCCGCGGCCGGTGACCTCGCCGACGTCCAGACCATCGCCGCCGCCCGCGACCAGTGGGGCACCGGGCTCGGCGCCCGCCTCCTGACCGATCTCCTCAAGCACGCCACCGCCTTCGAGTGCGACGAGGTCCTGCTCGAAGTGCGCGTCGACAACACCCGGGCCCAGAAGCTCTACGAGCGCTTCGGCTTCGAGCCCATCGGCTTCCGGCGCGGCTACTACCAGCCCGGCAACGTCGACGCGCTCGTGATGCGACTGACCGTCCAGGAATACGTCCAAGGAACAGAAGAGACTGACTGATGGCTGACGAACCGCTCGTACTGGGCATCGAGACCTCCTGCGACGAGACCGGCGTCGGCATCGTGCGCGGGACGACGCTGCTCGCCGATGCCGTGGCCTCCAGCGTGGACACGCACGCCCGGTTCGGCGGCGTCGTTCCCGAGATCGCCTCCCGGGCCCACCTCGAAGCGATGGTGCCGACCATCGAGCGGGCCCTGAAGACCGCCGGGATCTCCGCGCGCGACCTCGACGGCATCGCGGTCACCGCGGGCCCCGGCCTCGCGGGCGCGCTGCTCGTCGGCGTCTCGGCCGCGAAGGCGTACGCGTACGCCCTGAACAAGCCGCTGTACGGGGTCAACCACCTCGCCTCGCACATCTGCGTCGACCAGCTGGAGCACGGGCCGCTGCCCGAGCCGACGATGGCGCTGCTCGTCTCCGGCGGCCACTCCTCGCTGCTGCTCGCCCCCGACATCACCGCCGACGTGCGTCCGCTCGGCGCGACCATCGACGACGCGGCGGGCGAGGCCTTCGACAAGATCGCCCGGGTGCTCGACCTCGGCTTCCCCGGCGGCCCGGTCATCGACCGGCTCGCACGCGAGGGTGACCCGAAGGCGATCGCGTTCCCGCGCGGCCTGACCGGCTCGCGCGACCCGCTGTACGACTTCTCCTTCTCCGGCCTGAAGACCGCGGTGGCCCGCTGGATCGAGGCCAAGCGCGCCGCGGGCGAGGAGGTCCCGGTGCGCGATGTGGCCGCGTCCTTCCAGGAGGCCGTGGTGGACGTGCTGACCCGCAAGGCCGTACGGGCCTGCAAGGACGAGGGCGTCGACCACCTGATGATCGGCGGTGGCGTGGCCGCCAACTCCCGGCTGCGGGCGCTCGCCCAGGAGCGCTGCGAACGGGCCGGCATCCGGCTGCGGGTGCCGCGTCCCGGGCTGTGCACGGACAACGGGGCGATGGTCGCGGCGCTCGGCGCCGAGATGGTGGCCAGAAACCGGCCCGCCTCCGACCTGGAACTGTCGGCGGACTCCTCGCTCCCGGTGACCGAGCCGCACGTGCCGGGCGAGGCACACGGGGACGGGGACGGGCACGGGCAGGGCCACGCGCATTCCCACGACCACGACCATGTGCACGAGGTCAGCAAGAAGAACCTGTACTCATGACCGTCGCCCTGATGTGGGAGGCCCGGGCCGTCGAGGGCCGGGGCGCCGAACTCCTCGCCTGGGTCCGGGAGCAGCCCGCCACCGGTTCGCCGTCACGCCGCGAGATCCTGCGCGCGCCCGGCGACCGGGTCCTCGTCATCACCTGGTGGGAGGCGGCGTACGACGCCGAACTGCCCGAACTGCCGGAGCCCGATGGCGCGTTGGTGGCGCGGCCGGTGCACCGCTGGCGCTTCGAGTCGGCCGGCTGACCCGAGACCCGGGCGGCGCGCCTGTCGCTGTCCGATCATGTGAGGCAACCCCCTGACCGTTTCCGTCATCAACCTGTGCGTAAGTCGATGACGGAAACGGTCAGTGATGGGGCGGGGTTGTCTCGTGCGCAAGAAGGCTGTCGGTGCGGCTCTCTTCGGTCTTCTGATGGTCGCGGGCTGCTCGTCGGGCGGGGGAGGCGGCAGCACCCCGTCCGCGTCCGCACCGTCCGGCAAGGCGGGCGGCGCGCCGTCGACGGCGTCCCCGGGCGGTGACACGGCCGCCGTCGAGGCCGCGTACCGCAAGTGGAAGCTCAAGCCGTTCGCCGCGCCGCCCGCGCCGCCGGCCGAGAAGCCGGTGAAGGCGAAGCCGGGCGAGGTGCCGGTGGTGAGCGACATACCCACCCAGGAGAAAATCGTCTTCGTGACGTTCGACGACGGGGCCGAGAAGGACCCCAAGTTCGTCGAGATGATGCGGGACTTGAAGATCCCCTTCACCATGTTCCTGACCGACGACATCATCCGCGGCGACTACGGCTACTTCAAACCGTTGCAGGAGCTCGGCAATTCCATAGAGAACCACACGCTCTCGCACCCCAATCTGCGCACTCTCGGCGAGGCCGCGCAGAAGAACGAGATATGCACCCAGGAGAAGAAGCTGGGCAAGGAGTACGGCAAGGCGCCCGGGCTCTTCCGGCCCCCGTACGGCAACTGGAACGAGAACACGCGCGCGGCCGCCAAGACCTGCGACATCCGCGCGATGGTGCTGTGGCGCGAGTCGATGCAGATCACCAACATGCAGTACCAGCGCGGCGACAAGAAGCTGCACCCCGGCGACATCATCCTGGCGCACTTCCGCGGCCCCAAGGAACTCAAGGGCACGTCCATGACCGAGATGACCGCCAACATGCTCCGCCACATACAGGAACAGGGCTTCACGGTGGCCCGCCTGGAGGACTACGTCTAGAAACGCCGCACGTCCGCCGGTCCGGCGAACACCCACGCCGAGGCGGAAGACGCCTGTGCCGGTCCGGCGAACACCCGCGCAGAGGCGGAAGACGCCTGTGCCGGACCGGGAAACACCCACGCCGAGGCGGAAAAAAGAGAAGGCAAGGAGTACGCACTCTCCTCGCCACTATCAAGATATAGCGCACTGGGGGGCTTGCGGCAAGGCCCCCGTCGTACCGCAGAATCACTCGCCTCGGGCCAGTACCTGCGGAAATGGGAGATTCACGAAGTGCGTGTGCCGTTGTCGAATTCCGAAACCAGTGCTGCCGTCGCGTTCGATCTTCCCGTCCACCTCGCCGCCAAGGCGGATCCGGCGCTGATCGCCGACGACGAGCGGCACTTCGCCGCCATCGCGCGGACCCTCGACGAGACCGTCACCGAACTCTCCGACCGTCTCGACGCGCTGCGCCGAGCACCCGGCGGCATCGGCCGCGCGGCGATGGACCGGGATGTGGAGGTCCACCGCCTGACCGGCCGCCTGCGCACCCTGCGCCGCTTCGGCCTCGATCTGTGTCTGGGCCGCATGGTCGGCGCCGACGGCTCCGCACCGCTGTACGTCGGCCGGCTCGGCCTCACCGACAGCGAGGGCCGCCGCCTGCTGATCGACTGGCGTTCCCCGGCCGCCGAGCCGTTCTTCGCGGCGACCCACGCCGGCCCGATGGGCCTGGCGAGCCGCCGCAGGTACCGCTGGACCCGCGGCCGGATCAGCGACTACTGGGACGAGGTGTTCAGCGCCGACGGGCTCGAAGGGCACGCGGCCCTCGACGACCAGTCCGCGTTCATCGCGAGCCTGGGCACCAATCGCTCGGCCCGGATGCGCGACGTGCTCTCCACCATCCAGGCCGACCAGGACGCCATCATCCGGGCGGGATCACGCGGCGCGCTCGTCGTCGACGGCGGCCCCGGCACCGGCAAGACCGTCGTCGCCCTGCACCGCTCCGCCTACCTGCTCTACTCCGACCCGCGCCTGGGCCACCGCCGGGGAGGCGTCCTGTTCGTCGGGCCGCACCGGCCCTACCTCGACTACGTCGCCGACATCCTGCCCAGCCTCGGCGAGGAGGGCGTGCAGACGTGCATCCTGCGGGACCTTGTCGCCGAAGGCGCGACGGCCACGGCAGAGAGGGACCCCGAGGTGGCCCGCCTCAAGTCGTCCGCCGCCATGGTCGACGCGATCGAGAAGGCCGTCGCGTTCTACGAGGAACCTCCCACCGACCCGATGGCCGTCACGACCCCCTGGTCCGAGGTCCTGCTGAGCGCCGACGACTGGGCCGAGGCCTTTCGCGCACCGGGCCCCGGCGCCCCGCACAACGAGGGCCGCGAACAGGTCTGGGAGGCCCTGGTCACGATCCTGCTCGACCGGCACGAGGGCGACGACGTCACGCCCGAGGAGTTCGGCCGGGCGCTGCGCCGGAACCGGGAGCTGGTCGACGCGCTCAACGGCTCCTGGCCGCTCCTGGAGGCCGCCGACGTCGTGGGCGACCTCTGGTCGGTGCCCGCTTACCTGCGGCTGTGCGCGCCCTGGCTCGGCCCCGACGACGTACGCGCCCTGCGGCGCGCGGACGCGCAGGCCTGGACGGTGTCCGACCTGCCGCTCCTGGACGCGGCCCGCCGACGGCTCGGCGACCCGGAGGCGGAACGGCGCAGGCACCGGCACGACGCCGTGGTCGCCGCCGAGCGCGCCCGGATGGCCGGTGTCATCGACGAGATCGTCACGGCCGCCGACTTCGACGCGGCCGGCGACGACTCCGAGGGCGCGGTCCGGATGCTGCGCGGTAAGGACCTCCAGGACACCCTGATCGACGAGAGCGCCCTGCCGACCGCGGAGCCGGACCCGCTCGCCGGGCCGTTCGCGCACATCGTCGTGGACGAAGCCCAGGAACTCACCGACGCGCAATGGCAGATGCTGCTGTCGCGCTGCCCCTCCCGGAGCTTCACCGTCGTCGGGGACCGTGCCCAGGCCAGGCACGGGTTCACCGAGTCGTGGCGGGAACGCCTCGCGCGGGTCGGGCTCGACCGGGCCGAGGTGGCGTCCCTCAGCATCAACTACCGCACACCGCAGGAGGTCATGACCGAGGCGGAACCGGTCATCCGGGCCGTGCTGCCCGACGCCAACGTGCCGGCCTCCGTGCGCGGCAGCGGTGTGCCCGTCGGCCACGGCGCCGTCGCGGACCTGGACCGGGTCCTGGAGAACTGGCTCGCCGGGCACGCCGACGGGATCGCCTGCGTCATCGGCCATCCCGGTTTCCGGGCCACGCCCCGCGTCCGCTCGCTGACGCCGGAACTGTCCAAGGGCCTCGAATTCGACCTGGTCGTCCTCGTGGAGCCGGAGCGGTTCGGCACGGGTATCGAGGGGGCGGTGGACCGCTATGTCGCGATGACGCGGGCGACCCAGCAGCTCGTCGTCCTCACCGGCGAGTGAGCCTTCACCGGCGAATGGCCGGAAGGCCGGGGGGTGCGGGGGTGCGGGGGTGCGGGGGTGCCGGGCCCGGGAAATGTTGCCGCCCACCGGCCGCGGTGATCTGCTGGTACGGCCGGTCCGTGCAAGAGGCGGCGCCCCCGGCCGGCGCTTTCCCGGCCGTCGTTCCCGGCCGCTGGCTCCGCGGCGGGCGCTTCCCGGCTGTCGGCTCCCCGGCGTACGCGTACCGCGATGAGTTCCGGGCGCGGGGCCGGTCTACCGGGTGATGCCGCCCGCACCGGGTCCGGCGACGACGAGGAGGCCCACGATGACCGCGAAGATCACCCAGAAGATCACCCCCTTCCTCTGGTTCGACAGCCAGGCGGAGGAAGCCGCCGAGCACTACGTCTCCATCTTCGGCGGCGACTCGCGCGTCCTGGGGATCACCCACTATTCCGAGTCGGCGCCGGGCGAGCCCGGCGCGGTCATGACGGTCGACTTCCTGCTCGCGGGCCAGCGGTTCACCGCGCTCAACGGCGGACCCCAGTTCTCCTTCACCGAGGCGGTCTCGCTCGCGGTGGGGTGCGAGGACCAGGAGGAGATCGACCGGTTCTGGACACGGCTCGCCGAGGGCGGCGAAGAGGGGCCCTGCGGCTGGCTGAAGGACAAGTACGGGCTTTCCTGGCAGATCGTGCCCGCCGAACTGCCCGAACTGCTCGGCTCGGGCGCGGAGAAGGCCGACCGGGTCATGGCGGCGGTCATGGACATGAAGAAGCTCGACCTCCAGACCCTGCGGGACGCCTGACGAGCCGGGCGCGTGGGGCCCGGCCGGACCGCTGGGCCGCCGGGCGGCCGGACCGCTGGGTCGGCGGACGGGCGTCGCGGAGGGGGGCGGGTGTCGCGGAGGGAAAGGATCCGGCCGACTGTAGTGAACATGACCCAGGGTGGGCGCCGGTCCCGGGGGCGCCCCCGATAATCTCTGGCGCATGCCGTCCAGTTCGCCGCTTCCTCCCTCTCCGCCTCCGGCCGAGATACGCACCTGGCGCGACCGCAACGCGCTGCTGGCCGACCGGGCCCAGGCCCTGGAAGCGCTGGTCAAGGGGTACTTGGGAGCGGGCAGGCTCGGGCTGCTCTGGCTGTACGCGGCGCTCTTCGCGCTGGGCTGGTCGCTGGTCGGCGCGGCGCTCACCTCCCTCACGGACGTCCTCACCGCGATCGTGGGCGGGCTGCTCCTGCTCCTCGGCCTCGGCGTGATGATCCCCGCCGGGCTGGCCGTCGGGTTCGGCCTGCGCACCGACCGCAGGATCCGTGAACTCCTGCGCCAGTGGGCGGAGTTGGACCGGGATCCGGTGCTCGACCGCAATCTGGGCAGGCCCGGCCTGAGCCTCGCCTGGCTCGTTCCCTCGGCCGTGCTGTGCGGGGCGGGCCTGACCGTCTGCCTGGTGCTGCCCGCGACCGCCGACCCGGGGCACGACACGTACGCCGTCGTCGTCTACGGCATGGGGCTCGGCCTGATCTGCTGGCTCACCGGTCTGGTCGGCGTGGTGAAGGCGGCGGCGTACCGGCGCTGGGTGCAGCGCTCGCTCGCGCTGGCGGCCCGGCGCTGAAGCCGCGCTCCGAACCCGGCTCTATCCTGGGGAAGTTGCGGCGCCGCGCGGCGGCACATTCCGGGGGAAGGACGGTCGTCATGGCCTGGTACTGGTGGATTCTGATCGTTTTCTGGATGGGCGGGTTCGGCTGGGCGATCGACAACGGCCGGACGGCTCTGCGGACGCGGCACGAGCGCAAGATGGAGCGGCTTGAGGCGGCCCGGCAGGAACGTCTCGCCGTCGAGGCCGCGCACAAGACGCCGGAGCCGGTGTGCGGGTGCACGCACCATTTGGCCAAGCATGCCAAGGGTGGGAAGTGTCATGAGCGGGTTGAGGTTCCGGTCGCCTGGGACGAGAGCAAGAAGCCGCTGCGGTTCGAGGCGGGGCAGTGCAACTGCCAGCAGTACGTGGGGCCGCAGCCCCTCGCCCAGATCTACGCGGAACCCCTGACCGACCTGGACTGACCCCACCTTGCGCAGTTCCCCGCGGCCCTGGCGGGGCTGTTTCTTGGCGGGGTGTTCGGTTGAGGCCGCTTCAGCCTGTCCGGCGTTTGAGGACGAGCGCCCTTTAGGCGCGAACGGGGTCTGGGGCGGAGCCCCGGAGGCCCGGCTTTCGGGTGCGGATTGTGCGTGGTTGGTCGCGCAGTTCCCCGCGCCCCTGGCGGGGTTGTTTCTTGGTGGGGTGTCCGGTTGAGGCCACCTCAGCCTGTCCGGCGATTGAGGACGAGCGCCGTTCAGGCGCGAACGGGGTCTGGGGCGGAGCCCCGGCAACCCCGCCGTTTTCGGGTGCGGATCGTGCTGGGGCACCCGCGCAGTTCCCCGCGCCCCTGTAGGGCACCCGGTGCCGGTGGTCGCGTCGGCCGTGGCGGAGCCGCGTAAAGGGCACAGCCCCGCGGCCCTGTAGGGCACCCCGTACGGCGTGGTCTCGTCGGCCGTGGCGGAGCCGCGCAAAAGGGCGCAGCCTCGCGCCCCTGTAGGGCACCCGGTGCCGAGGTGGTCAGGCTGGGTGGCCCAGGAGCATGGTGGGGGCGCCGGCCACCCTGGTCAGGAAGACCGTCGCCGAGTTCGGCCCCCGCGGCTTCACCCTGCGGCGGATCTCCTCCGGCTCCACCGCCGAACCCCGCTTCTTCACCGTCAGGACACCCACCTCCCGCTCCCGCAGCAACGCCTTCAACTTCTTCAGGTTGAACGGCAGTTGGTCGGTGATCTCGTACGCCGATGTGTACGGGGACGCGTACGGCGCGTCACTCGTCACGTACGCGATCGTCTCGTCGATCAGCCGGCCCCCGCACCGCGAGACGATCTCGGCGACCAGGTGCGCGCGGATGACCGCGCCGTCCGGCTCGTACAGGTAGCGGCCGACCGGCCCGACCGGCGGCGCGGCGAGCGGGGTGGCCGTCCACAGGTCGGCGGACGCGGGCAGCAGGGTGGCGCGGACCGCCCCCGGGGTCGTCCCGCCGCCGAACCACAGCACCGCCTCCTTCACATCGCCCCCGTCCGAGATCCACTCCGCCTCGGCCTGCGGCGGGATCGCCTCGTGGGGGATGCCGGGCGCGATCTTCAGCGCGGCGAAGGGGGCCGCGAGGGCCGCCGAGACCGCCCACGACAGGGGCGGTGAGTACGCCTCGGGGTCGAAGATGCGGCCCCGCCCGCCCCGCCGTGCCGGGTCCACGAAGACGGCGTCGTACGGGCCCGTGTCGATGTCCGTCACATCCGCGCAGCGCACCTCGATCAGCTCCGCGAGGCCGAGCGCCGCCGCGTTGGCGCGGGCCACCGCGGCCGTCAGCGGGTCGCGGTCGACCGCGAGGACCGAGATCCCGGCCCGCGCGAGGGCCAGCGCGTCGCCGCCGATGCCGCAGCACAGGTCCGCGACGCTGCGCACGCCCCGCGCGGCGAAGGCCCGCGCGCGGTGGGCCGCGACCGAGGCGCGGGTGGACTGCTCGACGCCGTTCGGCGTGAAGAACATCCGGTACGCGTCCGCCTCGCCGAACTTCGCGACCGCCCGCTGCCGCAGCCGCGCCTGCCCCAGCGCCGCCGACACGAGCTCCGGGCCGTGCTCGCGGCGCAGCCGGGTGGCGACCGCGAGTTCCTGGGAGGGGTCGTACTCCCGCAGGGAAGCGAGCAGGGCGCGGCCCTCTTCGGCCAGCAGGAGGGAGAAGGTGTCGAGGTCGTTCACCCCGCCATTGTCGTCCAGGAGCGACCCGGCTGTGGGCCAGGCGGGCGACGGTGGGCCCGGGACGGCGGTGTCGTGCGGGTTGCGGGGTTCCCGCCTGACAGGATGCGGCGCCATGCAACTAGTAGGACAAAAGGGTAAAACCCACACCAGGGTCGCCGCCTGTGCCGCACTGGGACTCGCCGCCGCCCTCCTCGCCTCGGGCTGCTCGTCCGAGGACGCCGGCTCGGGGCGACCCGGGCCCCAGGCCGCCAAGCAGGGCCCCGCCGGAGCCCTGGCCAACTACTCCGAGCAGCTGAAGCGCGCCGAGACCGCCCGGCTCGCCGCCGTCAAGAAGTGGGGGCTCGCCAAGGCGCCCCTGCTCGCGCCCCCCGCACCCGCCGTCAAGCCGAGGATCACCAACCGGCCGGGGTTCGAGACGGACGGCGGCGACTCGCTGCCGCCCGTCTTCACCACCGTCCCGACCAAGGACAAGATCGTCTTTCTGACGATCGACGACGGCGCCGAGAAGGACCCCACCTTCCTGAAGATGATGCAGGAACTGCGCATCCCCTACAGCGCGTTCCTCAGCGACTACCTCGTGAAGGACAACCACGAGTACTTCAAGAAGATGCAGGGCCTCGGGGTCACGCTCAACAACCACACCATCAACCACCGCTACATGCCGGCGCTCTCCTACGAGGAGCAGCGGCACGAGATCTGCGACCAGCAGGACAAGATCGGCCAGTGGGCGGGCAAGCGGCCCCGGCTGCTCAGGCCGCCGTACGGGAACTACAACGAGGACACCCTCAAGGCGGCCAAGTCGTGCGGGATCACGGCCGCGCCGCTGTGGGCGGAGGAGGCCTTCACCGACCACATGGAGTGGCGCGAGTGGGACCAGGACCTGCACCCCGGTGACATCATCCTGACCCATTTCCGCGGGCGCGCGGACTGGAACGGGACCATGCCCGACATGGTCCGCCAGGTGATGAAGGTGATCACCGACAAGGGGTACGCCGTGGCCCGTCTTGAGGACTACGTGTGAGCGGGCCCGGGGAGCCGAGGTGAGGCGGGCGCGCCGGTTGCGGGCCGCCCTGGCCGGGCTGCTCGCGGCCGGCGCGCTCCTCGGCCCGCTGGCCGGGTGCTCGGAACCGGCTGCGCCCGTCGCCCCGTTCAGAAGGCTCGGACACCGGGCCGCCCAGCACACCGTGCCGCGCGCCGGGTCCGACGCGCGGATGGCCGCCGCACGGCGCTGGGGACTCGCCGCCCCACTGCCGCCGGCCCCGCGGCCACCGGCCCGCCGGGCCGGCGCGCACATGCCCTTCGTCGTCGACCGCGTCGCGGTGCGGGCGAAGGTGGTCTTCCTGACCTTCGACGACGGGCCGGGCGATGACCCCGCCTTCCCGCGCATGGTCCGCGATCTCCACCTGCCGCTCGCCCTGTTCCTCACCGGCGACGGCGACGGCGACGGTAGCGGCGGCGGCAGCGGCGGCGGCGGCGGCAGCGGTACGGGGACGGGTGCCGGGGCCGGCGCCGCGGTCGCGTCCGCCCGCGCCCGCGTCGACGAGCTGCGGGCCCTGGGCGCCGGAGTCCACAACCACACCCTGAGCCACCCCGACCTGCGGACCCTGGACTACGCGCGGCAGCGGGCGGAGATCTGCGGCCAGCAGGACCGGCTCGCCGCCCGGTTCGCAAGCCGCCCGAGACTGTTCCGGCCGCCGTACGGGGCGTACGACGCGGGCACCCTGCGCGCCGCGCGGGAGTGCGGGGTGCGCGCGGTCGTGCTGGCCCGCGTCACGATGACGGCCGACGGCCCGCGGTATGCCAGGGGCGCCCGGTCCCTGCGTCCCGGTGACATCGTGCGGGTCCGGCTGCCGGATCCCGGCGCGAGCGCGACCCGGCTGACCGCGCGGCTCCTGGAACACATCAGGGCCCGGGGGTTCACGGTGGGCCGCATCGAGGACTACCTCTGAGCGGCCGGGTGCGCCGGGCCAGGCCTGGCCGAAAACTGCGCGGTGGGTGGCCTGGAACCCCGGCGCGCGTCCGCCGCGACGGTGCGAGATTGGCACTCCGCTTGACCGAGTGCTAACCGCCGTCCTAGTCTCGCTTCTGGCACTCCCCACCGGAGAGTGCCAGTAGCGACGGGCAGGTCCGGCACCCGCGACGACGGATCCACCTGGTCGCCACCCCAGACAGTTAACCCCGTGAGATCTCCGAAGGGGGAGACCGGACCGTGACGACCACCAGCTCCAAGGTTGCCATCAAGCCGCTCGAGGACCGCATTGTGGTCCAGCCGCTCGACGCCGAGCAGACCACCGCCTCCGGCCTGGTCATTCCGGACACCGCGAAGGAGAAGCCCCAGGAGGGCGCCGTCCTCGCCGTGGGCCCGGGCCGCTTCGAGAACGGCGAGCGCCTGCCGCTCGACGTGAAGGTCGGCGACATCGTGCTGTACAGCAAGTACGGCGGCACCGAGGTGAAGTACAACGGCGACGAGTACCTCGTCCTCTCGGCTCGCGACGTGCTCGCGATCATCGAGAAGTAATTTCACCGAAGCGAATGCTTTGAGAGCTGCGCCCCTGGTCACCCCGCTGATTGCCGGGCGGCGAGGGGCGCAGTGTCATGAACCCGAGTTTTCGAGAGGGCTGAACCGCTCCCATGGCGAAGATCCTGAAGTTCGACGAGGACGCCCGTCGCGCCCTTGAGCGCGGCGTCAACAAGCTGGCCGACACGGTGAAGGTGACGATCGGCCCCAAGGGCCGCAACGTCGTCATCGACAAGAAGTTCGGCGCCCCCACCATCACCAACGACGGTGTCACCATCGCCCGCGAGGTCGAGCTGGACGACCCGTACGAGAACCTGGGCGCCCAGCTCGTCAAGGAGGTGGCGACCAAGACCAACGACATCGCGGGTGACGGCACCACCACCGCGACCGTGCTGGCCCAGGCGCTGGTCCGCGAGGGTCTGCGCAACGTCGCCGCCGGTGCTTCCCCGGCCGCCCTGAAGAAGGGCATCGACGCCGCGGTCAAGGCCGTGTCCGAGGAACTTCTCGCGACCGCCCGTCCCATCGAGGACAAGACCGACATCGCCGCCGTGGCCGCGCTGTCCGCCCAGGACAAGCAGATCGGCGAGCTCATCGCCGAGGCCATGGACAAGGTCGGCAAGGACGGTGTCATCACCGTCGAGGAGTCCAACACCTTCGGTGTGGAGCTTGAGTTCACCGAGGGCATGGCCTTCGACAAGGGCTACCTCTCGCACTACATGGTCACCGACCAGGAGCGTATGGAGGCCGTCCTCGACGACCCGTACATCCTGATCAACCAGGGCAAGATCTCCTCGATCCAGGACCTGCTGCCGCTCCTGGAGAAGGTCATCCAGGCCGGCGCCTCCAAGCCGCTCCTGATCATCGCCGAGGACGTCGAGGGCGAGGCGCTCTCCACCCTGGTCGTCAACAAGATCCGCGGCACGTTCAACGCCGTGGCCGTCAAGGCCCCGGGCTTCGGCGACCGCCGCAAGGCCATGCTCCAGGACATCGCCACCCTCACCGGTGCGACCGTCATCGCCGAAGAGGTCGGCCTCAAGCTCGACCAGGCCGGTCTTGAGGTGCTGGGCACCGCGCGCCGCGTCACCATCACCAAGGACGACACCACGATCGTCGACGGCGGCGGCAACAGCGCCGACGTCGAGGGCCGCGTCAACCAGATCAAGGCCGAGATCGAGTCCACGGACTCCGACTGGGACCGTGAGAAGCTCCAGGAGCGCCTTGCGAAGCTGGCCGGCGGCGTCTGCGTGATCAAGGTCGGCGCTGCCACCGAGGTCGAGCTCAAGGAGCGCAAGCACCGTCTGGAGGACGCCATCTCCGCGACCCGCGCCGCGGTCGAGGAGGGCATCGTCTCCGGTGGTGGCTCCGCCCTGGTGCACGCCGCCAAGGTCCTGGACGGCAACCTCGACAAGACCGGCGACGAGGCCACCGGTGTCTCGGTCGTGCGCCGCGCCGTCGTCGAGCCGCTGCGCTGGATCGCCGAGAACGCCGGCCTTGAGGGCTACGTCATCACCTCCAAGGTGAGCGAGCTCGACAAGGGCTTCGGCTTCAACGCCGCGACCGGCGAGTACGGCGACCTGGTCAAGGCCGGCGTCATCGACCCGGTCAAGGTCACCCGCTCCGCCCTGGAGAACGCCGCCTCCATCGCCTCCCTGCTGCTCACGACCGAGACCCTGGTCGTCGAGAAGCCGGCCGAGGAGGAGCCCGAGGCCGGTCACGGCGGTCACGGTCACTCCCACTGACGCACCCCGTCAGCGGTAGCCGCACGTAGGTGAGGCCCGGCATCCCCTTGGGGGGTGCCGGGCCTTCGGCGTTCTGGTACGGCCGCCCGGTTACGCCGAGCGTCCCAGGGACAGCGGGTGGACCGGGTCCGTGAACGGCAGGCCGACGGCGAAACGCTCCACCTCGTCCAGTGCCTGATCGGCCATCCGGTACAGCTCGTTGCCCAGCGAACCCGCGATGTGCGGGGTCAGCAGGACGTTGGGAAGGTCGTACAACGGGCTTTCGTGGGGCGGTAGTTCGGGGTCCGTCACGTCGAGGACCGCGTGCAGGCGGCCGCTGAGCAGTTCGGCGAGCAGGGCCGGTTCGTCCACCAGGGAGCCACGCGCGGTGTTGATCAGCGTGGCGCCCGTCGGCATCAGGGCCAGCCGGCGCGCGTCGATCATGTGGTGGGTCTCGGGCAGCTGGGGCGCGTGGACGGAGACGACGCTGCTGCGGGCGCAGAGCGCGTCCAGGCTCACCTGTTCGACGCCGAGCGATGCCGCTTGTGTCGCGCTCACGTACGGGTCGTACAGCAGGACCTCGAAGTCGAAGGGGCGCAGGAGCTCGATGACGCGCCGCCCGACGCGGGAGGCGCCGACCAGGCCGAGAGTGCGCCGGTAGTTGCCGGTGTGCTCGGTCTCGCCGAGCCAGGCGGGAGCGGTGCGCAGCTCGGCGTACCGCTGGGCGGAGCGCAGCACCTCCTTGCCCGCGAAGAGGATCGCGGCCAGCGTGTACTCGGCGACCGGCAGGGCGTTGGCCGCGGCTGCCGACGTCACGGCGATGCCGCGTTCCCAGCACGCGTCGGTGATGTGGTGCTTGACGGAGCCGGCCGCGTGGACGACGGCGCGCAGCTGCGGGGCCGCGTCCAGGACGTCCTTGGTGAGCGGGGGAGCGCCCCAGCAGGTGAGCAGGACGTGGGCCTCGGCGAGGGCTTCGGCGACCGGGCCGGTGGGCGTCGTGAGGTCGTGCGCGACCAGATGGGGATCGGTACGGGTGAGGGCGGTGAGCCGGGTGCGGTGACGCTCGGCGAGCAGACGGTCCGCGATGCCGGGACCCATCGCGAGCAGCAGCGCGGGCCGATTGTCAGTGGTGTGGTGCATGGTGGGAATCGGGCTCCTCACGAGACGTCGGCCGGGGGTAACGGGATGCCGGGGCCGGTCATTTGACGCTGCCTGCGGCGAGTCCGGCCCTCCAGTGCCGCTGGAGACAGACGAAGGCGACGATCAAAGGGATGACGGCGAGGAGAGAGCCGGTGACGACGAGAGGGTAGTAGCCCGGTTCGGCATGGGTGTTGCTGTTCCAGGCGTACAGACCGAGGCTCAGCGGGAAGAGCTTCTGGTCGCTGAGCATGACCAGGGGGAGGAAGAAGTTGTTCCAGATCGCGGTGAACTGGAAGAGGAAGACGGTCACAAAGCCCGGCATCACCATGCGCAGACCGATCGACCAGAACGTGCGCAGCTCGCCGGCGCCGTCGATACGGGCGGCCTCAAGGGCCTCGTCGGGGATGTAGCTCGCACTGAACACCCGGGACAGATACACCCCGAACGGATTGACCAGAACGGGTATCAGGACCGACCAGTACGTGTTGACCAGGCCGACCCTGCTCGCCAGCAGGTACATGGGCAGCGCGAGCGCCGTGGTCGGCACGAGCACCCCGAGCAGGACGGCCCCGAACAGCTTCTCCTTGCCGCGGAAGACGTACTTGTCGAAGGCGTACCCCGCGGCCACGGAGACCAGCGCGCAGACGGCCGCGCCGCCGCCCGCGTACAGAAGGGAGTTGAGGTACCAGCGGAAGTAGACGCCGTCGTTGTACGAGGCGAGCTGCGACAGGTTGTGGCCCAGGTCGAAGCCCTTGAAGGAGAACGCCTCGCCCGAGAGCAGGCTGCCGGTGTCCTTGGTGGCGGCCGTGACCAGCCACACCAGGGGGAAGAGCGTGTAGAGGACGGACAGCAGCAGCGCGCCGTTGACCGCGGTCCTGGAGAGCCAGCGGCTCGGGGGCCGGGGCGCGGCAGTGGTGGGGGAGGTCATGCCGTGGCGCCCTTCCGGTTGGTCAGGCGGGTGACGACGAAGGAGAGCAGGGCCGCGGCCAGCGCGAGGAGCACGGCCGATGCGGCCGCGAGGCCGTAGTCGTTGCGGCTGAACGCCGCGGTGTAGGCGTACATGTTGGGCGTCCAGGTGCTGGTGACCGTCGAGCTGCCGCCCTGGTTGAGGATCAGCGGCTCGGTGAAGAGCTGGAGCGAGCCGATGACGGTGAAGAGCGCCACCATCATCAACGAGCTGCGGATCAGCGGGAGTTTGATGCCGAACGCGGTGCGCCACTCGCCCGCGCCGTCCACGGTCGCCGCCTCCAGGACGGAGCGGTCGATGGCCTGGAGCGCCGCGTAGAAGATGACCATGTTGTAGCCGAGCCATTCCCACAGGGCGATGTTGACCACGGAGGGGAGCGTGCCGCCGGCGGAGAAGAAGCTGAAGCCGACGCCGCCGGAGTTCATGGCCTTCACGACCGGGCTGAGACCCGGGGTGTAGAGGTAGACCCAGATGAGCGCGGCGATGATGCCGGGCACGGCGTGCGGCAGGAACAGGGCGAGCTGGAAGAAGCGGCGGGCGCGGGCCAGCGTCGAGTCGAGCAGCAGCGCGAGCGCGAGGGCGCCGCCGACCATCAGCGGGATGTACACCACGCAGTACCCGGCGAGCACCCAGAAGCCTTCGCGGAAGGCGCGGTCGCCCAGCGCCGCGGTGTAGTTGTCGAGCCCGCTGAACACGGAGCGGGCGCCGCCGAAGCCGAGCCCAGACTGCTTCTCGGTGAACAGGCTCAGCCATACCGCGTACCCGATCGGCACCACCGTCACGGCGGTGAACAGGACGAAGAACGGGGTGAGCAGCATCGCGGCGGCAGCCCCGGTGCGGCCACGGCTCCGGCTGCGGACCTGGAGGGGCACCCGGCGGGCGGGCCGGGGCGCGTACGCCGTGGCGGGTACGCCCGCCGTGTCGTCGCCCCCGGCTGCGGCCCGGGCGGGGCCGTCCCCGGCCGCGGCCCGGGCGGTGCCGTCGTCGGCGCCGGGCGGCGGGGTGGGTGGGGGCCCGCCCGGCGTTGCGGCGAGGCCCGCGGCTCGGCCCTTCGTCGTCATCCGGTCAGCCCTCGACCTTCAGGCCGCGCTTCTTCAGCTCGGTCACCGTGGCGTCGTGGGCCGCCCGGATGGCGTCGGTGATCTTCACCGACCCGCCGGCGACCTTGCCGAGCTGGTCCTTGAGCGTGGTGTTGGTGGTGCCCATGCTCGGGCCCCAGCCCCAGTCGGCGTTGATCGAGCTGCCCGCGGCGTCGAAGAGCTGGTAGACGTCCTGGCCGGAGTAGAACCTCGCGTCGAACGCCTTCTTGGCGGCCGGGCGCAGCGCGATGTCGGCAGGGAAGGCGCTCGACGTACCGGACTTGATGCGGGCGTCGATGCCCTGCGCGGTCGTCGACATCCACGTGGCGAACTCCAGGGCGGCCGCGGTCTTGGTGCTGCCCTTGGTCACGGCCCAGGTGGAGCCGCCGAGCATGCCGCTGGCCGGCTTGCCGTCCCAGGTGGGGACGGGGGCCACGGCCCACTTGCCGCTCTGGTCGGGGACGGTGCCGCTGAGCACGCCCGCGCCCCACGAGGCGCCGAGGTAGCCGACGGTCGAGCCGTCCTTGAGGGAGGCCGTCCACTCGGGGCTGAAGGAGACCGCGTTCTGGACCAGCTTGTCGTCGAGCAGGCCCTGCCAGTAGTCGGCGACCTTGTGGGTGGCGGCGTCGGCGGTGTTGAGCTTCCAGGTGTCGCCGTCGGCCTTGAACCACTGGGCACCGGCCTGCCAGGCCATCGCCTCGAACGTGGTCGGATCGTCGGGGAAGAAGGTGCCGATGCGCGCCTTCGGGTCGGCCTGCTTCGCCTTCTGGGCCGCCGCCCTGAACTCGGCCCAGGTCGTGGGGACTTCGATGTTGTTCTTCGCGAAGAAGTCCTTGCGGTAGAAGTAGGCCTGGGGCGCGGCGTCGAAGGGGATCGCCCAGTTCTTGCCGCCGAGGGTGGTCTGCTGGATCGCCTGCGGCAGGAACCGCTTCTTGAGGTCGTCGGTGACGTACGTGCTGATGTCCTGGAACGAGCCCTGGCTGACGAACTCGGGAAGCATCGGGTATTCGACGGTGACGAGGTCGGGCGCGTTGCCCGCCTTCACGGCGTTGGAGATCTTCGCGTAGCCGCCGGCGTTGCCGGAGGGGATCTCCTCGAACTTCACCCGGATGTTTTTGTGGGAGGCGTTGAAGGCGTCCACCACGTCCTTGGAGCCCTTCTGCCACGCCCAGAAGGTGAGCGTGACGGGCTTGTCGGCGGTGCCCTTGCCCGCGTCGCCCGTCTTGCCGTCCCCGCCACCGCAGGCCGTGAGCACGGCGAGCGCGGTGGCGGTGGTGACGAGGGCGGAGGTCGATCTGCTCCAACTACGGCTCACGGAACGGCTCCTGAACGTGTGGGGACGAGGCGATGGCCGCGATCCTTGGCCCAGTTCTGACCGAAGTCAAGAGCGAAAGTTCGATTGATCGAAAAAAGATCAGAGAGCGGGTGAACGGTCGGGGTTCAGGAGCGAACGCTCATTGAGCGCCCCATCGGCTCGGGCGGCGCTCCGCACGACGCCCGGACCCGCAGCCTCGGCAGCAGATCGACATGGCGCCGCGGCGTCCCCTCGGCCGCGCCCCCGCCGTTCGCCGAAGCGCCGCGCAACCGCTCGATCAGCAGCTCGGCAGCGTAGCGCCCGACCTCGTGCTTGGGCGGCGCGACCGCGGTGAGCGGAATGTCCGCGAGGGCCGCCACCTCGTCGTCGTACGCCACGAGCGCCAGGTCGTCCGGCACCCGCACGCCCAGCTCGCCCAGGCGCTGCACGATCCGGATGGCGTCCACGTCGTTGTGGACCAGCGCCGCCGTGGCGCGCCCTTCCATGACCGCGGTACGCAGCGCCCGCACGGCCGTCTCGAAGCCGGCCGGATCCGCCTCGGCCGACACCGAACCGATCACCGGGAGGGGCGACTCCAGGCCCAGCGCGTCGAGCGCGTGCCGGTATCCGGCGCGCACCGCGATCGCCGTGGGGCTGTCGGCCCGGGCCACTAGCAGGGGCGTCGGGTGCCCGAGTCCGAGCAGGTGGCGCACCGCGATGAGCACGCCGTGGCTGTGGTCGGAGCAGACCCGGTCCAGGTCGTCGAGCTCCCGGCCGGGCACCCCGCGGCGCTCCAGGAGGACCGTCGGCACGGGCAGCCCGGCGATCCAGGCGCCGTGCTCGACCGGATCGTCCGGCTCCTTCCAGCCCGGCGCGATCAGCAGACCGTCGGCCCCGGCCGCGAGCAGCCCGGCCGCCCGGCCCGCGTCCTCCTGCGGCCGGTAGTCCGAGATCCGCAGGACCAGCCGGGCCCCGGCCGCCGCGGCCGCCTCGTGCGCACCCCGGATGACCTCGGCGAAGTAGTACGTGGCGTTCGGCGCCAGCATGCCGATGACGAGGTCGCGGGGGCCGGACCCCGCCGGGCCGGAACCGTGGCCCCCCGGGCCGGAAGCGAGGCCGGGCCCGGACCCGGACCCGGGGCCACGATGGGCGTACGGGGTGCCTGGGGCCCCGGGGGTGCCTGGAGTGACCGGGGTGCCTGGGGAGCCGTCCCCGGCGCCGGGCCAGGAGACCGAACCGTGCATCCGCTCAAGGCGCCCCTCGGTCGCCAGGAACTCCACGTCCCGCCGCACCGTCACCGGCGAGACCCCCAGGTGGGAGGCGAGTTCGGAGACCCGGGCCGAGCCGCGCCCACGCACCAGCTCCAGCAATCGGTCATGACGTTCAGCAGCGCTTTCACGCACGGCGGCAGCCCCTTCGCGGTGTGGTGGCCCGGTGGCCATGACCCTAACGGAACGTGATCGAACGACGAGAGTTTCGATCATTCGGTCGGATCCATTGACGTTCGATCATGTGAAGTCCTACGTTCCCAAGGATTTCGCGGGGCAGTCTGTCGCCGTCGCCGTCGCCGTCGCCGTCGCCGTGGCTGTCGCTGTCGCTGTCGCTGTCGCCGTCGCCGTGGCTGTCGCCGACTCCGCACTTCTGTCCGACCCGCCCCCGAGGGAGCATCGCACCATGCCCATCCCCTCCGAGAACCGTGGGCTCAGCCCGTACACCGGCTGGACCCGCGAGCACTGGGAGCGCTCGGCGGACCAACTCCTGCTGGCCGTCCGGCCCTTCGCCTCACCGGGGAAGGGGCTCATCAACCTGCCCGGCGCGCGGCCCAGCCGGTCGGGGCCGCGCTCGGACGGCCTCGAAGGCTATGCCCGCAGCTGGCTGCTCGCCGCCTTCCGGGTGGCCGGCGACCGGGGCGCCGACCCGCACGGGCATCTGGAGCGCTACGCCGAAGGCCTCGTCTCGGGGACCCGGCACCCGCTCCCCACGGGCGAGCCGGGATCGGCGTCGCCCGATGCCTGGCCGCTGACCACCCACGTCCCACAGGCGATCGTCGAGTCCGCGTCGGTCGCCCTGGGGCTCCGGCTCACCCGCCCCTGGCTGTGGGACGGGCTCGACGACGGCGCCCGGCAACGCGCCGTCGACTGGCTGCTGCCCGCGCTCGGGCCCTCCCCGGTCGACAACAACTGGTGGCTGTTCGGCCTCACCGTCGCCGGATTCCTCCAGGACGTGGGCATCGAGACGGACCGGGCCGCGGCCACCATCGACCGCGCCCTTGAACGCATCGACCGGTGGTACCTCGGCGACGGCTGGTACAGCGACGGACCCAACCGCTCCTTCGACCACTACAACGCCTGGGCCCTGCACTTCTATCCCGTGCTGCACGCCCACCTGAGCGACGACGCGGAACTCCTGGCCCGCTACGGACCCCGCCTGCACGCCCAACTCGACGCGCACAGCCGCCTGTTCGGCTCCGACGGCGCCCCGATGCCCTACGGCCGCTCGCTGACCTACCGGTTCGCCGCCGCGGCCGCGCCGTGGCTCGGCACCCTCACCGGCCACACCCCGCTCACCCCCGGGGCCACCCGCCGCCTGGCCTCGGGCACCCTGAAGCACTTCCTCGACCGTCCCGCGGGCAGCGGCGCGACCGACGAGGCCGGGCTGCTCACGCTGGGCTGGCACGGCCCGTACCCGCCGGTGATCCAGCACTACTCGGGCCCCGCCTCCCCGTACTGGGCGGCCAAGGGCTACCTCGGACTGCTCCTGCCGCCCGAGCACCCGGCCTGGACGGCGGTCGAGGAGCCGCTGCCCGCCGAGACGCAGGACGCGACCCTCCCCCTCGGGCCGACCGGTCTGCTGATCCAGTCGACCGCGGCGGACGGCGTGGTCCGGCTCCACAACCACGGCAGCAACAACCACGTGGACGGCGGCACGGGCGATGACCCCTGCTACTCCCGATTCGCGTACTCGACCCGCACGGGACCCACATCGAAGGGTGTGCCCGACAACCACTTCGGGCTTCTGTCGCAGGGCGCGTCCACCACACGCGGGCCCGCCGTTCCGCTCGGCAGCGGGCCCGGCTGGGCGGCCTCGCTGTCCGAGCCGCGGCCCGGCCCGCCCGGCGTGCGCATCGTCTCGGTCACCCTGGCGCACGGCCGCGCCGAGGTCCGCGCCCACCTGGTCGTCGACGCCGTCCCCGGCACCCCCGTACGCCAGACCGGCTGGGCCGTCACCCCGGGCCACGCGGCCCAACTGCACCCCGTGCACGGTTATGCGGGGGAGGCCTGCCAACTGGCCGCCGGATCAACCCTGTTCGGGCCGGGATCGCACGTCCGGGCACTGCACGGAACGACCGGCGCCCCGCCCTGCCTCTTCGTCGCGCTGGCCTCGCTCACGGCGCAACCGGACCCGGACCCGGTCCACGCGCTCGCCGACATCCAGGTGACCGGCCACACCGTACGGGTGGCCTGGCGGGACGGACCCGCCTACCGGCTCACGCTCGGCCCCGCATCGGTGGACGTGCGTACGGAGGGTGGGTGAGCTCGGCTCACTGGGGACCGTACTTGCGGCCCGTCCTGGAGGTGAGCCCGCCGAGCAGACCGCGCGGCGCCAGCTTCACCGCGCCCATCAGCGCCTTGTAGCGGGGGTCGGGGATCGACAGCGACTTCCCGCGCGCGAGGTCGGTCAGCGCGGCCGCCACCAGCTTGTCGGCGTCCAGCCACATCCACCCCGGGATGTTGTCGGTGCCCATGCCGGCCCGCTCGTGGAACTCGGTCCGCACGAACCCGGGGCACAGCGCCATGAGCCGCACCCCGGACCCGGCGAGGTCCCGGGCCGCGCCCTGGGTGAACTGCACGACCCACGCCTTGGACGCGCCATAGGTGCCGCGCGGCACGAACGCCGCCACCGACGCGACGTTGACGACCCCGCCGCGGCCCCGCTCGCGCATGGCGACGGTCGCCGCCGATGTCAGCCGCAGGACCGCCTCGATGTGCACCTTCACCATGGTCAGCTCGTCGGCCATGGACACATCGAGATAGCGGCCCTTGTTGCCGAACCCGGCGTTGTTGACCAGGAGATCGACCGGCTGCCTCTGCTGCGAGAGGCGCGCCTCGACCGCGGCGATCCCGTCCTCCGTCGAGAGGTCGGCGCTCAGCACCTCGGCCTCGATGCGGTGCCGGTCGTGCAGCTCCGTGGCCTGCTCGCTCAGCCGCTTGCCGTCGCGGGCCACCAGCACCAGATCGTGTCCATCGGCCGCGAGGCGCCGCGCGAACGCGGCGCCGATGCCCGCCGTCGCTCCCGTAATCAGTGCAGTCGTCATAGGGCGCACGTTAACGCCCCGGCCCCGCGCCCGATGACCGCCCCCGCCGGACGCCCGACGACCGCCCCCGTTGGGCGCCGATGACCGCCCCTGTTGGGCGCCGATGACCGCGCCGCCCGCCCGCCGACCGGTCGGGACCGCCATGAACCGCCCAACCGGTCGGGACCGTCACGAACCGCCCCCATGACGGCAGTTCCGCACCGGCCCGCCGTCGCTCGGGCCTTACGCGCCCTGCTTCGCCAGGTACTGCCGTACGGTCTCGTGCCCGTCGGGTTCCAGGGCGTCGCCCGCTGCGAGGAGCCGCGGCAGCAAGGTCCGCTCGGTCGTGAACGCCCGGAACCAGAAGGCGACCGACACCTCGTGGTCCGGGCGCTCAAGCACCTCGACCCGGTCGCCCACGCGGATCTCACCCGGCTCGATCACCCGGAAGTACGCGCCGGGAACCGCCGCCTGTGTGAAGCGCCGTACCCAGCCCTTCTGTTCGAGCCAGCCGGCGAACGTACGGCAGGGGATGCGCCCGGAGGCGACTTCGAGGACCGCCCCGCCTATCCGCCAGCGCTCGCCGAGCCGCGCGTCGTTGACGTCGATCCCGTACGTCGTGAGGTTTTCGCCGAACGAGCCGTTGGGCAGCGCGCGGCCGAGCTCCTTCTCCCAGACGTCCAGATCCTCGCGGGCGTAGGCGTAGACCGCCTGGTGGTTCCCGCCGTGGAAGCGCAGATCGCAGACATCGTCCCCCTCGACGCCACTGGCGCCGACGCCCCGGGGGCCCGGCGCGAACACCCGGACGGGCGTGGTCACCGGTCGTTTGTCGACGCCCGTCATCCCGCCCTCGGCATCGGTGTACTCGACGGTCTTCGCGCGGCCCACGTTCACAGACAGAAGCTCCATGGGGGAACGCTAACCGAACCAAACCCAAAGCCCCCAAAGCCCCGTGCGAATTTTCTCCGCCCTCCCCAAGTTCCGCTTATCCTTGAAGGATGATCGAGGCCCGTCATCTCCGCGTCCTGCGCGCCGTCGCCGCCACCGGTTCCTTCTCGGCGGCCGCCCGCGACCTGGGCTGCACCCAGCCCGCCGTCAGCCAGCAGATGAAGGCCCTGGAGACCTCCGCGGGCACCCCGTTGCTGATCCGTACCGGCCGCGAGATGCGCCTGACGCAGGCGGGTGAGGTGCTGGTCCGGCACGCCGCGGGCATCCTCGCCGGTCTCACCGCCGCGGAGGAGGAGGTCGCCGCCATCGCGGGCCTGCGGGCCGGCCGGGTGCGCCTGGTGTCGTTCCCCAGCGGCTCCTCCACGCTGGTGCCGGCCGCGCTCGCGGCCCTGCGCGCCGCACATCCGGGCACGCGGGTCTCGCTGGAGGAGGCCGAGCCGCCGCGCTCGGTCGAGATGCTGCGCGAGGGCGACTGCGACATCGCGCTCGCCTTCCGCTACGGGTCGAACGCCACGGAGTGGGACGACCTGGTGGTGCGCCCGCTGCTCGTCGACCGCCTGGTCGGTCTCGTCCCCGACGGGCACCCGGCGGCGGAGGCGGGGACCGTCGCCATCAAGGACCTCGCGGACGAGTCCTGGATCGCGGGCTGTCCGCGGTGCCGCCGTCAACTGGTCGAGGTCTGTGAGGAGTCCGGCTTCACCCCGCGCATCGACTTCGCGACCGACGACCATCCGGCGGTGATCGGGCTCGTGGGCGCCGGGCTCGGCGTCGCGGTGATGCCGGAGCTGGCCGTCGAGTCCGTACGGCCCAAGGGCGCGCGTACGGTCACCGTCGAGCCCGCCGTCGAGCGGGAGATCGTCGCGCTGACCCTGCCCGACCTCGCCCAGGTCCCGGCCGTCGCGGCCACCCTCGACCAGCTGGCCAGGGCATCGGCGCGCGACTAGGGGGTGTCTGGTGGATCAGGGTCGGTCAGGGTGCGGCGCCTGGTGCGGTGCATCGCAAGGCGCGGGAACGTCGTGATAGCGGAGCTATCGGGGCGTTTTGGCAACGCCGCGAGGTGCCGTGCCAGGCGCCGCACCCCCGGCCCTGATCCACCAGACACCCCCTAGGGCCTTCGTTCGGGCCTGCCGGGCTTGCGGGGCGGCGCCCGGGGCGCGGCTCAGCGGCCCGCGCTGGGCCAAACGGCGCAGGAACGTTTCTTCTGATCCGGTCCGGTGGGTGGGCCTTCAGGGGGCTTCCATGCCGCCCACGCCGGGCGCGGACGCCGACACCAGGCGGTTGCGTGCCCGGCCCATGAGCTCTTCGCGCTCGTCCTCGGTGAGGCCGCCCCAGACCCCGTAGGGCTCGCGTACCGCCAGGGCGTGGGCCGCGCACTGCGCACGCACCGGGCAGCGCATGCACACCTCTTTCGCCGAACTCTCGCGCGCGCTCCGCGCCGCGCCGCGCTCGCCCTCCGGGTGGAAGAAGAGCGAGCTGTCGACCCCACGGCAGGCCGCGAGGAGCTGCCAGTCCCACAGATCGGCGTTGGGTCCGGGAAGGCGGGAGAAATCTGCCATTGCTCTTGTCCCCTTGAAACCGTGCTGAGGCGGATGGGCGGGCCGGTACAGGACGGGTGCGCACGGGGGCTCATCCGAAACGTACGTACCGACGAAGGTACATCTCCTGTGTAAGTAGATGTAAATATGACTCATTGGGAATCTAGCCACAGACACCAGCAAAAGGGAAGAAAAGCCGCTAAATGGGGCATAGCCGTAATAGCTGGGCGAATGCCTCGTGGCACTCTCCTGTGTGTGCGCCTCCTCACGTAGAGTGCCGAACATGCCCGCAGCACCCGTAACTCTTTCGAGTGACCGTCGTTGAGAGTGCGGAGGCGATTGAAAGAAGAAGCGCTCGGGCAAGTGTCCGAGAGCGCCAATCGCTCAGGTGACACATGTACCCAGCCTGGAGGCTCAAGGTGACGCGCATCAGCTGCGGAGGGCGGCCATGACATCAGTCCTCGTCTGCGACGACTCCCCGCTTGCCCGCGAGGCGCTCCGCCGCGCGGTTGCGACCGTGCCCGGCGTCGAGCGTGTGACGACGGCGGCCAACGGCGAGGAAGTCCTCCGCCGCTGGGGTGCCGACCGCTCGGACCTGATTCTGATGGACGTACGCATGCCCGGACTGGGCGGCGTGGAGACCGTCCGTCGGCTGCTGTCCGCGGATCCGGGCGCCCGGATCATCATGCTCACGGTCGCCGAGGACCTGGACGGGGTCGCGCTCGCGGTCGCCGCCGGTGCCCGCGGCTACCTACACAAGGACGCGTCGCGCGCCGAACTGCGCGCGACCGTCACACAGGCGCTCGCCGACCCGACCTGGCGGCTCGCCCCGCGCAGACTGCGGTCGGCCGAGATGGGCGCGGCGCCCACGCTCACCGCGCGGGAGATCCAGGTGCTCGAAGGCATGAGCCACGGCCGCTCCAACGCCGAGATCGGCCGTGAGCTGTTCCTCTCCGAGGACACGGTCAAGACGCACGCCCGGCGGCTGTTCAAAAAGCTCGGCGCCTCGGACCGCGCGCACGCCGTCGCGCTCGGTTTCCGCTGGGGCCTGGTGCGCTGACGGACGGTGCGACAGCTGGTCGGAGCCCCGTCCGCCGTCGGGTGGACGGGCCCGGCCGCCGCGCGAACGGCAGCAGTAGGTGTTGCTTCCGCCGCGATGCCGCATCCTTGTAGGTGTGAAGTTCCTCGGGGACAGGTCGGTCGAGCGGGAGGGGGGTGCAGGGGATGAGTTCCGGCGCACCCGCTCATAACGCTTCAGTGCACAACTACGGACGCGGTGCCGCGGGCGGGACGACGCCGGGGCACCATGGACCGATGCGCGACGACGAGAGTACGGCGCAAGGGGTCATCGGTGCCCTCGTTCACCGTGCTGTCGACGGCGACGAGCAGGCCACGCACGATCTGCTCGCTCATGTGCACCCCCTGGCGCTGCGCTACTGCCGCGCCCGGCTCAGCCGGCTTCCGGGTGATGCTCGCCACTTCGTCGAGGATCTGGCGCAGGAGGTCTGCGTCGCCGTTCTGATGGCGCTGCCGCGCTACCGCGACACCGGACGCCCCTTCGAAGCCTTCGTCTTCGCCATCGCCTCGCACAAGGTCGCCGACCTCCAGCGGGCGGCGATGCGCCACCCCGGGTCGACGGCCGTGCCCTCCGACGAGATGCCGGAGCGGCCCGACGACTCGCTCGGCCCCGAAGAGCGTGCGCTGCTCAGCAGCGACGCGGCCTGGGCGAAGAAGCTGCTGGCCAACCTCCCGGAGAACCAGCGGGAGCTTCTGGTGCTGCGGGTCGCGGTCGGCCTCACCGCCGAGGAGACGGGGCAGATGCTGGGGATGTCGCCGGGCGCGGTCCGGGTGGCCCAGCACCGCGCGCTGAGCAGACTGCGCGCCCTCGCCGAGCAGTAGCCGACGCCCCGGCGGCAGGCACCGGGAGCGCCGTCACAGGCGCCCGGCGAGCGCCCGATCGCCGCCACCGGCCGTATCAGGCCCGCTCAAGGCCGCTCCCCGGGTGCGGCCCAACGGCTGCCCCATCCGCCCGTACCCCACGTGCGAACATACAAAGAATCCTGATGATCTTGCTCGTGGAATGAGACACCCGCACAGCCCGTTAGCATGGACATCCGCACCGATCAAGGCCATTGGGGAAGGTGTCATGACTGCAAACGTCGACGGAGTGCCCGAGAAGTTCGCGACGCTCGGGCTGACATACGACGACGTGCTGCTCCTGCCGGGCGCGTCCGACATGGCGCCCGAACAGATCGACACCTCTTCGTACCTCTCGAAGAACGTGAAGGTGAACGTCCCGCTGCTCTCGGCGGCGATGGACAAGGTCACCGAGGCGCGCATGGCCATCGCCATGGCCCGCCAGGGCGGCGCGGGCGTGCTGCACCGCAACCTCTCCATCGAGGACCAGGCCAACCAGGTCGACCTCGTGAAGCGCTCCGAGTCCGGCATGGTCACCGACCCGATCACGGTGCACCCCGACGCCACGCTGCGCGAGGCCGACGAGCTGTGCGCCAAGTTCCGCATCAGCGGCGTCCCGGTGACCGACCCGGCGGGCAAGCTGCTCGGCATCGTCACCAACCGGGACATGGCCTTCGAGTCGGACCGCAGCCGCCAGGTGCGCGAGGTCATGACGCCGATGCCGCTCGTCACCGGCAAGGTCGGCATCTCCGGCGTGGACGCCATGGAGCTGCTGCGCCGCCACAAGATCGAGAAGCTGCCGCTCGTCGACGACGCCGGCATCCTCAAGGGCCTCATCACGGTCAAGGACTTCGTCAAGGCCGAGAAGTACCCCCACGCCGCCAAGGACAAGGACGGCCGGCTGCTCGTCGGCGCGGCCGTCGGTGTCGCGGGCGACGCCTACGAGCGCGCCCAGGCGCTGATCGCCGCTGGTGTCGACTTCATCGTCGTCGACACCGCGCACGGCCACTCCCGCCTGGTCGGCGACATGGTCGCCAAGATCAAGTCGAACTCCTCGGGCGTCGACCTCATCGGCGGCAACATCGCCACCCGTGACGGCGCCCAGGCGCTCATCGACTCCGGCGTCGACGGCATCAAGGTCGGTGTGGGCCCCGGCTCCATCTGCACCACCCGCGTTGTCGCCGGCATCGGCGTCCCGCAGGTCACCGCGATCTACGAGGCCTCGCTCGCCGCCAAGGCCGCGGGCGTCCCCGTCATCGGCGACGGCGGCCTCCAGTACTCGGGCGACATCGCCAAGGCCCTGGTCGCGGGCGCCGACACCGTGATGCTGGGCTCACTCCTCGCGGGCTGCGAGGAGTCGCCCGGCGAGCTGCTGTTCATCAACGGCAAGCAGTTCAAGTCGTACCGCGGCATGGGCTCGCTCGGCGCGATGCAGTCCCGCGGCGACCAGCGCTCGTTCTCCAAGGACCGGTACTTCCAGGAGACCGTGTCCACCGACGACAAGCTGATCCCCGAGGGCATCGAGGGCCAGGTGCCCTACCGGGGCCCGCTCTCCGCCGTCGTGCACCAGCTCGTGGGCGGCCTGCGCCAGTCGATGTTCTACGTCGGCGGCCGTACCGTTCCCGAGCTCCAGGCGAACGGCAAGTTCGTCCGGATCACCTCGGCGGGCCTCAAGGAGAGCCACCCGCACGACATCCAGATGACCGTCGAGGCGCCGAACTACAACAAGCGCTGACGGCCCGTACGAGCGCCCGAGGGGCGGGCCCGGAGTTCCCGGGGCCGCCCCTCGCCCGTGTGTCGGGGATACTGGAGCATGCAGACGTAGAGGGAAAGGCCCACACAACGTGACTGAGATCGAGATCGGGCGCGGCAAGCGCGGCCGCAGGGCGTACGCGTTCGACGACATCGCCATCGTCCCGAGCCGGCGCACCCGGGACCCGAAGGAGGTCTCGATCGCCTGGCAGATCGACGCCTACCGTTTCGAGCTGCCCTTCCTGGCCGCCCCCATGGACTCCGTGGTCTCGCCGCAGACGGCGATCCGCATCGGCGAGCTCGGCGGCCTCGGCGTGCTGAACCTCGAAGGCCTGTGGACCCGGTACGAGGACCCGCAGCCACTGCTCGACGAGATCGCCGAGCTGGACGAGGCGACCGCGAGCCGCCGCCTCCAGGAGATCTACGCGGCGCCCATCAAGGAAGAGCTGATCGGGCAGCGCATCAAGGAGGTGCGCGACTCCGGTGTCGTCACCGCCGCCGCGCTCTCCCCGCAGCGCACCGCCCAGTTCTCCAAGGCGGTCGTGGACGCGGGGGTCGACATCTTCGTGATCCGCGGCACCACCGTCTCGGCCGAGCACGTCTCGGGCGCCGCCGAGCCGCTCAACCTGAAGCAGTTCATCTACGAGCTGGACGTCCCGGTGATCGTCGGCGGCTGCGCCACGTACACCGCCGCCCTGCACCTGATGCGTACCGGTGCGGCCGGTGTCCTGGTGGGCTTCGGCGGCGGCGCCGCGCACACCACGCGCAACGTGCTCGGCATCCAGGTCCCGATGGCCACCGCCGTCGCCGATGTCGCCGCGGCCCGCCGCGACTACATGGACGAGTCCGGCGGCCGTTACGTCCACGTCATCGCGGACGGCGGCGTGGGCTGGTCCGGCGACATCCCCAAGGCCGTCGCCTGTGGCGCCGACGCGGTGATGATGGGCTCCCCGCTGGCCCGCGCCACCGACGCGCCGGGCCGGGGCCACCACTGGGGCATGGAGGCCGTCCACGAGGACGTGCCGCGCGGCAAGCTCGTCGACCTGGGCATCGTGGGCACCACCGAGGAGATCCTGACGGGCCCCTCGCACACCCCGGACGGTTCGATGAACCTGTTCGGCGCCCTGCGCCGTTCGATGGCGACGACCGGCTACAGCGAGCTCAAGGAGTTCCAGCGGGTCGAGGTCACCGTGGCGGACGCGCAGCACAAGCGCTGAGGTTTGAGCGGCGTACCGCCCGTATAGGGCAGGCCGCCCCCTGGGGGCGAGCCGTACGCACAAGGAGAGGGCCCGTACCGCGCCGAGCGGTACGGGCCCTCTCCTTGTGCGCGCCGCCGCTACTCGGTCGCGCGGCTGGCCCCCGCCCAGGCGCCGACGACGGCGAGCACGAGGAAGGCGTACCGCAGGATGCTCTGGTCGTAGGACCACAGGTCGGTCAGCAGGCCGAAGTGGCTCAGGAACAGGTCGGTGACCGACTCGGGGGTGTCCTTGGTCTCGATCATCGCGACCGCGAGGAGCTGCCCGAAGAACGTGGCCGCCACCGCGAGCGGTGCGGAGATCACGAAGAGCCAGAAACTGCGCCCGCCGGCCTTGAAGGCCGCTATCGCGACCGCGAAGCCGATGCCGAAGGCCGCGTAGCCGAACTGTCGCTCGATGGCGCCGGTGATCAGTCCGTAGACGAGCCCGGTGACGACGGCGGCCGCGAAGCCGGCGAGCGCTCCGCCCACCAGGTTGCCGGGCCCCCGCACCGGCGCCGGTGCCACGGGGGCCGTCGGGTACCCGAACGCGGGCTGCGGCTCGGACGCCGGGGGCGCCGACGGCTGTGGGTCGGGCGGCTGTGGCGGCGGCGTGACGGGCTGGGTCATGAAAGGTCCCCCCTGGGACAAAAACGCACGGCTGTGCGGCAAGCGAACGCCGCAGATTAACAGCCGCGCGACCGTCGGCTCACCGGGATTTCACAGCCGGTGCGCCGCCCCCGCCGGGGTCGCCCCCCGGGTGTCCAGGAGCAGCTGTGCCTTGACCGCGAGGCCCTGGAGGTCGTACGTGCGGTGGTGCTGGAGGAGCACCGTGAGGTCGGCATGGGCGGCGGCCTCGTACAGCGAGTCCGCGCGCGGCACCGGCTGGTCGCGGACGCGCCAGGCGGGTACATGGGGGTCCTGGTACGTGATCTGGGCGCCCAGGTCCATCAGGCGCCCGGCGATCTCCTGGGCGGGGGAGCCCTCCTGGTCGGCCGAGTCCGGCTTGTAGGTCACCCCGAGCAGCAGGACGCGGGCCCCGCGTGCCGACTTGCCGTGCTCGTTCAGGAGCGTGGTGGAGCGCTGGATGACGTAGCTGGGCATGTGTGCGTTGATCTCGCGGGCCAGGCCGACCATGCGAAGTCCCGCGTACGGCAGGGGGGTCGGGTCGAGCGGGATGCCGTGGCCGCCGACGCCCGGGCCCGGCCGGAACGCCTGGAAGCCGAACGGCTTGGTCTCCGAGCAGCGGATGACGTCCCACAAGTCGACGCCCATGTCGTGGCAGAGGACGGCCATTTCGTTGACCAGGGCGATGTTGACGTGCCGGAAGTTGGTCTCAAGGAGCTTGGACATCTCGGCCTCGCGCAGGCCTCGTGCGCGCACCACCTTGTCGGTGATGCGGCCGTAGAACGCGGCGGCCGACTCCGTGCAGGCCGGGGTGAGCCCGCCGATCACCTTGGGCGTCGCGGCGAAGCTGTGGGCGCGGTTGCCGGGATCGACGCGGCTCGGCGAGTAGGCGAGGTGGAAGTCGCGCCCGGCGGTCAGGCCCGAGCCCTCTTCGAGGAGGGGCCGCAGGAATTCCTCGGTGGTTCCGGGGTATCCGGCCGACTCCAGGATGACGGTGGTGTGCGGACGCAGCCGCCGGGCCAGCGCGCGGGCCGCGCCGGCGACCGCGCCGAGGTCGAGGGTGCGGTCGGCGGCCAGGGAGGTGGGGGCGCAGATGACGGCGGTACGGACCCGGCCCAGTTCGGCGGGGTCGGTCGTGGTGTGGAAGCCGCCCGCGAACATGCGGCGCAGATCGGCGGGGGTGAGCGAGCCGTCGACGGGCGTGCGGCCCGCGTTGAGTTCGGCGACGGCCCGGGCATCCGTGTCGTGGCCGACGGTCTGGATGCCGGCGGCGACGGCGGCTTGGGCGAGGGGCAGGCCCAGGTGGCCGAGTCCGATGACGGCGAGGTCTGCGGGCATGTGACCGTCCTTTCCCTTAGCCGGAGGGGACATGGGACGCAAGCCCTGTGGACAGAATGGGCGTGCGGAATGTCAGACTAAGAGGAAATATGACTGATTTGCGGCATTAAGAGGGTGTGGGGCCGCGAGTGTTGTCCACAGGCGGTGGCCGATGTCGGTGGTCCCGTCCAGAATCAAGGGTGTGAGCCAGGCCACCCGGTCTGTGGAACCACCCCGATCAACGGGAGGCAAGCCGTGAGGACAGCGACACTGGGACCCGAGCAGCGCGCACAGGCGCTCGCCGCCATGGCCGAGGGCGAGCTGGACGTACTGGTCGTGGGCGCGGGGGTGGTCGGAGCGGGCACGGCCCTCGACGCGGCGACCCGGGGCCTGGCCACCGGCCTGGTCGAGGCGCGGGACTGGGCGTCGGGCACCTCCAGCCGCTCCAGCAAGCTGATCCACGGCGGGCTGCGCTATCTGGAAATGCTCGACTTCGCCCTCGTACGCGAAGCGCTCAAGGAGCGCGGGCTGCTGCTCGAACGGCTCGCGCCCCACCTCGTGAAACCGGTCCCGTTCCTCTACCCCTTGCAGCACAAGGGCTGGGAGCGGCTGTACGCGGGCTCGGGCGTCGCGCTCTACGACGCGATGTCGGTGTCCTCGGGCCACGGCAGGGGACTGCCGACACACCGTCACCTGAGCCGCCGCCACGCCCTGCGCGTGGCCCCCGCGTTGAAGAAGGACGCGCTGGTCGGAGCGTTGCAGTATTACGACGCGCAGATGGACGACGCCCGCTATGTGACCACCCTGGTGCGCACGGCGTCCTCCTACGGCGCCCAGGTGGCCAACCGGGCCCGGGTGGTGGGCTTCCTGCGCGAGGGCGAACGCGTGGTCGGCGCCAGGGTGCAGGACGGCGAGGCCGGCGGGGAGTACGAGATCCGCGCCAAACAGGTCGTCAACGCGACGGGGGTGTGGACCGACGACACCCAGGCACTGATCGGCGAGCGCGGGCAGTTCCACGTACGGGCCTCCAAGGGCATCCACCTGGTGGTGCCCAAGGACCGCATCCACTCCAGCACCGGCCTGATCCTGCGGACCGAGAAGTCCGTGCTGTTCGTCATCCCCTGGGGCCGGCACTGGATCGTCGGCACCACCGACACCGACTGGGACCTCGACAAGGCGCACCCCGCCGCGTCCAGCGCCGACATCGACTACCTGCTCGAACACGTCAATTCGGTGCTCGCGGTCCCCTTGACCCGGGACGACGTGCAGGGCGTGTACGCCGGTCTGCGACCGCTGCTCGCCGGGGAGTCGGACGCCACGAGCAAGCTCTCGCGCGAACACACCGTGGCGCATCCGGTGCCCGGGCTCGTGGTCGTGGCGGGCGGCAAGTACACGACGTACCGGGTGATGGCGAAGGACGCCGTCGACGAGGCGGTGCACGCGCTGGACCAGCGGGTGGCGGCCTGCGTCACCGAGGACGTCCCACTGCTCGGCGCCGAGGGGTACAAGGCGCTGTGGAACGCCCGGGCCAGGATCGCGGCCAGGACGGGGCTGCATGTGGTGCGCGTGGAGCACCTGTTGAACCGGTACGGCTCGATGGCCGAGGATCTTCTGGAGCTGATCCTCGCCGACCCCTCGCTCGGCGAGCCGCTTGCCGCCGCCGACGACTATCTGCGCGCCGAGATCGTCTACGCCGCCTCGCACGAGGGTGCGCGCCACCTCGACGACGTGCTGACCCGCCGCACCCGGATCTCGATCGAGACCTTCGACCGGGGCACCCGATCGGCCCGGGAGTGCGCGGAGCTGATGGCGCCGGTGCTGGGCTGGGACAGCAAGCAGATCGAGAAGGAGGTGGAGCACTACGAGAAGCGGGTGGAGGCCGAGCGGGAGTCGCAGCGTCAGCCCGACGACCTGACGGCGGACGCGGCCCGGCTCGGAGCGCCGGACATCGCACCGGTCTGAGGCACGGCGGGCGAAGGCGGTGCCGACGGGTGGGGTGCGGTGTGGTGTGGTGCGAGTGCCGGGAGGGGTATTGGTGAGCGGAGCGGCGGCAGGGGCACGGGCCCCGTGGGCGGTGGGTCGGCCGGGTTCGTGTGGAGGGGGCCACGGAAGGGCCCGGTTTACGGGTATTTGACGTTGTGTTGATGACGCACAGTGCTGTTGTCATCGCTGCGACGAACGGGTCCCGCAGCCTTGGCGCGGCTGGCTTCCCTTCCTTCGGAGCCATCTTGGCGGACGGCGGACCCGGGACCATCACTGGTCCCGGCGTGAGGGACAATGGGGGCTCTGCCAGGGCGGGTTACGGGCCTCGCGCGGACGCCGGGTTCGAGAACGGCTCCGGGCAGGCCGAACACCCGGCAGGACAAGCAGGTCGGAGCGGTGAGCCGGGCCCCCTCCATGAGGGCGGGTCACGGCGAGCCGGGGGCCGAGGCCGGCGCGGGCGAAGATCAGGATCGCAGAGGGGACGCATGTCGGAGGCGGAGCAGTCGCGGGGACCTCAGCGGGACGAGCGACAGGAACCGGGGGCGCCGTCGGCGCCCGCAGAATCCGCCTCGGGCGAGGCGGGCACGAAGTCCGGGCAGCGCCCGGCGGATGCGGCGGACGCCGCGACCGCGGCCGGCCGGACGGCCGAGCCCGGCCGGGGCCCGGCTTCGCGTGCCGCCGAGCCGGACCGGACCTCCACGGCGAACCGGGGTGCGGGGGACGCGGTGGCGGAGCCGGATGCGGGCGGGCCCTCGGGCGCCGGGCGGGATGCGGCTGCCCCCGAGGACAGGCCCGACCCCCGCGCCTCGGGCACCAAGTCCGGTGCTGACGTGCCGGATGCCGAGCAGGGTGCGTCCGGCCAGGAGGCCAAGTCGTCCGAGCGCGTGTCGTCCGAGTCAAGCTCGACAGAGTCCAGCTCGTCAGAGTCCAAGTCACCCGAGCCCGTGTCGTCCGAGCCCGTGTCGTCGGGCACGGTGGAGGACGCCAAGTCCGGCTCGGAGCCGGTCGATGGCAAGGGAAGTGCGGAGTCCGGCTTGCAGTCGGATGACGCGAAGTCGGCCGCGAAGGCGAGTCCCGCGGCCTCTGACGCCAAGTCGATAGCGAAGGCGAGCCCCCGGGCCTCTGACGCCAAGTCGACCGGCGAGTTGAGCTCCGCGGCCCCGGCCTCTGACGCCAAGCCGGCCGCCAAGGTGGACCCCGCGGCCTCTGACGCCAAGCCGACCAGCAAAGTGAGCCCCGCGACCTCTGACGCCAAGCCGCGTCCTGTCGTCGCCGACGTCGCCGATGCCAAAGCGAGTGCGCCTGTTGGCAAGGACGCTGGTGCCAAGCCGAGTGCGTCGCAGGCCAAGAGTGCTGGTGCCAAGCCAAGTGCGTCGCAGCCCAAGGGTGCTGGTGCCAAGGCCAGTGCGTCGCTTGGCGAGGGTGGGTCAGCTGCCCGCGGCGGGAAGGCCGTTGTCCCCGGGGCCGGTGGCGAGGCGCCCGAAGAGGAAGGGCGGCTGCTCGCCGGGCGGTACCGCCTCGGCGGGGTGCTCGGTCGGGGCGGGATGGGGACGGTCTGGCGGGCCGTGGACGAGACGCTTGGGCGGACCGTCGCGGTCAAGGAACTGCGCTTCCCCTCCAGCATCGACGAGGACGAGAAGCGCCGGCTCATCACGCGCACACTGCGTGAGGCCAAGGCGATCGCCCGGATCCGCAACACCGCCGCCGTGACGGTCTACGACGTGGTGGACGAGGACGACCGGCCCTGGATCGTGATGGAGCTCGTCGAGGGCAAGTCGCTCGCCGAAGCGGTGCGCGAGGACGGGACGCTGACGCCCCGCCGCGCCGCAGAGGTGGGCCTCGCCATCCTGGACGTGCTGCGTTCCGCACACCGTGAAGGCATCCTGCACCGTGACGTGAAGCCGTCCAACGTGCTGATCGCCGAGGACGGCCGCGTCGTCCTGACCGACTTCGGCATCGCTCAGGTGGAGGGCGACCCGTCCATCACCTCCACCGGCATGCTCGTCGGCGCGCCCTCGTACATCTCGCCGGAGCGGGCCCGCGGCCACAAGCCGGGCCCGGCCGCCGACCTCTGGTCGCTCGGCGGCCTGCTGTACGCGAGCGTGGAAGGGGTGCCCCCGTACGACAAGGGCTCGGCGATCGCGACGCTCACCGCCGTCATGACCGAGCCGGTCGACCCGCCCAAGAACGCGGGGCCCCTCCTGGAACAGGTCATCTACGGGCTGCTCGCCAAGGACCCGACGCAGCGGCTCGACAACGCCGCCGCGCGCAAGATGCTCACCGGAGTGCTCAACGCCCCGGAGCGTTCCGCGCCGGTGCCCGAGCCGGTCTCGCCCGAGGCGACCCGGGTGGTTCCGCTGCCCCCGCTGCCGGGTGAGCCGAAGAGCGACGCGGCCGCGGAGCGGGTGCGTGGCGCGCTCAAGTCCGTACGGAACGCGGCGGCCGAGGCCAAGGCGTCGGCCAAGGAGAAGGCGCAGGGCGCCCGTGAGGCCCGGGACGTCCGGTCCAAGGCCGTGCCCGCTGCGCGGTCCAGGTCCGGGTCGCCGTCCGGTCCGGTCCCGCCGCCGCGCGCCTCGCTCACGGACGTCGTGCCGCGTCGCACGCTGGTGATCATCGCGGTGGTCGCGGCGCTCGCCATACTCGGCACGGTGCTCGCCATCTCGCTCAGCGGGGGAGACGACACGGCGGGCAAGCCCGCGGGCGGCGAGGCCGCCTCCAGCGGTCCCGTGGCCGGCGGCACACCGGCCGGCAGCAAGAAGGGCACCGGCGGTCAGAAGCAGTCCGGCGGAAGCACCCCCTCGGGCCAGGGTTCGACCACTGCCGGGCAGGGCGACGGCAAGGGCGACAGCAGCCCCGGCACCGGCACGGGCACCGGCGAGAACACCGGCACCGGCACCGGTGACAGCAACACCGGTGGTGGTACGGGCACTCCGGCCACCACCCCCTACAAGTCGGACCAGGGCTTCTCCATAGGGCTGCCCGCGGGTTGGTCGTACAAGTCGACCGACGACGCGGGTGCCCGCTTCACCGGCCCCGACGGACAGCGCCTCCTGATCGGCTGGACCGACACCCCCAAGTCGAACCCGGTGGCGGACTGGACGAACCAGGAGTCGTCCATGACGAGGCCGGGCTACAAGAAGGTGAAGATAGCCGCGGTGAGCTACCGGGGCTGGCCCGCCGCCGACTGGGAGTTCACCTACGACGACAGCGGCACGAAGTACCACTCGGTGGACCGGGGCTTCGTCGTCAGCGCCCATCAGGGCTACGGAATCATGTTCTCGGCCAAGGACGACGACTGGTCGAAGCCGGAGACCCAGCAGACGCTGGCCGCGCTCTTCGCCACCTTCCAGCCCGCCTGACCCGCGCGCATGTCGTGGAACAGCCGCGTCCGGGGAAACGGGTATCCCCCGGACGGGATGCGGCGGGGCCACGTATCGTGAGAGCTCGCGGACGGTACGCAGCCGCAACGGGCCGGTAATCGACCGGAATTGACGGGTTGCGGGGCGAATGGGAGCCGTGATCCGGGGGAACAGCGCGCTGTGGGGAGGCGTCGTGGACGATTACGCGGGTCGGGTACTGGCCGACCGCTATCGGCTGCCGTTGCCCCCCGACGACACGTACGACCTCGTCGAGACGCGCGCCTTCGACACCTACAGCGGACAGCAGGTCCTGGTCCGCCAGATCCCGTTGCCCGAGGTCGTCGACGCGGAAGTGCTCGACGGCGACGCCGACGATCCGTACGGGACGCCCGACGCCTATATGCGCGGCGGCGGCCCCGGTTACGGCGCCGACCCCAGCACCGGCACCGGCACCGGCACGGGCATTGGATACGGCGGCAACAGCACCGGATACGGCACCGGCACCGAATACGGCAACAGCACCGGATACGGCGAGGCGGCCGGTTATGGGCGCACCACGCGCCGGCCCGCCGAGCCCGCTGTCCGGCGGGCCGTCGAGGCGGCCCAGGCGGCCGCGCAGATCCCCGACCACCCCCGCCTCGACCAGGTCTTCGACGTGTTCGCGCAGGACGGCTCGCTGTGGATCGTCAGCGAACTGATCGCCGCGCGCCCGCTGTCGGCACTGCTCGCCGACCGGCCGATGAACCCCTATCGCGCGGCAGAGGTCGCCTCCGACGTGCTGACCGCGCTGCGGGTGCTGCACGCGCACGGCTGGACACACCGCAACATCACCGCCCGTACGGTGCTGATATGCGACGACGGGCGGGTCGTGCTGACCGGTCTCGCGGTGGGCGCAGCGCAGGAGGCACTGTGCGGATACGCCCCCGTGCCGCTGCCGCCGGATGACGACGGATTCGGCGTGGCGCCCCCGGCCGCGTCCCCGGATGCCCCCAACGCCCTTGCGCCGAACGGTACTTCGGCTTCCGATTTGTATGCCGAACCGCGCCCCGTGCCCCCCGGCGCCGCCGCGCGGGCGGGCGTGGTCGCCGCGTACCGCGCGGGCGCGGGCGCCGTCGCGCGCACCGGACCGGACGCTTCGCTGCCGGGGCAGCGCCCTGTCCCGGAGTCCGAGCGCCCCGCCCCGCAGGGCCGGAACGACCGGGGTGAGTACGCCGGCCAGAACAGCCAGAGCGGCCACGGCCAGGACGGCCAAAGCGGCCAGAGCGGCCAGGACGGCCACGCCGGCCAGAACAGCCAGAGCGGCCAGGGCGGCCAGAACGGGTCCGACGGGACCAGGGCCGGCACGGATGGGGGCGTGTACGACCCCGTGCGGGGGGTGCGGGTGGCCGGCGGTGGCGCCAGTCCCTACGCCGATGACCAGGGCCCCGACTCCGGCCGGACCCGCCGCCAGTACGACCCCGTGACAGGCCGCTGGGTACCCAGGCCCGCCGGGCGCGGGGCCGAGGAGACCCCGGCCGGCCGGGCGCTGCCCGCGCGCCCCGACACCCCCATGCCGGACCCCGGCTCCGAAGGACCCGGCCGGCCCCGGGCCGCCGTCGCCCCCGCGCCGAGGACGCCCGCACTGCCCCCGGGGTTCCGGGCCGACGCCTTCCGGGCCGACTCCCAGCGCCTGCCGCATCAGGACGCGCCCGCCCCCGCGCCCGTACGCGAACGGGCCGCGCCCCAGCGTCACCCGGCTCCCGACGGCCCCGGCGCGCCCTACCGCGGCCCCGCCAACCGGCTCGACGCCGAGCGGGCCCGGCACACCCGGATGGCCGTCGTGGGGGCGGTCACCGAGCGGTGGGCGCCCGAACAGGCCGGGCCCATACACGAGAACTGGCGGCTCGCTCCGCCGATCGGCCCGGCCACCGATCTGTGGGCACTGGGCGCGTTGCTGTTCCGCGCGGTGCAGGGCCACGCCCCGTACCCGGAGGACAGCGCGGCCGACCTCGTGCAGATGGTGTGCGGGGAGCCGCCCGCGTTCGCCGAGGAGTGCGGGCCGCTGCGCCCGGTCGTCGAATCGCTGCTGCGTCAGGACCCCACCGAACGCCCCGAGTTCGAGGAGGTGCGCGGCTGGCTGCGCTCGCTCGTACGGTCCGCGCCTGAGCCGGACGCGGGCACCCGCATCACCCCGCTGATCGTCCCCGACAGCAAGAAGCTCCCCGTGGTGCGCCGCCGGGGCGAACTGGTGCGGCGCAGAAGGAAACCCGCGGCGCCGCCCGCCGAGCACGGGCGGCACCGCCACCGTCAGCCCGTGGCGCCCGCCAGGAGACCGCGATCGCTCGGCAGGTTGCTCCTCGTGCTGGTCCTTCTGCTGCTGGCGGCTGCGATCGCGTACGCGGTGATGTTCATGCCCCGGTCGGACTCGGCGCGGGACGCGGGCAACGCGGGGCCGGCCCGTTCCGACGCTCCGCAGAGCCCCGGGTCCCCGGGCGCGAGCCCCCGGGTGCCCAGCTCCGGCGGCACGCCCCCGTCCCAGCAGACGCAGACCACCGGTTCCGGCGGGACGAGCCCCGGCCCGGCCACCGGTTACGCCGTGCGCACGGATCCCGAGGGATTCCAGGTCGGTGTCGACCGCGGCTGGCAGCGACAGCCGATGAACGATGCCGGGCAAGTCCGTTATGTCGGTGGCGACTTCACGCTGATCGTCGTGCCCGGCCGGGATTCGGTGCAGGCCGACGGCTCCGATCCGCTGGCCTACCAGGCGGACAAGGAACGCGAACTCCAGCCCTTCCGGGACTCCAGCTGGTCCACCTCCAGCGGCCTGCGGCGCATCGACATCGGGCAGCGGACCATGGCCGAAGGGCAGTTCACCTGGCGCGACAGCACTGGTCGGCAGGTGTACGTCCGCAATCTGGCCATGATCATCAATGGCCGGTATCACGTGGTCCAGGTCATCGGTCCCGAGTCGCAGCGCGACAAGGTGACGGAGATCTACGGGCAGGCCACCGGCGCCTACCGCGCCACCCGCTGACGTCCGGTCACCCTCCGCGTTCTCCGAAATCACCCTGCCCGCACGGGAATCGGCCGGTATGCGCGGCACGTTGCGGGTGTGAAAGTGTGGAACGGTGCGGTGTGGACGGTCCCTGGGGTCACGGTTGGGTGCCCCGAGGTTCCCTGGCCGGATTCCGCTCCGTAACCTGACTCCGTAGGAAAGGTCTGGGCGGGCGGGGGACGTGGAAAACACTCAGAGCACGAGCGGCTCCGGCGCGGGGCTGTTGCTGGCCGGGCGCTATCGGCTCGGGGACGCGATAGGCCGCGGCGGCATGGGCAAGGTCTGGCGCGCCCACGACGAAGTCCTGCACCGCACCGTGGCCGTCAAGGAACTGACCGCCGCCCTGTACGTCGCCGAGGCCGACCGGGCGGTGCTGCACGCCCGCACGCAGAAGGAAGCCCGCGCCGCCGCCCGCATCACCCACCCCGGCGTGGTCACCGTCCATGACGTGCTCGACCACGACAACCGGCCCTGGATCGTCATGCAGTACGTCGACGGGCCCTCGCTCGCCGACGCCGTCAAGGCCGCCGACGGCCACCGCATCGAAGCGCGCGAGGCCGCCCGCATCGGGCTGCACGTCCTCGGCGCGCTGCGCGCCGCGCACGCGGCCGGCGTCCTGCACCGGGACGTGAAGCCGGGCAACGTGCTGCTCGCCCGGAACGGGCAGGTGCTGCTCACCGACTTCGGGATCGCCGCCATCGAGGGCGACGTCACCATCACCAAGACCGGTGAACTCGTGGGCTCCATCGACTATCTGGCGCCCGAAAGGGTCCAGGGCGCCCACCCGGGGCCCGCCTCCGACCTGTGGTCGCTCGGCGCCACCCTGTACGCCGCGGTGCAGGGCGTGTCGCCGTTCCGCCGGGACTCGCCGATCTCCACCATGCAGGCCGTGGTGGAGGAGGAGCCCTTGGCGCCCGACCGTGCCGGGGCCCTCGCCCCCGTCATCGTGGCGCTGCTGAGCAAGGCGCCCGAGGACCGGCCCTCCGTCGAGCAGGCCGAGCGGATGTTCCTCGATGCCATGGGCGGCCACGCCTCCCGGAACGCCCAGATGCATGTGCCCACCGGCCGGCTGTCCGAGGCCGAGCTGCGCTCCGCCGCGGCCGCGCAGACCGGGCCCACCGTGGCCAACCCGGTGCCCGCCCCCCGGTCGGCCCCTGAGCGGCCCGCGCCCGCCCCGACGGCGGCCCCCTTGCCGCCCGCATCGCCCGCCTCGGGTCCGGCCCCCGTGCCGGCACCGGGCCCGGCGCCGCGCAGGCGGCGTTGGCGCACCGTCGCGCTGGTGGTCGCCCTGGCCGCCGCGGTCGGTGTGGGCGCGGGGTTCACGTATCTGAAGTACCAGGAGAGCAGGGACGGTTCGAGCGGCGGGACCGGCACGGGCGGGTCCAACTCGCCCGCGCCCAGCGCCCCGGAGACCGGCCGGCAGCCCAGCGGCGACGGGTCGGTGCCCGCCGGCTGGCAGCGCGTCAACGACAAGGCCGGCTTCAGCCTGCTCGTGCCCAAGGGCTGGAAGCGCCAGATGGACGGCGCCGAGATCGACTACACCCCGGACAACGGCAAGCACCGGATCCGGATCAGCGTCGACAAGGTGCCGGACTTCGAGAACCCGTACATGCACATGCTCAACATGGAGAAGTCGCTCAAGGACCGGCTGCCCGCGTACAAGCGGGTCACGCTGCACAGCAACAACTACCGCGACCAGGTGAAGTCCTCGCTCTGGGAGTTCACGTACACGGAGAAGCAGGACTTCCCCGGCAAGCGGCACGCCATCGACCAGATGTACTACGGGGACGGCGGCAAGCCCGAGTACGCCCTCTACATGTCGGGCCCCGACGAGGACTGGGCGACCACGCGCCAGCAGTTCGACACGGTGCTCCAGGGGTGGCAGCCCGCCCCGGCGGGGGGCGGCTGACCGGTTCGGCCCGACCCCGCGCGGCCCGTGGCGAACGCCGTCGGAGCCCGCCGGGGTGCGGCATGATGGGCTCTGCACGCGTGCGGGAGATCGAGGGGGAACCCGGTGTCCACAGCAGAGCAGGATCCGAACGAGCCCCGCGACCGGCCGGGCTCCCGCCTGATCGCGGGGCGTTACCGGTTGGGGAGCCGGCTCGGCCGGGGCGGGATGGGCACGGTCTGGCGCGCGTACGACCAGTTGCTCGGCCGGCAGGTCGCCGTCAAGGAACTGCATCCCGAGGGCGGCGCCCCCGCCACCGCGGCACTGCGCGAGGCCCGGGCGGTCGCCCAGATCAAACACCCGCACGTGATCGTCGTCCACGACGTCGTCGAGGACGGCGCCGAGGGCGCTGTGGACGGCTGGGCCGCGGCGCGCCGTTCGTACATCGTGATGGAGCTCGTCGACGGGGGTTCGCTCGCCGACCGGCTCGCGTCCAAGGGGCCCGTCGGGGTCGACGAGGCCGCGCGCATCGGGGTCGCGCTGCTCGGCGCGCTGGCCACCGCGCACGCCAGGGGGGTGCTGCACCGCGACCTCAAGCCCGCCAACGTCCTCATCGAGGAGGACGGGGGGCGCGTGGTCCTCACCGACTTCGGCATCGCCCAGGTGCCCGGCGCCTCGACGATCAGCGAGGAGGGCGCGTTCGTCGGCTCGCCCGAGTACACCGCGCCGGAACGGATGCAGGGCGCGGGCGCCGGACCCGAGTCCGATCTGTGGTCGCTCGGGGCGCTGCTGTGCGCGGCCCTGAGCGGTGAATCGCCCTTCCACCGCGACTCGTTGGGCGGCGTCCTGCACGCCGTCGTCCTGGACGAGATCAAACCGCCCGAGGCGGCCGACCCGCTGCTGCCCGTCGTCCACGGCCTGCTGGAACGGGATCCGGCGCGCCGCCTCGGCGCGATCGAGGCGGAGTCGCTGCTGCGTACGTTCGCGGCGACGGGCAGCACTCCATGGCCGCGCCGTCCGCCGGCCGACCTCGCCGCGCCCACCGCCCCACCCGGAACCGCGACACCTCCCGGGGCCGCGTCGCCCGGCACCGCGCCGGCCGGCGGTGGGCAACCCGCCTGCGAGCCGGACGCCACCCCCGCCGTCTCGACCGCTCCCGCCCCCGCCGCCAGGCCGTGGCGGACGCGGAGCGTGCTGGCGGGGGCCGCGCTCGTGCTCGTGCTGTCCGGGGCGGGCGCGGCCGTCGCGGTGTTCGCTCTCGACGGCATGGGAAGGACGCGCGACGTGGCGCAGCGGTCCGCGCCGGGCGCCGGGTCGGACGCGAACACCGGGGCGCTGCCCACCGACGCGCCCCGGCGGCCCCCGCCTCCGCCGCCACCCCCACCTCCGCCGCGGCCCGGCGCCACGCCACCGGTGCCCGCCGGATTCCACCTCGTGCGCGACCCGGACGGCTTCACACTCGCCCTCCCCGACGGCTACGTACGCACCACCGACGCCCAGCGCGTGTTCTACAACTCGCCGGACGGCGCCCTCAAGGTGGGCATCCGGACGCAGCACACGGTCGCCGGAGGACCGCTCGGTGTTCTGCGGCGCGCGGCTGCCGACGGCCCCGTCAGCAACCCCGGTTACCGCGAGGGGAAGGTCACCGCTACCACCCACCACGGACACGACGCGGCCCTGTGGGAGTTCACCTGGAACGGCTTCACCAGGGCCGAGGGCGCCCGGCACACCGTCGACATCTGCTGGGACGCCGCGGGGCGGATGTACGACCTGTGGGTGTCGGCGCCGGTCGGCCGTCGCGACGAGGCCGAGCGCGACTTCGACACCGCGCTCGACTCCTTCCTGCCGGGTCGCTGAGACGCCCGCTGTGTCACGGGTGTGCATCCGCACACGACCCGGCGTGGCACCGCGGCCCCCGGTTCGTCAGGATGTGGCCATGACCAACGACGGAGGCTTGGCGAACGAGCCCACCAGCTACGGCCTGCGGCCCCCACGGCCCGCCCCGGTACCGCGGCAGCAGCCGCACGAGACGGCCCCGTATGAGCCGACCCAGCGGCAGCCGGTCGAGGAGGGCGCCGGTCGGCTGCTCGGCGGCCGCTACCGGCTCGTCGGACGGCTCGGGCACGGCGGGATGGGCACGGTCTGGCGGGCCCGCGACGAGGTCGTCGACCGGGACGTGGCCGTCAAGGAGCCCCGTGTTCCGGACCACTTGGGGGAGCGCGAGCGCGAAACCGTCCATCTGCGCATGCAACGCGAGGCACGCGCCGCGGCCCGCATCGACCACCCGTCCGTGGTCACCGTGCACGACGTCGTCATGGAGGACGGCAAGCCCTGGATCGTGATGGAGCTCGTGCACGGGCAGTCGCTCGCCGACCGGCTCCAGGAGGGCACGCTCGACGTCCGTGAGGCGGCCAGGATCGGTCTCGCGGTGCTCGGCGCGCTCGCGGCGGCGCACGAGGCGGGCGTCCTGCACCGCGACGTCAAGCCGGACAACGTGCTGCTCGGGCGCGGCGACCGGGTCGTGCTCACCGACTTCGGGATCGCCCAGGTCGAGGGGGAGCAGGGCCTGACCGAGACCGGCGCATTCGTCGGATCGCCCGAATTCATCGCCCCGGAACGGGTGTTGGGCAGGCGGCCTGGTCCCGAGTCGGACCTGTGGTCGCTCGGAGTCGTCCTGTACGCGGCGGTCGAGGGCATGTCCCCCTACCGGCGCAGCAACACCCCGGCCACCCTCCAGGCGGTGCTCTCCGCCGAACCGCAGACGCCGGCCCGTGGCTCCGGCGCGTTCGGCACCCTCGTCATGCAGCTGCTGCGCAAGGACCCGGCGGCTCGGCCGAGCGTCACGGAGGTCCGGACCACGCTGGCGGCGGCGGCCGCCCCCGAGCCGGCCCCCGCCCCGTTCGCGGCGGCCCGGCCGGTCGCGGACGGCGGGGCGCCGGCCACCGGCGCGAGCCGCTGGGTGCCGCCGGTCCTGGTGGACAGCAGGCGGGCCCGGTACGGGCTGGGGGGCGGCCTCGTGGCGGCGGCGGCCGTGCTGGTGCTGCTCGTCGCCGACCCGTTCGGCGGCGGCGGGCTGCCCGCGGGCTGGCAGGTCAGGCCCGAGAACGAAGTGCTCCAGGCGGACATGACGGTGCCCGACGACTACGCGCGCACCCAGGGCAGCGAGGGCGTCAGCGTCACGTACGACGACCCGAGCGCGGTCTTCACGATCTACGCCGACCGGCTCGACCCCGCGACCGACAAGACGGGCAACGCGCTGCCCGCCGACCCCGCGGCATGGAAGGCGTACTACGAGAAGGGCGGCAAGGACGGCACCGAGTTCCGGGACGGCAAGGTGACCACCGCCACCGTCCAGCACCAGGGCAAGAAGGCGTACGACCTGGTCACCGACTACACCCCGAACTCGGCCTCCTCCTCGGTCAATCCGGTCCGCTACCGCTACCACGAGCTGCTGGTACCGGGAAAGGGCACCGCGTACTGGCGGCTGCGGGTCTCGATGCCCGCTGCGGGCAAGGCGGAGAAGGACGGCGAGGCGTTGTTCACCGAGGTCTCGGAGGGGCTGAAGATCCACAATTTGTGAGTCCGTGCGGGCATCGCGGGCTGGCGTCACCGGCCACAAGTCGCTGATCAGCAGTTATGTGGCCAGTGATCACTGGCGGGGTTGAGCGGCGTCCGAAAACCCATTACCGACGGGTACCCAAAGGGCTCTGCCCGGCATACGCTCGCCCCATGACGGACTCGCAGGCCTTGCCCACGACCACCCGCACGCCCGCCGGCACCAACCCGGTCGCCCCGGCCCCGGCAGGCGCGCGCACCGCCGCCGACGTGGTCACGGGCCAGCTGGTCGCCCAGCTCACGCGGGGCGTGGCCGGCTCGGGGCGCACCGCCAACCACACCCCGTTCAGCGGGGAGAAGCTGGCCGACCTGCCCGAGTCCACCCCCGAGGACGTCGCCGGGGCCTTCGCGCACGCCCGGACGGCGCAGCGCGCCTGGGCCGCGACGCCGGTCCGCGCCCGCGCCGCCGTGCTGCTCCGCTTCCACGACCTCGTCCTGGGCCGCCAGGCCGAAGTCCTCGACCTGATCCAGCTGGAGACCGGCAAGGCGCGCCTGCACGCCCACGAGGAGGTGCAGGCCGTCGCCGTCGCCGCCCGCCACTACGGGCGCAAGGCCCCCGCCTATCTGAAGCCCAAGCGGCACACGGGAGTCGTGCCCACCCTGACCAAGGTCACCGAGCTGCGCCAGCCGCGCGGGGTCGTCGGACAGATAGCCCCCTGGAACTACCCGCTTGAGCTGTCGGTGGGCGACGCGCTGCCCGCGTTCGTCGCCGGTAACGCCGTCGTCATGAAGCCCGACACGGAGACCGCGCTGACCGCCCTGTGGGCGCGCGACCTGCTCATCGAGGCGGGCCTACCGGCCGAGGTCTTCCAGGTCGTCCTCGGCGAAGGACCGGTGGTCGGCCCCGAGGTCGTCAAGCACGCCGACTACGTCTCCTTCACCGGCTCGACCCGCACCGGCCGCGAGGTCGCGCAGGGCGCCGCGGCCCGACTGGTGGGCGTCTCCCTGGAGTTGGGCGGCAAGAACGCGATGCTGGTGCTGCGCGACGCCGACGTGGAGAAGGCGGCCGCGGGCGCGGTCCGCGCCTGCTTCTCCTCCGCCGGCCAGCTCTGCATCTCGATCGAGCGGCTGTATGTGCACGCATCGATCGCCGACGCCTTCCTCGACCGGTTCGCCGCACGGACGAAGGCGATGCGGCTCGGCCGTTCACTGGCGTACGGGGCGGACATGGGCTCCCTCGTCGGCGAGCGGCAGCTGGAGACCGTGACGCGACACGTCGATGAGGCCGTCGCCAAGGGCGCGCGACTCGTCGCAGGCGGCGTCGCCCGCCCCGACATCGGCCCGCTCTTCTACGAGCCCACCATCCTGGACGGCGTCGAGGCGCCGATGGCGGTGTGCACCGAGGAGACCTTCGGGCCGGTCGTCTCGGTCTACCGCTTCACGGACGAGGACGAGGTGATCGAGCAGGCCAACGGCACGCCGTACGGCCTCAACTCCTCGGTGTGGACGAAGGATGCGCGGCGCGGCCACGAGGTCGCGGCGAAGCTGAACACCGGCACGGTCAACATCAACGAGGGATACGCCCCCGCCTACGGCAGCGTTCAGTCGCCGATGGGCGGCATGAAGGACTCGGGGCTCGGCCGACGGCACGGCTCCGAGGGCATCCTCAAGTACACCGAGGCGCAGACGGTCGCCCAGCAGCGCATCCTGCCGCTCGCCCCCTCCTTCGGCATGGACGACGAGAAGTACGCCGCCTTCATGACACGCAGCCTCAAGGCGATGAAGGCCCTGCGCCTGCGCTAGGCCATGGCTGCGAACTCCCGTCCGGCCCGCGGGTGGACGACCCTTCGCAGACACTCCCCGGCCCAGCCCAGCCCAGCCCGGCCCAGCCCAGCCCAGCCTCGCCCCGCCCACCCCTACCCCTCCCGCCCGATCCTCCTCCGAGCTCTTGAAGAGCAGGGGGACCCCCACGTGTACGAGGAGAGCCATGTCGCAGGTACCCCCGGCCCAGAATCCGGACGAGGACGGCGGGTACGACTACGACGTCGTCGTGGTCGGCTCGGGCTTCGGGGGCTCGGTGACGGCGCTGCGGCTCACCGAGAAGGGCTACCGGGTCGGCGTCCTGGAGGCGGGCCGCCGCTTCACCCCGGCGACCCTGCCCAAGAACTCCTGGGACATCAAGAACTACCTGTGGGCCCCGAAGCTCGGCCTGTACGGAATCCAGCGCATCCATCTGCTGGGCAACGTGATGGTGCTCGGCGGCGCCGGGGTGGGCGGCGGCTCCCTCAACTACGCCAACACCCTCTACGTGCCGCCGAAGCAGTTCTTCGACGACCCGCAGTGGAAGACCATCACCGACTGGCAGGACGAGCTGACGCCGTACTACGACCAGGCCCGGCGCATGCTCGGGGTGCGGCTGAATCCGACGATGACCCCGTCCGACGTCCACCTCAAGGCCGCCGCCGAGCGCATGGGGGTCGGCGACACCTTCCACATGGCGCCCGTCGGGGTCTTCTTCGGCGACGGGCAGGACGGCGACGGCACGGCGAAGGCCGCGCCGGGCTCGACGGTCGACGATCCGTACTTCGGCGGCGCGGGCCCGTCCCGCAGGGCGTGCACCGAGTGCGGCGAGTGCATGACCGGCTGCCGGCACGGTGCGAAGAACACCCTCAACGAGAACTACCTCTATCTCGCCGAGAAGGCCGGCGCCGTCGTCCATCCCATGACGACCGTCGTCTCGGTGACCGGCGACTCGCGCGGCGGCCACGCCGTCGCGACCCTGCCCACCGACCGCAAGGACGCCCCGGGCCGCCTCTTCACCGCCCGCCACGTCGTCATCGCGGCCGGCACCTACGGCACCCAGACCCTGCTGCACCGCATGAAGGCGGGCGGTCAACTCCCGTACATCTCAGCGCGGTTGGGCGAACTGACCCGGACCAACTCCGAAGCGCTCGTCGGCGCGCAGACCACCAGCCGCCGCTACCGCAAGCGGCACGGCGTGCCCAAGGTCGACTTCACCCGGGGCGTCGCCATCACCTCCTCCATCCACCCGGACCAGAACACCCACATCGAGCCCGTCCGCTACGGCAAGGGCTCGAACGCGATGGGCAGCATGTCGATCCTCCAGGTGCCCTACGGCGTCAACCGGGTGCGCAACTGGCTCGGCAACGCGGCCAAGCACCCCCTGCTGCTCGCCCGTTCGATCAGCAACCACCACTGGTCCGAGCGAACGATCATCGGCCTGGTCATGCAGTCGCTCGACAATTCGCTCACCACCCATCTCAAGCGGGACGGCGTCGGCAAGGGGCTGCTGACCGCGGAGCAGGGCCACGGCGCGCCCAACCCCAAGCAGATCAAGGCGGCCACGCAGGGCGCCGCCGCGATCGCCGCGGAGATCAACGGCTTCGCGGGTTCCAACGTCGGGGAGCTCATGGGCACCCCGCTCACCGCGCACTTCCTGGGCGGCTGCCCGATCGGCGACTCGGCCGAGACCGGGGTGATCGATCCCTACCACCGGCTGTACGGGCACCCCGGGATCTCGGTCGTCGACGGCGCGGCCGTCTCGGCCAACCTCGGTGTGAACCCGTCCCTGACGATCACCGCACAGGCCGAGCGCGCCATGTCGCTGTGGCCCAACAAGGGCGAGGACGACCCGCGTCCGGCCCCCGGGGCGGCCTACGTCCGGCTGACCCCGGTCGAACCGAAGTCGCCCGCGGTCCCGGCGGAGGCGTTCGGGGCGCTGCGACTGCCGTTCCTCGGCATGCCCGCGGTCCCGCCGAAGGCGGCCGAGCCGTCGACGCCGAAGGAGTAGCAGGCCGCGTCCGCGTCGTTCACGCCGACGCCGACGCCGAATGCCGAACGCTCACCCGCCCAGCCGCAACGGCCCAACGCCGAACGCCCACCGCCCACCGCCAGCGACTCCGCGCCCGGACCCGGACCCGGACCCGACAAGAGGCGCTGCACCCCCCTCCGAGTGCAGCGCCTCTCGCGTAACGCGGAGCCCTGATGGAGCCGCGCCGCGTGGACAGAACACGGGCGAGGCTGTTGGTTCCGACTGCATGACCTGTGACTGCGGTGAATGGTTGTCCGGCCTTCACGAAATCCTCATGTGATCCACGCCACTTCGGTGCCGGGGCAACCCTCATTCCCTTCCGCACGTCGAACGTCTGGCGCGGGCGCCCGTGCCGCAGCGGACATGCCAAGAGGGGCCAGCGTGAGCAAGAAGGAGCCGATCTTCGACGGGTCGGGCGACGACGCGTTGCCGGACGAGATCTGGGAGCGGTTCGTCCGCGACAACGAGCAGGACATCAGGGCGTCCGCGCCCAAGGAGCCCTCGGCGCGCGCCCGTCTCGTGACCGACCGGCTGCGCAAGGAGCAGGAGGCCGCCGAGGCCGCCGCCCGCGGCCGCAAGGGCAGACGGCGCCCCACGGGCCCCGACGGCTGGCGGACCGGGCCCGTCCGGCGGGAGACGTACGGGCGGTCCGGCAGCGGGCGCCGGGTGTGGGCCGTGCTCGGCATCGTCCTGTGCGCGGTCCTCCTGCTGGTCGCCCTCAACCCCTCGCGCGCGCTGTCCCTGCTGACCGGCGACACCGGCGTCGACGACTCGGCGACGGCCCCGCTCCCGGCGGAGACCGCGGCCCCCACCGCCGCTCCGCCCTCCTTCGACCCGGACCGGCCCACGCTGAAGGAGCCGTTCCGTGGCTCTCCCGCGACGCGGTACGCCGACGGCGCCGCCGGTCTCGTACCTCCCGACGCCACCGCCGTGGGAGGACTGTCCAAGGAGCGGGTGGCCACGGCGCTCGCCTCCACGCGCGCCCTGCTGATCGAGGCGGACCTGAACCCGGCGACGCTGCGCGGTGGCAGTCCCGAAGCGGCGCTCGCGATCGTCGACCCGAGGCAGCAGGAGCTCATCGACCGGTTCACCACCGCCCTGGCCCGGCCGGACAAGGACCACGACCCGCTGACCTTCTTCACCCGGTTCGACCCGAAGGAGGTCGCGCTCGTCGGGGACGTGGTCAAGACCTGGGGCCGTATGACCTTCAGCGAGGCGCCCGGCGGCGGAGTCGCCGTGCACGCCGACTACTCCTTCGTCTACCCGCTGGTGAGGGCGGCGCCCGGCTCGACGGAGGTGGCCCGCACGATCGTGCGGCGGACCCTGGACGTCGAGGTCCCGGGGCGCGCCGACACGGCGTTCGCCGACGGCAAGCTGGTGATCAAGAAGTACGACGAGGACATCGCCAACACGTCGTGCGACGTGCACGACGGCTACATCCATCCGCAGTTCGCCGACGAGACCCCCTCGGGCCCGAGTCCGAGCGGCGCCACCGTCGATCCGTACGACCGTCGGAAGGATCTGACCGACGATCACCACGACGGCTGCGGTCGCGCCACCCGCACCTGAGGCCGTCGGCCCCCGGACACGGCGAAGGGCCCCGCGGTCACCTCGTACGGCTGACGCGTACGGGGAGGCCGGCGGGGCCCTGGGCCGTCAGCACCGACGTCAGGGCGGCGTCGGTGCCGCGGGGCGGCGCCGGGGGGTAGCGCCGCTGGACTGGTGGTTTCGACCGGATGCGGCCGGTCCCGGGCGTCCCCGGAACCGACCGTCCTTTGGTGTGACCGGGCTGCTGTCCCCTGCCGTCCGGTCACGCACACTGGGGCGAGGTCCCACGACGTACTTGCAGGTACGTCACACGCCCCAGCGGAGCCACGCGTGGTTTTTTCGGGCCGCCCCTGGCTGGCACGGACACCCCACCAACGAAGCCGGGCCCGGGACGGTCACGGCGCCGTACGGGTGAGGAGCGCCCGAACTCAGATACGCCCCCGGCACAGCTCCAGCATCGTCATCGCGAGAGCGGTACCCGGCCTGCCCAGGGCGTCGCGGAAGTGGGCCAGGACCTCCATCTCGCGGTTCAGGTTGACCCGGCGTCCGCCGGAGGCGATCCGGGACTCCTGGATGACGGCCGAGACGGCCATGCGTTCCTGGATCAGGCCGATGATGCGGTCGTCGAGCACGTCGATGCGGTCGCGCGCGCCGGCAATCAGCGCGGCCGCCTCGTCGGTGCGGGCGCCGGTCTTCTCGGTGACGGTCCTGCCGGACGCGGACCGGTCGGTGGCGGACCCGTCGGTGACGGTCCTGCCGGAGGCGGACCGGTCGGTGGCGGTGCGGTCGGTGGCGGTGATGCTCATGGGGGCTCCTCGATGGGTACGGGGCCCGGATCGGCGAGGACCGGAAACAGCGGAGCGCCCCGGGCCTTGTCGGCCCGGGGCGCTCTGGGAAGTCTGTGTCAGTCGCTCAAGCGGCAGAACCGACGAACCCATGGCGCCCGGCGGGCCGGGTGCCATAGGTAAAGACGAAGGTCTGGTGCTCGCGCATGGCGACAGTATGGACCGGCGTCCCAACCCGGGCCAATCCGGGTTCGGACGGTGAGACGAACCCGCCACCGCCCGCCCCGGTAGAATCGACAAATACCGACCCCCTCCCACCGCCGGAAGGCCGCCTCCCGTGCCAGCAGCACCCTCCGCAGCCGCGCCCGACAACAACCCGGACGTCGTCCTGGTTGTCGACTTCGGCGCGCAGTACGCCCAGCTCATCGCCCGCCGCGTCCGCGAGGCCCGGGTCTACAGCGAGATCGTCCCGAGCTCCATGCCCGTGGCCGAGATGCTGGCCAAGAACCCGAAGGCGATCATCCTCTCCGGCGGCCCGTCCTCCGTGTACGCCGAGGGCGCCCCGAGCCTCGACCGCACGATCTTCGAGGCCGGGGTGCCGGTCTTCGGCATGTGCTACGGCTTCCAGTTGATGGCGACGACGCTCGGCGGCACGGTCGACGACAACGGCGCCCGCGAGTACGGCCGCACCCCGCTGAGCATCTCCAAGCTGGCCTCCACCCTCTTCGAGGGCACCCCGGCCGAGCAGTCGGTGTGGATGTCGCACGGCGACGCCTGCTCGGCGGCGCCCGAGGGCTTCACGGTGACGGCCTCCACCGACGTCGTCCCCGTCGCCGCCTTCGAGAACGACGAGAAGAAGCTGTACGGCGTGCAGTACCACCCCGAGGTGATGCACTCCACGCACGGCCAGCAGATCCTGGAGCACTTCCTCTACCGCGGCGCCGGCATCGAGCCGACGTGGACGACGCACAACGTCGTCGAGGAGCAGGTCGCCCTGATCCGCGAGCAGGTCGGCACCAAGCGCGCGATCTGCGGCCTGTCCGGCGGCGTGGACTCCGCGGTCGCCGCCGCCCTCGTCCAGAAGGCCATCGGCTCCCAGCTGACCTGCGTGTACGTCGACCACGGTCTGATGCGCAAGGGCGAGACCGAGCAGGTCGAGAAGGACTTCGTGGCCGCGACCGGCGCCAACCTGAAGGTCGTCGACGCGCAGGAGCGGTTCCTGAACGCGCTGGCCGGGGTCAGCGACCCCGAGGAGAAGCGCAAGATCATCGGGCGGGAGTTCATCCGCGTCTTCGAGCAGGCCCAGCTGGAGATCCTTCAGGAGGACGGCCCCGAGGTCGCCTTCCTCGTGCAGGGCACCCTGTACCCGGACGTCGTCGAGTCCGGCGGCGGCACCGGCACCGCGAACATCAAGTCGCACCACAACGTGGGCGGTCTGCCCGACGACATCGAGTTCGAGCTCGTCGAGCCGCTGCGCAAGCTGTTCAAGGACGAGGTCCGCATGGTCGGCCAGGAGCTCGGCCTGCCCGACGAGATCGTCCAGCGCCAGCCCTTCCCCGGCCCCGGCCTCGGCATCCGCATCGTCGGCGAGGTCACCAAGGACCGCCTCGACCTGCTGCGCGAGGCCGACGCGATCGCCCGCGAGGAGCTGACCGCGGCCGGCCTCGACCGCGAGATCTGGCAGTGCCCGGTCGTGCTGCTCGCCGATGTGCGCTCGGTGGGCGTCCAGGGCGACGGCCGCACCTACGGCCACCCGATCGTGCTGCGCCCGGTCTCCTCCGAGGACGCCATGACGGCGGACTGGACGCGGATGCCGTACGACGTGCTCGCCAAGATCTCGACCCGCATCACCAACGAGGTCGCCGACGTCAACCGCGTCGTCCTCGACGTGACGAGCAAGCCGCCGGGCACCATCGAGTGGGAGTAGGTCCTCCCCGAGGCACCGCCGAAGGCGCCGCCCCCGCACTGGGGGCGGCGCCTTCGGCGTGCCGTGCTCAGTGGGCCTTGAGGTGGTCCCGGGCCGCCGCGACGAACTCCGCGCGGAGCCGGGTGAATCCCTCCCAGACGCCCACGGGTTCCTCGTCGGCCTCGTGCATGGCCCGGATCGCCGCCACGAGCGCCGCGGCCTCCGGCGCCGCGCCGACCGCCTCCAGGTCGATCATGTTGAAGGCGGCCTGCGTCCGGGAGAAGGCGGCGTCGGTCGCGGCGAGCGCCTGCTGCCTGTCGTCGTACTCCCCGCGCCAGCGGTGCCACGAGACACGGGCCTCCGTGTCCGTCGCGGTCAAGAACGCGGCGTACGTCTCCCGGTGCGCCAGGTAGACCGCCGTCCAGTCCTGCGCCACGTCGGTGACCTCCCCCTCGTATCGCCCGTCATCTGACAGCCAGTCAGGTCACGATCGCACGAGCCGGCGGCGACGAGAAGGGTCCGCGCGCCGGGCACCTGCCGAGGACGCCGCAACCCGGGTGCGTGGCCTACTTGTTGACCGCGAACCGCAGCAGGCTCTCCTGGTCGCCCTGCTTGACCGTGCCACGCGTGTTGATGACCTCCAGCTTCCACGCGGCCCCCACGCGGTACGCCTTCGCCACGGCGACGGCGTTGCCGTTGCCCAGGAGCGAGGGCCAGATGTCGGCGACCTGCTGTGTGGTGCCGCCGGTGCTGTCGTAGACCTTGAAGGACACGTTGGCGGCCTTCTTGAAGTCGCTGCCCTTCTTGTACGCGGCACAGACGAACACGATGCTCGTCACCTGCGCCGGGATCCTGTCGAAGGTGACCTCGATCAGCTCGTCGTCGCCGTCGCCGCGGCCCGTCTGGTTGTCCCCGGTGGACGTCACGGCGCCGTTCTGCAGCGGGTCCGTCACGTCGAGGCCGGCGTACCGGACCGGGTCCTTGCCGTTCATGAGGATGGCGAACACGTCGAGATCGGTGCCGCGCGCCTTGCGCAGGGCGCCCATCAGGGCGTTGCCGCCGCCCGCTGTGGTGTCCCAGGAGGCGCCTATGCCCATCTTCGTCACACCGTCGAGGTCGGCGGCTCCGTGCTCCTTGGTGAGGGTGAGCACGTTGGGTGTGGGAGGCGTGGTCATGTTGTGAACCCTTCCGATGTCGGAATTGTCAAGCTCGGTGCGTGATGTGCCCATTCAACCATCGGTGTTGACCGAAAAGTCGAGGCCGGTGGTGTACCAGTTCGGAAACACGGTCCGCCTCCCTTCCCACTCCTGCCCCGTCGGCCGAGGGTTCCGTCCGCCCCCGGCCCCGCGCGCAGGACGCACACCGACCCGAACTCGTGTCGTAGTACGTCAATTTGATGGTGCGTCAATCACCCGCCGGGCCGGTCGGCGCCCGCCGTCCGGCAGCTGTGGTGCGCGACAATTCCCTGACGATCCAAGGGGTTTGACGGAAGGCGGCGTTCCCGGTGGCGGTCCAGGAGGCTCGGCAATGCGGCGGCGACTGCGCGCACGACGCGCGGGACGGACACCGGCGCGCGGTGGCGGCGTTCCTCGCCAAGCGGGACGGGCTCGCCGCCGGCGAGGGGCTGCCCGCCGCGCTCGCCCACTCGGCCGGGGCGTCACGGCAGTGGGTCTCGGACGAGCTGACCCAGTCCGCGCGGGCGGTCGCCGAACGCGGCCGCGAGGCGGGCCGGAGTTGGTCGGAGCGGGTGTGGCGCGGCTCGCTCGGCACGGTCTGGGGCGGGGTGTGCGCCCTCGCGCTCGCCGAGTCCGCCACCGCGATCGGCGCGGGCTGGACGGCGGCCCGCACCGCCGGACTCCTGTCCTCGCTCGCCCTCGCGGCGCTCCTGACGGCAGCGGCCCGCCTGCACCGCCTCGACGGCGGCCTGCCGGCGCCGGTGCTCGGCGACGACAACCGTCTCTCGACCTCACGCGCCGTCGCGGCCGCCTGGGTCCTGTTCGCGGTCTTCGCGACGCTGGTCCTCGCCGTGCGCCTGGCCGTCGCATCGGACCCCGCCGAACGCGAGGGGGTCCTTGCGGGCCTCGAACCGGCCCGGTGCGCAGCCCTGTTGACGGTCGTCTTCCTCACGTCGTCGATCGCGGTGGTGGTCCGCAGGGTCGTGACCGTACGCATCCACGGGCAGCGGCTCCAGAAGGTACGCGCCGACCGGCCGCGCGGCGCCGATCTCCTGACCGACGACGCCGGGCGGGGCAGCCTGGCGGACACCCAGTACGTCGCGGCGAGCCTGGTCGCGCTCCTCTTCGCGGCTGTGCGCCTGGCCCGCAGTCCGGCACAACTCCCCGATCTGCCCTGGGGGTTGGCGCTGCTCGTCGTGGTGTCCGCGGCCACTTACCTCGCCGCCAAGTACGCGGAGGGCGGCCGCCCGGTGATCCTCTCCGTCGTACGGGCCCGCGAGGCGGGCGACCTGGACGCGCCGATCCGGACCGGGGACGACATCGAGATCCGGGGCGCGGGATTCGTGCCGCCGGGCGCCGGCACCCCGGACCGGCTGGCCCGGATGGTGGTGCGCATCGGCGCGGTGCACGTGCACGTCCCGCTGATCCCCGTGCCCGGCGGCTTCGCCAACCCGGCGGACGGCGTGCTGACCGTGCCGGTGCCGGTGGACGTCGAGACGGGGCGGGTGGAGGTGCGGGTGGTGACGGCCGCCGGGGTGGAGACGAACGCGGTGCTGATGGAGGTGGCCGAGTAGCGGCGCGGCCCCGCCCCGGGCGGCCACCACGACCCGGGGTGACAACGGGCGGCGCATTGAGACACGCGTTCCCCCCGTCCGTATCGTCTGGTGACAGGTGAATCGGATGGAGGCGGGATCAGCCATGGCTCATGGACATGCGACCGGGACGCGGGCCCGGGGCGACCGGGCCCGGGGATGGCAGGCCACGGCCCGCACATACGCGCTGCTGCCGCTGCGGATCTTCCTCGGGGTGACGTTCGTGTACGCCGGCCTCGACAAGCTCACCGACAGCACGTTTCTGCACGCGAGCGGCCCCGGTTCCATCGGGGAGCTGATGCACGGAGTACGGGACAGCTCGGCGATCCCCGCGCTCGTGGACCTCGCCCTGAAGAGCCCGACCGGCTTCGGGTACGCCATCGCGCTGGGCGAGCTGGCCGTCGGGATCGGCATGCTGCTCGGCCTGTTCGGGCGGCTCGCCGCGCTGGGCGGCGCGCTCATCTCGCTCTCGCTGTGGCTGACGGTGAGCTGGCAGACGACCCCGTACTACTACGGCAACGACCTGGCCTACTTGATGGCCTGGCTGCCGCTGGTGCTGGCCGGCACTCCGTTGCTGTCCGCCGACGCGCTCCTGGCCAGGCGGCGCCGTCTGCGCACCCCGTAGTCCAGCCAGCTCACGAGCGAGGCGATGCCGAGGCCGCCGCAGATGAGCGGGATCACGACGGGCGACGGGGTGTTCCACCGCCCGGCCGCGTCCCCGGCGAACAGCACGGCGGTGGCGATCAGGGCGAGCCCGGCGACGACCCGGCCGGGGCGGAACTCATGACGCGGCACGGTCCACCTCTGCCTGGCCGACGGCGACCTTGAGATGGAGTTCCAGGGTGCCGGACGGCTTGGCGCCGGGGGGCGGCGTCAGCGTGGCGGTCCGCCGCTCGTCGGCCGAGACCCGCAGGTCGTCCGGCTTCTCGCCGGGCAGCCGGATGTCGGCGAGGCCCATGTCGAAGCTCACCTTCACGGTCACGTCCTTCGGTACGACGACCCTGGCGCGGCCCGCGCCGACCTCCGCGCCGGTCGTCAGGGTCCGGCCCGGTGGCACGGTGATCCGGCTCAGGTCGAGGGTGGCGACGCCCGTGCCGAGCCGGTAGCGCGGCTGCACGTCGCCGATCGCGGCCGGGGTCCACCCGGTCCGCACCCAGTGTGCGTCGACGGTCTTGGGGAGCGCGGCGGAGCCGGCGAGCAGGGCCGCCGTGAGCACCGCGAGGAACAGGGTGCCGAAGCCGGTACGGCCGAGGAACGAGCTGAGGACGAGACCGAGCCCGAACACCGCGAGCGCGGCCGCGAACCCGATCTGCAACCCGGTGGCGAACGGCTGGTGCCCCCAGGTGCCGCCGAGGCCCGCGCCGAAGGCGAGCAGCGCCGCGAGGAAGAGCGGCCCGCCGATGGAGCGCGGCCCGCGGTCCGCGCGAACCGCCGCCTTCGCGGCCTTGCCCCTCGTGGCGGCCGGGGCCCCCACGGCGTCCGCCGGGCCCCACAGATAGCCCGTGGCGACCGGGCCGGTCGTGCCGTCCTTGATGATCGGGTCCCGCCACCAGGACGGCGGCGCCGGGGCCGGCGGCGCCTTCGTCTCGGGCGGCGCGTCCGCGACGGCCTGGGCCGCGACCGGGTCGAGCGGGGCGTCCCCGGGCATGGCGGAGCGGCGCTGGGACCAGACTCCGGCGCCCGCGGTGAGCAGGACGAGCAGCACGGCGAACGTCATCACCGAGCCGTTCCTCAGCATCGTCAGAAAGATCCCGCAGCCGGCCAGAGCCATCAGGACGGCGACCAGCGCCGCGCCGTCGACCCGGCCGGTGAGCAGCCGGCGGGCCTCGTTCTCGTCCTCGCCGTCCAGCGGCAGGCTCAGCCAGGCGAATCCGTACAGGACCAGGCCGAGGCCGCCGGTGGCCGAGAGCACGCCGAGCGCGATCCGGAAGATCACCGGGTCGAGGTCGCAGTACCGGCCGAGGCCGCCGCAGACCCCGCCGATGACCTTGTTGCGGCCGCTGCGGCGCAGCTGCACAGGCTCGGGGGCCGGATCAGGCGGTGCGATGGGCGTCTCGGTCGGCGTGCTCATACGTACATGGTGACGGGCCCACCCGGCACACGGCACCCGCCCCGACCCTGGCCTCACCCTGATTTCGTCCCCTGAGGGCGCGCGCCGGAGCCTTCGGGGGGAGGGGGGTTTCCCTCAGGGAAGCCTGGGGGCCAACCCTGATGCTCCCGGGGCCGTGGCCGTGTGACGATCGGGGCATGCCAGTCGCCACCCCCCGCCTGTCGCCGCCCGAGGCCGACGAAGTGCCGGTCCGCAAGCTGTACCGCTCCGCCGAGGGGCGGATGCTCGGCGGCGTCGCGCGCGGGCTCGCGGGACACCTCGGACTCCCGGTGGTGTGGGTGCGGATCGTCTTCCTCGGGCTGCTGTCGGTCAACGGCCTGGGGGCGCTGCTGTACGCGGCGTTCTGGTTCGTGGTGCCGCTGGGCCTCGGCGGTACGACGGCGGGGCCGCGCTCCGCGTTCGAGGTCAGCGCCGACGGCAGGCGCAGGCTGCGCAAGCCGGACAAGGGGCAGATCGTCGCGCTGATCGCGCTGGTCTTCGGCGCCACGATCTTCGCCTCCAAGGTGGATGTGGGCGGCTGGGCCAACCCGTACGTCCTTCCCAGCCTCCTCATCGGCGTCGGCGTCATCCTGGTGTGGCGCCAGGCCGACAACACGCGCCGGGCCCGCTGGACCGAGGGCGCCCGCCGCAGCCGCTGGCTCCCGGTGGCGCGCGGCCTCGCCGGAGTCGCCCTGGTCGGCACCGGCCTGACCGGCTTCGTGGTGGTCAACGGCTCGGCCGCGCAGCTCGGCAACGTCCTGACGGCGGCGATCGCGGTGCTCGCCGGCATCGCGCTGCTCGCCGGGCCCTACCTGGTGCGCATGACACAGGACCTGTCCGAGGAGCGCCTGATGCGCATCCGGGCCCAGGAGCGCGCCGAAGTCGCCGCCCACGTGCACGACTCGGTGCTGCACACCCTGACCCTGATCCAGCGCAACGCGGAGAACGCGGGCGAGGTGCGGCGCCTGGCCCGGGCCCAGGAGCGGGAGTTGCGCGCCTGGCTCTACAAGCCGGAAGGCACCGGCAAGGACAAGGAAGAGGAACCCGCAACGCTCGCCGAGGCCGTGAAGAAGGCGGCGGCCGAGGTCGAGGACAAGCACGGCGTCCCCATCGAGGTGGTCGTCGTCGGCGACTGCCCGCTCGACGACGGCCTGTCGGCACAAATGCAGGCCGCACGCGAGGCAATGGTGAACGCCGCCAAGTACGGTGGCGAGGGCGGCGCCGTCCAGGTGTACGCGGAGGTCGAGGGCCGCACGGTCTTCGTCTCGGTACGTGACCGGGGACCCGGGTTCGACCTGGACGCGGTGCCCGGCGACCGGATGGGCGTACGAGAATCGATCATCGGCCGGATGCAGCGCAACGGCGGTACGGCCAGGCTGCGTTCGGTGCCCGGCGGGGGCACGGAGGTCGAGCTGGAGATGGAGAGGGCACAGGGATGACGGGCACAGGGATGACCGAGGAAACGACAGGGCGCCACGTCAGGGTGGTCCTCGTCGACGACCACCGGATGTTCCGCACCGGAGTCCAGGCGGAGATCGGCCAGACTGCGACGACCGGCGTCGAGGTGGTCGGCGAGGCCGCCGACGTCGACCAAGCCGTCACGGTGATCACCGCGACCCGCCCCGAGGTGGTGCTGCTCGACGTCCACCTGCCCGGGGGCGGCGGCGTCGAGGTGCTGCGCCGGTCGGCGGCGATGATGTCGGACGCCGAGCACCCGGTCCGCTTCCTCGCGCTGTCCGTGTCGGACGCCGCGGAGGACGTGATCGGTGTGATCCGGGGCGGCGCCCGCGGCTACGTCACCAAGACGATCACCGGCGTCGACCTGATCGACTCGATCTTCCGGGTGCAGGACGGCGACGCGGTGTTCTCGCCGCGCCTCGCGGGCTTCGTCCTGGACGCGTTCGCCTCCACGGACGCGCCGCCGGCCGACGAGGACATGGACCGGCTCACCCAGCGCGAGCGCGAGGTGCTGCGCCTGATCGCCCGGGGCTACGCCTACAAGGAGATCGCCAAGCAGCTGTTCATCTCGGTCAAGACGGTCGAGTCGCACGTCTCTGCGGTGCTGCGCAAGCTCCAGCTGTCCAACCGGCACGAGCTGACGCGCTGGGCGACGGCACGGCGACTGGTCTGACGTGATGAGGCGTGGCGTGGCGTGACGTGATGAGGCGTGGCGTGGCGTGGCGTGCGCGGCGGGGCGTGCGTGACGTGACGTACGTGACCGGAGACGGCCCGAGTGGCTGATGGGGTCCGATCCGGTCCCCCCGCGCTCGAACGGGGGGACGGCCGACGGTTCCACCCACGTAAAAGCATGGAAAAACCGGCAACCCGGACACCCTCATGTCACTCTTGCCGGACGTGATGAGCCTGACCGGAACGCCCTTCTTCGTGACCGCGATCGTGGCGGCCGTGCTCGCCGTCGTGGTGCCGCTGCTGGTGTGGCACCGGGTCGGCGGGCCGGTCGTGGTGCGCGGCGCCGTACGGCTGTTCATGGTGGTCACCGCCCAGGCCTCGGCGGTACTCGTGGTGTTCGTCGCCGTCAACAACGCGAACGGTCTCTACGACACCTGGGGCGACCTGCTCGGCACCGAAAGCCATGTCGCCGCCGCGCCCGACCTCGGCGCCGACGGCACCGGCGGGCACGGGCTCGGCCAGGAGCCCCGCGTCAGGCAGTCCTTCGCGCCCGCCGGTGACTCCGATCTCGGCGTCGGCGTACGGGTCACCCAGCTGACGGGCCGGGTCTCCGGGGCGGAGGGCGAGGTGTACGTGTGGCTGCCGCCGCAGTACGACGACCCGGCCTACCGGAACAAGGCGTTCCCCGTCGTCGAGCTGCTGCCAGGACATCCCGGCTCCGCCAGGGACTGGTTCACCAACCTCGACGTCACCGGGCAGCTGCGACCCATGATGGCGAGCGGTGAGGTCCACCCGTTCATCCTGGTGGCCCCGCGCACCTCGCTGCTCGCCCGGCAGGACACCGGCTGTGCCAATGTGCCGGGCGTGGTCAACGCCGACACCTGGCTGAGCGTGGACGTCCGCACGATGGTCACGGACACCTTCCGCGCCCTCACCGGCGCCGACGGCTGGGCCGTCGCCGGGCTGTCGGCCGGCGCCCACTGCTCGGCCAAACTCACCGTCGAGCACCCCGACCGGTACCGCGCGGGCATCGCACTCTCCGGCTACAACGACCCGGCCGCCGAGTCCGGCTCGATCACGGCGGGCGACCCGGCGCTGCGGCGCGCGACCGACCCGCTGTGGATGCTCACCCATGCCAAGCGCCCGCCCAGCGTCTCGCTCTTCCTCACCGGACAGCCGGGCGACGGTTACGAGGACGGCCTCGCGCTGCGTGCCGCCGCGAAGCCGCCGACGAAGGTGTGGGTGCGCCAGACGTCCGGCGGCCACCTCAACGCGGTGTGGCGGCCGCTCCTGCCGGACATGTTCCGCTGGCTGTCCGGCCAGGTCAGCGGAGTGCAGACCGTGAAGGGCTCCGCCGTCGGGCCGCGCACCGGCCGGCCGCGCACTGTCCGGCCGGGCGGTCGGGCGGCGGACGTGCGGCTGCCGGAGGGCGGGAGCGTACGGGGTGAGAAGTAAAGGGCACAAGGCGTCACCCTTTGGTAAAACGCTGGCAAAGAGGGCAACTCGTGTTCCTGGCCGCCCCTCTTCGGTGGCGTGATGAGCCTGACCGGTACCCCCTTCCTCGTGATCGCGATCCTCGCGGCCGCGGCGGCCCTGCTGCTGCCCCTCGTTCTGTGGACCAGGATCGGCGGTCCGGCCCTCGTGCGCTGGATCGCACGGCTCTTCATGCTCGGCTTCGCCCAGGTGACCGCGATCCTGGTGGTCTTCCTGTTCGTCAACAACGCCAACGGCCTGTACGACACCTGGGACGACCTGCTCGGCGGCGGCGACCATGTCAACGCCGCCCCCGACCTCGGCCCCGACGGGACCGGCGGCAGGAACGCGGCGGCCGAGCCCAAGGTGAAGCAGAAGTTCGTGCCATACACCAACAAGGTCGGCAAGGGCGTCGTGAAGACCATGCTGAAGGGGCAGGTCTCCGGGGTCGAGGGCGATGTGGCGGTGTGGCTGCCGCCGCAGTACGACGACCCGGCGTACCAGGACAAGACCTTCCCCGTCGTCGAGCTGCTGCCCGGCTACCCGGGGTCGATAGGCGCCTGGTTCGGCACGCTGAAGTCGCAGGAACAGCTCGCGCCGATGATGGAGCGGGGCGAGGTCGCGCCGTTCATCCTGGTGTCGCCGCGCACCACGCTCCTGAGCGGCAAGGACACCGGCTGCGCCAATGTGCCGGGCGTCGTCAACGCCGACACCTGGCTGAGTGTGGACGTCCGCAAGATGGTCACCGACAACTTCCGCGCCGCCACCGGCCCGCAGGGCTGGGCCGTCGCCGGGTACTCCGCGGGCGCCCACTGCGCCGCGAAACTCGCCATCGAGCACCCCGACCGCTACCGGGCAGGCGTGGACCTGTCGGGCTACAACGACCCGGCCGCGGAGAAGGACTCCATCACCGCCAAGGACCCGAAGCTGCGCGAGGAGTCCAACCCGCTGTGGATCCTCCAGCACGCCGCGACCCCGCCGCGTGTCTCGCTCTTCGTCTCCGGTGAGCAGAACGACGGCTACAACGACGGGCTCGCCCTGAAGAAGGCCGCCAAGGCGCCCACCACCGTGACCACCGTCAAGCTCAACGGCGGCGGCCACGCGAGTTCGGTGTGGAAGGCCCAGGTTCCGGATGTCTTCCGATGGCTGACCAAGGAGATGGGCGCGGGCGCGAAACCTGCTCGGGAGCAGGGCGTCTGACAGGCAGTCAGCTCTCTGCTGCGACATGGGGCCGTGGCACCCCCCGGCGAATGGTTCGCGTCACACGGGCCGCGCCGCACCAGCGAACGGGTTCCGTCACACGGGCCGTGCCGCCCCGGCGAACGGCATCTCGTCGATCGACGCGACGCGGACCGGCGCCCCCGGGTGCGGCGCGTGGATCATCTTGCCGCCGCCGATGTAGAGCCCGACATGGCTGATGCCGGAGTAGAAGAACACCAGGTCGCCGGGCGCGAGTTGGGACCGTGTCACCCGGCTCCCCGTGTTGATCTGGGTGTACGTGGTCCGCGGCAGCTGCACCCCGGCCGAGCGCCAGGCGGCCTGGGTCAGGCCCGAGCAGTCGAAGGACGAGGGGCCCGTCGCGCCCCAGACGTACGGCTTGCCCAGCGCGCTGTACGCGAAGGCGACGGCGGCCGCGGCGCGTGAACTGGGCGCGGCCGCCAACGGCTCGCGCGCGGTGTCGGACGAACGGCTGGCCCGGGCATCGGCGGGCGCCGCCGCGGGCTGCTCGTAGGCGGCCCGCTCGGGCGCGGTGAGCTGGGCGAGCAGGGCCTCGGCCGCGGCGATCCTCGACTGGATGTCGCTCTTCTGCCTGCGCAGCGTGGACTGCCGGCCGCGCAGCTCGGTGAGCTTGGAGTCGGCACGTGAGTGCAGCCGGTCGAGTTCGGCGAGCTGCTTGCGCACACCCGCCACGGTGGCCGCGGTGCGGTCCCCGGCGCGCTCGGCGATCGCGGCGTCGTCCAAGTACCGCGTGGGGTCGGCGGACAGGATCAGCTGCAACCCCGGGGTGATCGTCCCGCTGCGGTACTGGGCGGCCGCGAGGGAGCCCAGTGCGTTGCGCGCCGTGTTGAGCTGGGCGGTCCTGCGTGCGGCCTCGTCGCGCAGCCCGTTCAGCGAACGCTCGGCCGCGTCCGCCTGCTCCTTCGTCCCGTCGTACGCCTCCGTGGCGATCTCCGCGTCGTGGTACAGCTGGTCGACCTTGGCCTTCACCTGCGCCGGGGTGAGCTTCGGCTCGGCGTGCCCGGAACCCTCGAAGAGGGTCGCGGTGGCCGCCGACGCCAGGGCGAGCGTCGCGGCGGTGCGGCCCGCGGGGCCGGTGAGCGGATGCTGCTTGGGCTTTCGGTGCGCAGCCACGAGGGCCTTCACGTCCTTCCGTACGGCAGTGCTTCCGCGCTGCGGCGCCCCGGGAGGGGAGCCGTGCCGACGACGGACCGCACAGGGGGAGCGGCCCGCCGCCGGACCTTTCGGCGGGGGTGACCGACAGCCGCCCAGTGGTGCGACGGAGGTGGGGAGCCGGCCACCTGGGGCAGGACGCTAAACCTGCGCGACACGGTCGTGCGAGGACATGACGGGAAGTGCCCGCTTCCGGCAGCGATGCGATCGACTTCGACCGGTATCGGGGCCAGGGCTCACAGGGTCCGCGCCTGCTGTGACCGAAGTGCCGGTCGGGGCCCACCCGCCGCACGGAGCCTGCTACGCGGGAATTAGGCTCCGGCTCATGGACGTACTCATCAATGTCGTCGTCGGCCTGCACATCATCGGCATCGCCGCGCTGCTCGGCGGATTCCTCACGCAGATGAAGGCGATGAGCGCGGGCACCGCACGCTTCGTCCCCGGGATGCTGCACGGGGCCCTGACCATGCTGGTCACCGGCGTCGCCCTGGTCGGCCTCAGTCAAGCCAACGACGAGTCCGTGAACACCCTCAAGATCGGCGTGAAGCTGGCGGTCCTGATCGTCATCCTCGGCCTTGTCTATGTGAAGCGGGACGAGGAGAGGATCGAGAAGGGCCTCTTCGGCGCGGTCGGCGCCCTCACGGTGGTGAACATCTTCATCGCGCTGCTCTGGCACTGAGCCACTGCGCCAAGCCATTGCGCTGGGCCATTGCACCGGGACACCGCGCTGGGCCACCGCACGCACCCGGCAAACGCGGTCGGCGCGACGCGGTCGGCGCGACGCGGGCGGCGCGATGCGGGCGGCGCGATGCGGGCGGCGCGATGCGGTGGGCGGCGTCAGCCCGGCCTGACCGCGCCGCGGACCGGCAGGCAGTGCATCGACTCCTCGCGGACGTACGCCCCGGCGTACGGCGCATGGATCAGCATGCCGTCGCCGGCGCACATGCCGACGTGGCTGGTGTCGTCGTGGAAGAAGACCAGGTCGCCGGGGTGCAGATCGGTCGTCGCGACCCGGGTGCCCGCCTCCATCTGGTCCCGCGCGGCGCGCGGCAGATCCACTCCCGCCGCCTTCCACGCGGCCCGTGTCAGGCCCGGGCCGTCGTACGAGGCGGGGCCCGTAGCTCCGCGTACGTACGGCTTGCCCAGCTGGGCACGGGCGAACGCGAGGGCCTTGGCCGCGTCGGTGCGGGCAGGTCCGGAGGGTCCGGAGGGTCCGGAGGGGTCCGGGGACGCGGCGGATACGGAAGGCGCGAACGGCGTGAATGGCACGCACGGCGTGAACGGCGTGAACGGCGCGGGCAGCAGCGTGCGGGCCGTCGCCAGCCTGGTCTGCGCGTCCTGCTTGCGCGCCCGCAGGGTCTGCCGCGAGGCGGCCAGGGCGGCCGGGCTCGGGCTCGCGTCGGCCCGCGTCTCCGGGCCGGCCACTGCTTCGGCGCCGCCGGTCTCCATCGTCCCGCGCCGGTCGTCCCGGCCGTCCCGGTCGTCCCCGTCGGCTCGGTCGGCCCGATCGGCCCGCTGGTCGACGAGTGGGGCCGTCGGCCGGTGGCCCGTCGGCAGGGCCTGCGGATCGCGGGAGAGCGGCGGAGCCGTCGTGGGGGCGGTCGCGCCGTCCCAGCGCTGATCGGCGCCGGGACCGGCGATCACCCGCCGGGACTCGTTCGGTTTCGCGGTGCCGGTGCCGGTGCCGGTGCCGGTGCCGGTGCCTGTGCCGGTGCCTGCCGTGCCCCGGCCGGGCAGCGCGTGGGCCCCTCTCGGCCCGCCCGTCGTGGCCCTGCCGGGCGCGTCGTACCTCTGGGAGCCGGGATCCGCCTGCCGGTAGAGGTCGTCGACCTTCTTCCGCACCTCTTCGACGCTCGGCCCCGGCACGGCGTCCGCGGCTTCGACGCTCTGCCCCGGCCCGGCGGACGCGGCGTCCGCGCTCTGCGACGCGAACAGGCTCATCGAGGCGAGGGCCGCCGTCGTCACGCCCACGGCGGGGGCCCGCGCGGCCAGCAGCGCGGCACGGCCGCTCGCCTGGAACCGGTGCTTGCGTCGGTCGGTGCGCGGCTTGCGGTGGGAGGGCAAGGCCGACACCTCCTTCCGGATCGTTCCGGACGGGGGCGTTCCCCGGCTGCTGCGGAACGCTAACCAATTCCCTTGTCCGCTGGGAAGGTTGATGTCCGACAGGCCCGATACATTCCCGTGACCTTCACGGTGCGTAGCCGTGGACGCTCTCTCCGAAGGGGGCGGCGGAGTGTCAGAGGGGCGGCCTAGACTCGGAAGACGATGAGCAGCCTCTTTGACGACAGCTTCCTGGCGGACCTCCAGCCCTCCGAGGAGGAGCACCCGCCGCCGCCCGAGGAGTCGGCCGCACCCGAGCCGGTGCCGGACGACCTGTTCGGGGGGCGTTTCGACGCGCCCGTGCACCGCGACGCGCACTATCGCGGCGGCGCCCCGCGCCCCGCGATCGACGCCGCGGCCCTCCTGGAGGGGCTGAACGAACAACAGCGCGCAGCCGTCGTGCACGCGGGTTCCCCGCTGCTCATCGTCGCGGGCGCGGGCTCCGGCAAGACCCGGGTGCTCACGCACCGTATCGCCCACCTGCTCGCGACCCGCGGTGTGCACCCCGGCCAGATCCTCGCGATCACCTTCACCAACAAGGCCGCGGGCGAGATGAAGGAGCGCGTCGAGCAGCTGGTGGGGCCGCGCGCCAACGCGATGTGGGTCATGACGTTCCACAGCGCGTGCGTCCGCATCCTGCGCCGCGAGTCGAAGAAGCTCGGCTTCACCTCGTCGTTCTCGATCTACGACGCGGCCGACTCCAAGCGCCTGATGGCGCTGGTCTGCCGCGACCTCGACCTGGATCCGAAGAAGTTCCCGCCCAAGGCGTTCAGCGCCAAGGTGTCCAACCTGAAGAACGAGCTGATCGACGAGGAGACGTTCGCAGGCCAGGCCGCCGACGGCTTCGAGAAGACGCTCGCGCAGGCGTACACGCTCTACCAGGCGCGGCTGCGCGAGGCCAATGCGCTCGACTTCGACGACATCATCATGACCACGGTCCACCTGCTCCAGGCGTTCCCCGACGTGGCCGAGCACTACCGCATGCGCTTCCGGCACGTCCTGGTCGACGAGTACCAGGACACCAACCACGCCCAGTACACCCTCGTACGGGAGCTGGTGGGCCCCTCCGGCGATGCGCAGGCGCCCGGTGAGCTGTGCGTGGTGGGCGACGCCGACCAGTCGATCTACGCCTTCCGCGGCGCGACGATCCGCAACATCCTCCAGTTCGAGGAGGACTATCCCGACGCCACGACGATCCTCCTGGAGCAGAACTACCGCTCCACCCAGACGATCCTGTCCGCGGCCAACGCGGTGATCGAGCGCAACGAGGGCCGCCGCCCCAAGAACCTGTGGACGGACGCGGGGCCGGGTGCCCAGATCGCCGGTTACGTCGCCGACACCGAGCACGACGAGGCGCAGTTCGTCGCCGACGAGATCGACCGGCTCACCGACAAGGCCGAGGCCAAGGCGGGCGACGTCGCGATCTTCTACCGCACCAACGCGCAGTCCCGTGTCTTCGAAGAGATCTTCATCCGGGTCGGCCTGCCCTACAAGGTCGTCGGCGGCGTCCGCTTCTACGAGCGCAAGGAGGTCAGGGATGTCCTCGCCTACCTGCGCGTCCTGTCGAACGCCGAGGACACCGTCCCGCTGCGCCGCATCCTCAACGTCCCCAAGCGCGGCATCGGCGACCGCGCCGAAGCGATGATCGACGCGCTGTCGCTGCGCGAGAAGATCAGCTTCCCGCAGGCGCTGCGCCGGGTGGACGAGGCCTACGGCATGGCGGCCCGCTCGGCCAACGCCGTCAAGCGTTTCAACGCGCTGATGGAGGAGCTCCGTACGATCGTGGACTCCGGGGCGGGGCCCGCCGTCGTCCTTGAGGCGGTCCTGGAGCGGACCGGCTACCTGGCCGAGTTGCAGGCCTCCACCGACCCGCAGGACGAGACCCGTATCGAGAACCTTCAGGAACTGGCCGCCGTGGCCCTGGAGTTCGAGCAGGAACGCGGCGAGGAGGAAGGCGCGGGCACGCTCGCGGAGTTCCTGGAGAAGGTCGCCCTGGTCGCCGACTCCGACCAGATCCCCGACGAGGACGAGGACGGCTCGGGCGTCATCACCCTGATGACCCTCCACACCGCCAAGGGCCTCGAATTCCCCGTCGTGTTCCTCACCGGCATGGAGGACGGCGTCTTCCCGCACATGCGCGCCCTGGGCCAGGCCAAGGAGCTGGAGGAGGAGCGCCGCCTCGCCTACGTCGGCATCACGCGCGCCCGCGAGCGGCTGTATCTGACCCGCTCCTCGATGCGCAGCGCCTGGGGCCAGCCCTCGTACAACCCGGCGTCGCGCTTCCTCGAAGAGATCCCGGCCGCACACCTGGAATGGAAGCGGACGGGGCCGATGGCCGCCCCCGCGGGCCCGATGTCGAGCAAGTCGCTCGGCGGCGGCATCGGCAACACCCTGTCGTCCTCGCGCTCCAAGGCGGGCCCCTCGGGGTTCGCCACCCGGCGCGGCAGCGACAAGCCGGTGATCTCCCTTTCGGTCGGCGACCGCGTCACCCACGACCAGTTCGGCCTGGGCACCGTGATGACGGTGACCGGATCGGGCTCGGACGCACAGGCCACGATCGACTTCGGCGACGAGCGCCCCAAGAAGCTGCTGCTGCGATACGCGCCGGTCGAGAAGCTGTGACGGGTCGGTGGCTCGTCATTTCGACCCGGCGGCCACCGGCTTCGCGGTGACGGGTCGGTGGCTCGTCATTTCGACCCGGCGGCCACCAGCCTCGCGGTGACGGGTTCGAGCTCGGCGATCAGTTCGTCGAGCTCGGCAGGCGTCAGAGCGTCGTACGGCGGCGCGGCGAGCTCGTCGGTCAGGTCCTCGATGCGTTGCTTCGTTGCGCGGCCGGCGTCGGTGAACCGTCCGTCGCCGTCCACGAGTCCGCGCTCGCGCAGGCCGGCCATGACCGCGGCCAGCCGTTCCTTCGGCAGGTGGTGGATGCGCCCGAACGACTCCGGCGGGTGGATGCCGAACTCCAGCGCGCTGAGCACATGGGCCTCCGTGCCGCCGATGCGCGCGCCGACGAGAGCGGCGATGTGCCCGTCGCCCCGGTGCTCACGCAGCATGGTCGCGGAATGCCACAGCCGGGCGACCGGGTCGCTCGGCACCGTAAGGGTGCGCATCCCGGCGTACATCACGCGGCCCTCGGTGGGCGCATGCGTCGCGGCCCTGGTGGTCAGATCGGCGGCGCGCACCAAGCCGGGGGAGCCGGCCAGTTCGGCGCCGAGGATCCGCCGAAGGGAGGCGGCGCTGCCCCGCTGCCGCGCGGCGACGGACGCCTCGGGCGGGATCTTCTCCCACGCGCTCGGGATGTGCCGCGCGGCCTCCCCTTCGGCGAAGTTGTAGAACGCCGCGTGCACGACCTGCGCGGGCACCCGCCCGAGCGGCGCGGCGCGACTGGCGAAGTAGCCGTCCCAGTAGGTGCGGTGGCCGAGCGCGGCCAGCTCCTCGTTGCACTCGTCGGCGAAGAAGGTGACGAGGCAGATCGGCTCAAGCAGCTCGAACATGCGGCGGGCGGTGTGCGTCATGGCGCACATCATGCCCGCGGACACGTGCCGGGGGATGGGATCGGGAGTGGGAAGGGAGGGGGAGTTGGCGTCGGTCGCTCAAGTGGTGACCGCGCCGGATCGGCGCGACCGATCCGGATCGGCGCGGCCTGCGGCGGGACCGGCGCGAGCTACGTCGGGATCGGTGCGGGTTACGTCGGGATCGGGGGCGCGGGTTACGTCGGATCCAGGCCGTGGCTGCGCAGCCAGGGGAGTGGGTCTATCGACGAACCGCCGTGCGGGCGCACTTCGAAGTGGAGGTGCGGCCCGGTGGAGTTGCCGGAGCTCCCCGAGTACGCGATGACCTCGCCGGCCTTCACCGGACCCGAGCGGATCTTCGTGCTGGAGAGGTGGCAGTACCAGGTCTCGGTGCCGTCGGCGCCGGTCACTATGGCCATGTTGCCGTAGGCGCTGTTCCACTGGGTGCGCACCGTGCCGTCGATCGCGGACATCACGGGAGTGCCGAACGAGACCGGGAAGTCGATACCGGTGTGCACCGACATCCAGTTGACGCCGGCCTGCCCGTAGTAGGCGCTGAGTCCCTTCTGCGTCACCGGCAGGACGAACTTGGGGCGCGCGGCCTCCTTGGCGGCGGCCGCCTCCTCCTTCTTCTTCTTCTCCGCGTCCTGGCGGGCCTTCAGGTCGATACGTTCCTGCGTCCGGCTGGCCCGGTCGGCGAAACTCTTCGCGTCGGCGCTGAGGTTGGCGAGCTGGGTGTCCAGGTTCTTGTTGGCGGCGACCGGCTTGACCGAGGCCGGGTCGGACGCCGCCATGGCGGTGGTTCCCTCGTCCTTGCCGCCGGTCAGCCCGCTCACCGAGGCGACCGCGACGCCCGCGACCCCCATCACACACACGGACGGCACCGCGACGGTCAGCAGCGCCGAACGCTTGGCGGGGGTGCGACGGCGGCGGCTTCCGGCGCGCCGTGCCTCGGCCCGCGAACCGGTGACGACCGCGTCGGGCAGCTCATGGGCCACCTCGCAGGCCTCGGGCCCGGCTGCGTCCGCGAGCTCGACCTGCGGGAACTCGGCGGTCGTCGTCGTGGTGTTCCACGCGGTCGCGTCGTAGACCCCGGTGTCGGACTGCGTGCCGGGCACGGCCCAGTGACCCGTGGTGTCGTATGCCGAGGCGAAGTCACTTGTGTCGTACTGGCCGGTGTCGTGCTGGCCGGTGTCGTGCGCCTGGGTCCACGCGACGGCGTCCCACTGCCCCGTCGTGTCGAAGCTGCCGGTGTCGAAGGTGCCCGTGTCGTACGTGCCCGTCGTGTCGTACGTGCTCGTGTCGTACGTGCTCGTGTCGAAGGTGCTCGTGTCGAAGGTGCCCGTCGTCATGAAGGGGGCGGCGGGGAAGGTGCCCGTGTCGGAACTCTGGGCGGGGAAGAGCGGGGTGGAGAACGTGCCGGTCGCGCCGTCCCGTTCGTACGCCGTCGCCTGGGCCGGAACCGTCCACTGGCCGGTGCTGTCGTACGGGGAGGGGAAGGACCCGGTGTCGAACTGGCCCGTCCTGCCTGCCGCGTAGCCGTCCGCGTAGCCGTTCTGTCCGGCGGGCGCGGTGGGGCCGTCCTGCATCGCGCCGAAGAGCGGATCGACACTGAAGCTGCCGGTGCTGTGGGCGTGGGGGCTGTTGCCGCTCGGGCCACTGCTGCCGCTGGGGTATCCGTCATGTCCGACGTACCCGGCGTGGGCGTGCTGGTCAGTCACCAACTTCTCTCTCGCCTCGGCAACAGAACCTGCGGCCGGGGTCCCCAGTGGGGTCGGGTCCCGGGGGCAGCAGTGGCGTGACTGTACCCGGCGGTATGCGACACCGACAATCTTCGGAGGCACCAGGGTTGAGGGAAACCGGCAATCGGCCGCCTTTGGGTGGCCCGTGGGAAGAGCTTTGGCGCTGCGTTCGAGGTGCGTTCGGAGTGTGTTCGGTGAACGCCCTGTGTGGATACGCCGTTTCTGGGACGGCCAGGGCCTGCCGAGGGCGTCGGAGGGACGCGATCGAGCCAGGGGCGGGGGTGGGTGGCGGGGTCTCTTCGGGGCCGGGCGCGCCCGGCTCAGGCCACCGAGAATGCGTCCTGATCAGCAGATTCGGGCTCGCCGGAGACCAGCGCCTGGCGGACCCCGGCCGCGACGGCCGGATGAACCGGCATGGCCAGATGACCGATTCCAGTCACTCTGACGTTCTGGGCGAGCAGATCCGGATGGTCGATGCGAGCCGTGCCGACCGGAATCATCAGCGTGTCGAGATCGCTCCAGAAGCTCACGAAACGGGTCCGGATGCCGGGCGCGGGAGCGCGCAGCTCCTCGATGAGCTCGGAGCCGGGGCACATCTGCCGCACGATCGGGTGAGCGTGAACGAGCCGCGCCGAGCGGGTCCCCGAGTGCGGCGTGCCGAGCGTGACGAGCGTACGGACCCGGAGATCGCCGCCCAGGCACTGCACGTAGTAGCGGGCTATCAGACCGCCCAGGCTGTGCCCCACTATGTCCACCTCGCGGTGGCCGGTGCGGGCGCAGATCTCTTCGACATGACGCCCCAGCAGTCCGGCGGCGACCCTGATGTCGACGGTCAGCGGTGAGTAGTTGAGGGATTCGAGGTGCCGCCAGCCATGCCGGGCCAGCGATCGGCGCAGCAGGACGAAGACGGACCGGTTGTCGACGAAGCCGTGCAGCAGGACCACGGGCGGGTGCGCCCGGCCCGCGGTGGGCAGCTGTGGCGCGGCGGGGTCCATGGCGGGATGGCGCTCGGGCACCAGGCCGGAGGGGTAGAGCAGCAGATGTCCTGCCAGCACGGCCAGGTCGAGCGCGGTGGCCCGGATCAGCGCCGCCGACAGCCACGCGCGGCGCAGACACAGCGGTAACAACGACAAGACCGGCACGGTGCGACCTCCCGAACGGCAGGGGGGAGGCGATTGGCAGCTGTGTCCCCATTTGCCCCTGTATGACCCGTATGCCTTCGTGTGCCCTCGTGAGACCCCGTGTGCCTGCATGGGGCCCGTGTGCCCGCGTGGGACACCGTGTGCCCGCGTGGGACACCGTGTGCCCGCGTGGGGCTCACGGCTCTGCCGGTCGGTGTGGCGCTGCGGCCGGAGGGGCCCGCGAGGCGGTGGGCCGGGCCCCGGAGAGTGAAGTGGCCGGACCACCGTGCTGTGCGGCTGACAGCACGGTGGCGCGGCACCTTTTGTAGCGGCTCCTCTTGCGCCGCGCCCGACCGTACGGGCGGCCCGCGGTGGGTGCCGAGGGCCGGCTCGTGCGGGTACGGTGCAAAACGAACGTGTCCCACGTGTGATTTCCCCCTCCCTCCCCACCGTGAAACAGCGGGGTGCGGGATGCTGTGGATAACGTTCGTTCACTTCCCCGGTCTTTCGGCTCGGGGGTGCGCAGGTGGGACAGGTGGAGGCAGTGATGGGTGTAACTGGTCCGATCCGCGTGGTGGTGGCCAAGCCGGGGCTCGACGGTCACGATCGCGGGGCCAAGGTCATCGCGCGGGCGCTGCGTGACGCCGGCATGGAGGTCATCTACACCGGGCTGCACCAGACGCCCGAGCAGATCGTGGACACCGCGATCCAGGAGGACGCCGACGCGATCGGCCTCTCCATCCTCTCGGGGGCGCACAACACGCTGTTCGCGAAGGTGCTGGAACTTTTGCGGGAGCGGGACGCGGAGGACATCAAGGTGTTCGGGGGCGGCATCATTCCCGAGGCGGACATCGCGCCGCTGAAGGAGCTCGGGGTGGCGGAGATTTTTACGCCGGGGGCGACTACGGGGGCGATTGTTGCGTGGGTCCATGCGAATGTCCGGCAGGTGGCGGGGGCGTAGGGGGTTTCCCCACCCACCCGCCCGTGCGGCTACTTGAGAGTGCGGCTCCCTGGGGCTGCGCCCCAGACCCCGGGGGGTTTTCCCACCCACCCGCCCGTGCAGCGGGGTTGAACCGGCTGACCCCTGGGGCTGCGCCCCAGACCCCATGCGGGGGCTTCGCCCCCTGCACCCCCGTTTCGCGCCTGAACGGCGCTCGTCCTCAATCGCCGGACAGGCTGAGGATGCCTCCGCTCGCACCCTGCCAGGGGCGCGGGGAACTGCGCGAGAAGCGACCACGGCCCGCAGTGAACAACGGGTTTTGGGGGCGCGGGGAACGGCGGACCAGCCACCCACGGTCCGCGGCCGAGAGCGGGTCCAGGGGCGCGAGGAACTGCGCGAAAAGCGACCACGGCCCGCAGTGAACAACGGGTTTCGGGGGCGCGAGGAACTGCGCGAGAAGCGACCACGGTCCGCGGTGAACAACGGGTTGTGGGGGCGCGGGGAACTGCGCGAGAAGCGACCACGGTCCGCGGTGAACAACGGGTTGTGGGGGCGCGGGGAACTGCGCGAGTGGCCCCGCACGGTCCGCGGGTGGACGGGGGTTGGGCCGGGGGCCAGGGGGTGTCAGGCACCCAGCTCCTCCCGCATCGCCGAGCGCAGCGTCAACGTGGCGACCAGCCGCTGAAACGCCTCCGCCCAATAACCCCCCGCCCCCGGCGACGCCCCTTCCTCCTCCGGCGGCGTAGCCGTCAACGCATCGAGGCGCGGCGCCTCCGAAGGGTCGAGGCAGCGCTCGGCCAGGCCCATGACGCCGCTGAAACTCCACGGGTAACTCCCCGCGTCCCGCGCGATCTCCAGCGCGTCCACCACGGCCCGCCCCAGCGCCCCGGCCCACGGCACCACGCAGACCCCGAGCAGCTGGAACGCCTCCGACAGGCCGTGCGCGGCTATGAACCGGGCCACCCAGTTGGCCCGTTCGTCCTGGGTGAGGACGGACAGGAGCTTGGCCCGTTCCGCCAGTGACCCCGTGCCCGCGCCCTCGGCGGTCGGCGCCGACGGTGTGCCCAGCAGGGCGCGGGCCCACTCCGCGTTGCCCTGCCGCACCGCCGCCCGGCACCACGCCGCGTGCAGTTCGGGCCCCCAGCCGTCGGTCACCGGCAGGGCCACGATGTCGTGCGCGGTCCGGCCGCCGAGCCGTCCCGGCCAGCTGCCCAGCGGCGCGGACTCCACCAACTGCCCCAGCCACCACGAGCGTTCACCCCGCCCGGCCGGCGGTCTCGGCGCGACCCCGTCCCGCTGCATCTCCGCATCGCACTCGTGCGGCGCCTCCACCGAGATCGCCGGCCCGTCGCCCGTACGGTCGAGGGACACGCAGGACGCCGCGCGCCGCGCCATCCGTACCGCGAGCGCCGAGTCGGGCAGTGCCGACAGGAGTTCCGCCGCCGTCGCCCGTACGTTGCGGCTGCGGTCGGCGAGCGCCCGCTCCAGGAACGGCTCGTCCGCCGCCGAGAGGCCGCCGCGCAGCGAGTCGAGGAACAGCAGCCGGTCCTCGGCCCGCTCCGTCGGCCATGTCCCGGCGAGCAGTGCACGTGCCGCTTCCGGATCGTGTGCCCGTACCGTCCCGAGCAGCGCTACCCGCTCGGCGAAAAGCCCCTCGTCCCACAGGAGCCGGACGGCTTCCGCGTCGGCGGCGCAGGGCAGGGCCCCGCTCCCGGCCGCGCCCCGCAGCGCGAAGCGCCACTCCGGGTTGAACCGGGCCAGCCACACACCGCGCGCTCCCGCGAAGGCCAGGGCCTGGGGGCGCAGATCGGTACGGGCCCGTGCGGCGTCCAGGAGCGCGGGCACCAGCTCGGCCGGTGCCCGCAGCCCCCGCTCATGGGCCATGGCCAGCCATTGCGGAAGCAGCTCGCCCAGGTCGGGCGCGCTGCCGCGCCGGCCGCCGGCGTGCGCGGGCGACGAACGGTCGGCGAGGAGCAGCGCCAGACGCCGCCGGGCCGCCTCCGGCGGTACGGGCCGCTCATCGACGGGCGCGGCCGGCGGACGTTCCCCCGCCGTCGCCGGAACCAGCCCCGCCCTGCGGCGCACGGTCTGTGTCGCGGCGGCGTCCAGGAGCTCTCCGGGCGTACCGGCCGCCGGTCGGCGGTCGGTGCCGAGGAGCGCCGCCGTCACCAGCTCCTCCCAGGAACAGGACTCCGCTGCCGTGTCCCCGGCGCTCTCGATGGTCGCGCTGGTCATCGAACCCCCTTCGCGCCGTCTCTTGACTCGGGCCGGTCCCTCACGTCAGCGCCACCGCCTCCCGGTCGCCCTCGGGCCAAGCCGCCAGCGGGGTGAAGCCCCGGTGACCGCATTCGCCGAACACCGTCACCGGGGCCCCGCCGGACAGGGCGAGGAGCTTCCACAGGCCGGCCCGCGCCGTGGCGGCTCGTGCGACCGGGAGCGCCAAGTCGCCTTTTGCGTCGGCCAGTTGCCAGCCGCCGTCACCGTCCTGCGGGGGGACGGGTATGACCTCGGTCAGCATCGCCGGGCATGCATCGAGCCACGGGTCGTCCTGGAGTGCACGGCCGTACCGTTCGACCGCTTCGGTCGTCGTGCCGCCCGGCGGGGGGCCGTCGGGCGCGACCGGGGCCGCGTACCGTTCGCCCAGGGCGGCCCGCAGCCGGCCCGCGCCCGGGTACGGCGTCAGGTCGGCGTCGATCGCGAGGCCGACCGGCAGCGCGATGCCCGGGGCGCGGCCCGCCGCGCCGAAGTCCAGGACCATGGCCCAGCGGCCCGACTCCCTTCCGTACAGCCAGATCCGGCGCGTGGTGAGTTTCGCGTCGGCCGTGTCGTACTGGGCGAGGACCTGCCAGCTGTCACGGACCGCCGGTGTCCGAGCCCGAGGCGGGGTGGGCAGGCCGACATGCGAACGCACCGTCGCCGCCAGCGGCTCCGGCAGGGCATCCCGGCCCAGCCACGCCCGGTCGAGGAGGTGCAGCAGCGCGCACTCTTCGAGCAGGCGCATCGGCCAGCCGGGGCCGGACCCCACGGTCGCGCCCAACTCCCGCACCCGCGCCGCGAGTCCGGGCGCCTGCGCGTCGACCATGCGTGCCGCCGTCTCCTCCCACAGGCCGTAGCCGGGCCGCTCGGCGGCGGCGATTCCGCCGCGCAGCAGATCCGCCAGACGCTGTTCGAGCTCCGTGGCTCCGGCCGTGACCCGGGCGGCCCGCTTCTCGGCGCGTCGCCTGGCCGCCTCCGGGTCGACGACCGTGCTGTCACCGTCCGTTGGGCCGCCCTCCCCATGCCCTGCACGCTCCCCGCGGCCGTCGAGCCACCGCTCCACCCACTCCGGCACCGCCGCCACCGGCACCGCTCGTTCGTCCTCCACCCACAGCAGCAACAGGCCCACCGCGTGCTTGCACGGCAGCTTTCTGCTCGGGCAAGTGCACTGGTATCCCGGGCCGTTCGTGTCGATCACCGTCCGGTACGGCTTGCCGCCGCTGCCCTCGCACAACCCCCACACCGCCCCCGATCGGTCGCACCCGCTCTGTGACCACGGCCCGGCCGCGCCGAGCCTGCTCCCCGCCGTGCGTGACGCGTCGTCAGGCGCCAGGGCCAGCACCTGCTCCGCCGTCCAGCGGACCCCCTGCTGAGTCATGTTCCCGAAGGTACGTGTCACCACTGACAATCGCCTGGCAACTTCCTCTGACCTGCGGTGATGCCCCGGGGGCGGGTGATTGTCAGTGGCGTGGTGCACCGTGGGAGCACAAGCCGGCCGAACGTCTCGAACGATCTGGAGGGGGAGCCATGACCGTGTCCGAAAGCGGGTCCGCGGGCGGATCCGCAACCGAGTCCGCACGCGCCGCGTCCCAGGCCGCATCCCGTGGCGCATCCCACGGCGGATCCCGCGCGGAAGGCCATGCGGCATCCCGCGCGGAAGCCCCGCCCCAGGAGGCCCTGCGGCCGCATGCCGAGCACGCCTTCGCGGACGAACTCGCGGCGCTCGCCGCGGCCGACGACCGTCCGCGCCCCGCGCGCTGGCGGCTCTCGCCCTGGGCCGTCGCCACTTATCTGCTCGGCGGCACCCTGCCCGACGGCACCGTGATCACCCCGAAGTACGTCGGGCCGCGGCGCATCGTCGAGGTGGCCGTCACCACGCTCGCCACCGACCGGGCGCTGCTCCTGCTCGGCGTGCCCGGCACCGCCAAGACATGGGTGTCGGAGCATCTGGCGGCGGCCGTAAGCGGCGATTCCACCCTCCTGGTGCAGGGCACCGCCGGCACCCCGGAGGAGGCGATCCGCTACGGCTGGAACTACGCCCAGCTGCTCGCCCACGGCCCGAGCCGTGACGCGCTCGTGCCGAGCCCCGTCATGCGGGCCATGGCGCAGGGCATGACCGCGCGCGTCGAGGAGCTGACCCGCATCCCGGCCGACGTGCAGGACACCCTGATCACGATCCTGTCCGAAAAGACGCTGCCGATCCCGGAGTTGGGGTCGCAGACGCAGGCGGTGCGGGGCTTCAACCTGATCGCCACGGCCAACGACCGTGACCGCGGCGTCAACGAGCTGTCCAGCGCCCTGCGCCGCCGCTTCAACACGGTGGTCCTGCCCCTGCCCGCCACCGCGGACGCCGAGGTCGACATCGTCTCGCGCCGGGTCGACCAGCTCGGCCGCTCGCTGGACCTGCCGTCCGTTCCCGACGGCATGGCGGAGATCCACCGGGTGGTCACCGTCTTCCGTGAACTGCGCGACGGGGTGACCACCGACGGCCGCACCAAACTCAAGTCCCCCTCGGGGACGCTGTCCACGGCCGAGGCGATCTCCGTGGTCACCGGTGGTCTCGCGCTCGCCGCGCACTTCGGCGACGGTGTGCTCAGGTCCGGCGATGTGGCCGCCGGCATCCTCGGCGCCGTCGTGCGCGATCCGGCTGCGGACCGCGTCATCTGGCAGGAGTACCTGGAGACGGTGGTCCGCGAGCGGGAGGGCTGGAAGGACTTCTACCGCGCCTGCCGCGAGGTGTCCGTATGACCACGCCTGGGACGGGCACCGCCACGGCCAGGCCCGGCACGCACACCGCCATGACCACGCCCGGCACGGGCGCCGCCACGACCACGCCCGGCACGGGCGCCGCCCCGCTCCGTGCGGAAGGGCCGCTGCTGCTCGGGGTGCGTCATCACGGGCCCGGTTCCGCGCGGGCGGTGCGCGCCGCACTGGAGTCCGCCCGGCCGCGGGCCGTTCTCGTCGAGGGGCCGCCGGAGGGCGACGCGCTGCTGTCGCTCGCCGCCGACGAGGCCATGCGACCGCCCGTCGCGCTGCTCGCGCATGTCGTCGACGACCCGGGCCGGGCCGCGTTCTGGCCGATGGCCGAGTTCTCGCCGGAGTGGGTGGCGATCCGATGGGCTCTGGAGAACGGCGCGGCGGTCCGCCTCATCGACCTGCCCGCAGCCCACTCCCTCGCTCTGGAGGACGGCGGCCCCGCGAGCCCCGAGGGCCCCGAAGCGGCGGACGGCGCCCTGCGGATCGACCCGATCGGCGCGCTCGCCGGGACCGCCGGATACGACGACCCCGAGCGCTGGTGGGAGGACGTCGTCGAGCACCGCGACACCGGGGCGGACCCGCGGGCGCCGTTCGCCGCGCTCGGCGATGCCATGGCAGCGCTGCGCGAGACGTACGGCGACGGCGGCCATCCGCGCGATCTGACGCGCGAGGCCCACATGCGGCAGCAACTGCGCGCCGCCACACGGGAGTTCGGGGCCGACGTCGCCGTGGTCTGCGGGGCCTGGCACGTGCCCGCGCTCGCCGGTACGTACACCGTGGCCGCCGATCGCGCGCTGCTCAAGGGGCTGCCCAAGGTCAAGGCGGAACTGACCTGGGTGCCGTGGACGCACCGCAGGCTGGCCCGGCGCAGCGGCTACGGCGCGGGCATCGAATCGCCCGGCTGGTACGGGCATCTGTTCAGCGCCCCCGACCGGCCGATCGAGCGCTGGATGACCAAGGTGGCCGGGCTGCTCCGCGCGGAGGACCGTCAGGTGTCGTCGGCGCACGTCATCGAGGCCGTCCGGCTCGCCGGGACGCTCGCCGCGATGCGCGGCCGCCCGCTGCCGGGCCTCGCCGAGACCACGGACGCCGTGCGGGCCGTGATGTGCGAGGGCTCCGACGTGCCGCTCGCCCTGATCCAGGACCGATTGATCGTGGGGGACGTGCTGGGCGAGGTGCCCGCAGCGGCGCCCGCCGTCCCGCTCCAGCGCGATCTCGTACGGGCCCAGCGGAGCCTGCGCCTCAAACCGGAGGCGGCGGAGCGGGAGGTCGAGCTCGATCTGCGCAAGGAGACCGACGCGGGGCGCAGCAGGCTGCTGCACCGGCTGCGGCTGCTCGGCGTCGGCTGGGGCCACCAGATTCAGGCGCGCTCCACCGGCACCTTCCGGGAGAACTGGCGGCTGCGCTGGGAGCCCGAGCTGTCGGTGCGGATCGCCGAAGCGGGCATCTGGGGCACCACCGTCCTGGCCGCGGCCACCGCGAAAGCGGAAGCGGACGCGGTCGCCACGACCGCGCTCGGCGACATCACCTCGCTCGCCGAGCGCTGCCTCCTGGCCGAACTGCCGGACGCGCTGGGCGTGGTGATGAGCGCCCTCGCCGACCGGGCCGCGCTCGACACGGACGTGGCCCACCTCGCCCAGGCGCTGCCCGCCCTCGCCCGCACCCTGCGCTACGGGGACGTACGCGGCACCGCCACCGCCGGTCTCGCGCAGGTCGCGGCGGGCCTCGCCGAGCGGGTCTGCGTCGGCCTGCCGCCCGCCTGCGCCGGCCTCGACGCGGACGGCGCGGCCCAGATGCGTACGCGTCTGGACGACGTCCACACCGCGATGGGCCTCCTCGCGGATCCGTCCCGCGCCGCGGCGGGCGGGCTCCGTGAGCGCTGGTCGGCCGTGCTCGTCCGGCTCGCCTCGCGGGACACCGTGCCCGGCGTCATCCGCGGCCGCGCGGTGCGGCTGCTCCTCGACGACGGCCGGATCCGGAGCGAGGACGCGAGCCGGTACATGGGGCTCGCGCTCTCCCCGGGAACGGCGCCGGTCGACGCGGCCGCCTGGATCGAGGGATTCGTCGGCGAGGGCTCGGGCGGCGGCATGCTCCTGGTCCACGACGACCGGCTGTTCGGCCTTGTCGACGGCTGGCTGACGCGGGTGGCACCCGACGTGTTCACCGACGTACTGCCGCTGCTGCGCCGCACGTTCGCCGCCCATGAGGCCGGTGTGCGGCGCACACTGGGCGAGTTGGCGCGGCGGGGCCGCGCAGAGCGCCCCGGCGACGCCACCGCCACCGCCCCCGGTTTCGGCGCCGGCCTCGACACCGCCCGCGCCGACGCCGTACTGCCCGTCCTGGACCTGCTGCTCGGCCGGCGCGGACCCGGTGGCCCTGACCCCTCCCGTGGCTCCGACCGCGCGGACCAGCGCCACGACACCAACAACCGTATGGAGGTGGCGAGTTGATGACCGGCGTGCCGTCCGGGGACGACGAGCGGATGCGGCGCTGGCGGCTCGTGCTCGGCGGGGAGTCCGGCGCCGAGGGGACCGGCCGCGCCCTGGCCGGGCAGGACGCCGCGATGGACGCCGCGCTGGGCGCGCTGTACGGCGGCGGCACCGCGGGAAAGGACCGCGGCGCCGGGCTCGGCGCGTCCGCGCCGTCCGTCGCCCGCTGGCTCGGCGACATCCGTACGTACTTCCCGAGCTCCGTCGTGCAGGTCATGCAGCGCGACGCCATCGAACGGCTGGGGCTGGCCGCGCTGCTCCTGGAGCCGGAGATGCTGGAGGCCGTCGAGGCCGATGTGCACCTCGTCGCCACCCTGCTCTCGCTCAACAAGGCGATGCCCGAGACCACGAGGGAGACCGCGCGCGCCGTGGTGCGCAAGGTCGTCGGGGAACTGGAGAAGCGGCTCGCGACCCGCACCCGCGCCACCCTCACCGGCGCGCTCGACCGCGGCGCCCGGGTCAGCCGGCCCCGCCACCGCGACATCGACTGGGACCGCACCATCCGGGCCAACCTCAAGAACTACCTGCCCGAACACGGCACCGTCGTGCCCGAACGGCTGATCGGGTACGGGCGGGCGGCGCGCGGTGTGAAGAAGGACGTCGTGCTGTGCGTCGACCAGTCCGGGTCGATGGCCGCCTCCGTCGTCCACGCCTCCGTCTTCGGCGCCGTGCTCGCCTCGATGCGCTCGATCGCGACACGTCTGGTGGTCTTCGACACCGCCGTCGTCGACCTCACCGATGAGCTCGACGACCCCGTCGACGTCCTGTTCGCCACCCAGCTCGGCGGAGGCACCGACATCAACCGGGCCCTCGCGTACTGCCAGTCGCAGATCACCCGTCCTGCCGACACGGTGGTCGTTCTGATCAGTGATCTTTACGAGGGCGGGATACGGGACGAGATGCTGAAGCGGGTCGCGGCGATGAAGGCCGCCGGGGTGCAGTTCGTGGCCCTGCTCGCGCTCTCCGACGAAGGCGCCCCCGCCTACGACCGCGAGCACGCCGCCGCGCTCGCCGCCCTGGGCGCCCCGGCCTTCGCCTGCACGCCGGACCTGTTCCCCGAAGTGATGGCGGCGGCCATCGAGCGCCGGCCGCTGCCGATACCCGAGGCGTGAGGGACGTCATACCGGGGCGCGCCCTGAGCAGGGGATCTGTGACAGGTATCACCGCTCAGGTGTGATCTGCGATTTAGGGACCCAGGTCCCACGGAGATAACCTGCGAGACGGACATGCCGCGTACTCGGTCACCGTGTACGCCTCCCTCAGTGACAGCGCCGTCACGTTGCCCTTCGCGGCACGCCCAGCAGACAACGCAACCGCGATACCACTGAAAAGGGACGGACGCGCGTGGACCTGTTCGAGTACCAGGCGAGGGACCTCTTCGCCAAGCACGGTGTACCGGTGCTGGCCGGTGAAGTGATCGACACGCCTGAGGCGGCGCGCGAGGCCACTGAGCGTCTCGGCGGCAAGTCGGTCGTCAAGGCGCAGGTGAAGGTCGGTGGCCGCGGCAAGGCCGGCGGCGTGAAGCTGGCTGCCAACGCGGACGAGGCCGTCGCCCGCGCCACCGACATCCTCGGTATGGACATCAAGGGCCACACGGTCCACAAGGTGATGATCGCCGAGCTGTCTCCCGAGATCGAGGCGGAGTACTACGTCTCGTACCTCCTCGACCGCACCAACCGCACCTTCCTCGCCATGGCGTCGGTGCAGGGCGGCATGGACATCGAGGAGGTCGCGGAGAAGACCCCCGAGGCCCTTGCGAAGGTCCCGGTCAACGCCGTCGACGGCGTCGACATCGAGAAGGCCCGCGAGATCGTGGCCCAGGCGAAGTTCCCGGCCGACGTGGCCGAGGGCGTCGCCGAGGCCATGGTGACCCTGTGGAAGACCTTCGTCGCCGAGGACGCGCTCCTCGTCGAGGTCAACCCGCTGGTGAAGACCAAGGACGGCCGCATCCTCGCCCTCGACGGCAAGGTGTCGCTGGACGAGAACGCCGAGTTCCGTCAGCCGGAGCACGAGGCCCTTGAGGACAAGGCCGCGGCCAACCCCCTTGAGGCGGCCGCCAAGGCCAAGAACCTCAACTACGTGAAGCTCGACGGCGAGGTCGGCATCATCGGCAACGGCGCGGGTCTCGTCATGAGCACCCTGGACGTCGTCGCGTACGCCGGTGAGGCCCACGGCGGCGTGAAGCCGGCCAACTTCCTCGACATCGGTGGCGGCGCGTCCGCCCAGGTGATGGCGAACGGCCTGGAGATCATTCTCGGCGACCCGGACGTCAAGTCCGTGTTCGTCAACGTCTTCGGCGGCATCACCGCCTGCGACGAGGTCGCCAACGGCATCATCCAGGCGCTGGCCCTGCTCGCCGACAAGGGCGAAGAGGTCACCAAGCCGCTCGTCGTCCGTCTCGACGGCAACAACGCGGAGCTGGGTCGCAAGATCCTCAGCGACGCCAACCACCCGCTGGTGCAGCGCGTGGACACCATGGACGGCGCGGCCGACAAGGCCGCCGAGCTCGCGGCTGCGAAGTAAGGGAAGAGGTTAAGACACCACCATGGCTATCTTCCTCACCAAGGACAGCAAGGTCATCGTCCAGGGCATGACCGGCGCCACGGGCATGAAGCACACCAAGCTCATGCTGGCCGACGGCACCAACATCGTCGGTGGCGTGAACCCGCGCAAGGCCGGCACCTCCGTCGACTTCGACGTCCCCCAAGGCCCTAATGGCCAGGGAGGGGCCCCCATCGACGTCCCGGTCTTCGGCTCCGTCGCCGAGGCGATGGAGAAGACGGGCGCCGACGTCTCCGTCCTCTTCGTGCCGCCGGCCCACGCCAAGGCCGCCGTCGTCGAGGCGATCGACGCCGAGATCGGTCTCGCCGTCGTCATCACCGAGGGCATCGCCGTGCACGACTCGGCCGCCTTCTGGGCGTACGCGAACTCCAAGGGCAACAAGACCCGCATCATCGGCCCGAACTGCCCCGGTCTCATCACGCCGGGCCAGTCCAACGCCGGCATCATCCCGGGCGACATCACCAAGCCGGGCCGTATCGGCTTGGTGTCGAAGTCCGGCACGCTGACCTACCAGATGATGTACGAGCTGCGCGACATCGGCTTCTCGTCCGCCGTCGGCATCGGTGGCGACCCGGTCATCGGCACCACGCACATCGACGCGCTCGCCGCGTTCGAGGCCGACCCCGAGACCGACCTGATCGTGATGATCGGCGAGATCGGCGGCGACGCCGAGGAGCGTGCGGCCGACTACATCAAGGCCAACGTCACCAAGCCGGTCGTCGGCTACGTCGCGGGCTTCACCGCGCCCGAGGGCAAGACCATGGGCCACGCCGGCGCCATCGTCTCCGGCTCCTCCGGCACCGCCCAGGCGAAGAAGGAGGCCCTTGAGGCCGCCGGCGTCAAGGTCGGCAAGACGCCGACCGAGACCGCCAAGCTCGCGCGCGCCATCCTCGGCAGCTGAGCACCGCCTGGCGGAGCCGAGCTCCACGGGTACGCATGAAGGGCCCGCACCCCTCCTCGGCGGTTTCTAGGGGTCGTTGCAACACGTGGTCGTGTTGATCAGGCCGCGAGCAGTTTATGCAGGCGCTCGGCTGGGGTTTCCCAGCCGAGCGT